>NZ_AP023189.1:4228571-4530000 GCF_012767755.2 Pseudomonas tohonis
CCATCTGGCAGGCACCGTACTGGCGGGGCTTCTGCGGCAGCCAGCCGAAGCCGTAGTTGCTGCGATCGCCGTTCACCTCGCCGATGCTCGGCACCAGGTTGTGCAGGTCGGCCTCGGCGCGACGGAAGGCGGCGTCGTTCCTCGCGCAGTTCTCGCGCCCGCCCTTCTGCCAGCACTGGCGCTGGTGGCCGATGACCCAGGCCGGGACGATGTGCTCCCACTCGATGCGCTTGGCGCGCTGGGCGTTGGTGCGGGGTACGTAGCCGCAGCTCTTCAGGTCGACCTTGTTGCCGCTGTAGCGGCAGCCGCAATAGAACTCGACGGGGTGGGAGGCGTAGAGCTTCCAGGCGACTTTCTTGGCTTCCTGGAAGGTGCGGGGGGCGGAGGCATGGGCGGTGCCGGCCAATAGAAGGCTCAGCAGCAGGACGAGACGGATCATTACTTCTGGGGTTCCCGGTACGGCTGTTTTCAAGGCTCTCACTGACAACGTTTGTTCATCGGAGTTTTGTTGCAAACGAAGCGGCGAAGCTGATAGATGTATAAATATACAGTATTTCAGGGAAGCGTCCTATGAACCTTTCAGCTCCGTTGGCCTTGCCAAAACCACTGTCACAAATCCCTGGGATCATCGTTTCCCAGGTCACCGGTCTCGGCTTTCCACCCCGCTCGCCGAAGCGGCCGGACACCCGCCCCCTGCGCCAGCCGGCTGGAAGCCGCATCAAGGCGCATGGCCCGCATTGAGGAGGAGAACAGGGATGGTCGACGTACTGCAGCTGAAATACACGGTCAACCGGATGGCCGTGGACACGGTGAGCGAAGCGGTCGCGGAACTGCGCCTGGAAGGGCTGGTGACCGACGGCAAGACGCCGTTCACACGGGTGCACTTCAACACCTGCCTGGCGGAGATCGAGGCGCTGTTCCAGCGTGCCGGCTACCACAAGCAGCTCGATGTGGTGGGTTACCAGGGGCTGGCCTATGCCCTCTTCGACCCGGCCCGCTGGGAGCCGGTGGAGGTGCTGCGCTGGCTCAAGGAGTACGTCGACAACGCCCAGGCCAGCCACACGCTGGCACGCAGCGTCGACGACTTCAGCGCCGCTGCGCGTAGGCCGTGAACAGGCCGCTGCCGACGATCACCAGGATGCCGACCAGGCCGATGGCATCCGGCGCGTGGCCGAACAGCACGAAGCCGAGCAGCCCGGCGAAGACGATCTGCCCATAGCTGAATGGCGCCAGCAGGGCCGGTGACGCATACCGGAAGGCCTGGGTGAGCAGCACGTGCCCGCCCATTCCGCAGGCTCCCAGCGCCAGCAGCAGCAGGCCGTGGGCCAGCGTGGTCGGTGCTTCCCAGAAGAACGGCACCAGGGTGCTCATGATCAGGGTGTTGGTGATGCCGGTGATGAAGTTGCTGGTGCCGGGGCTGTCGGTCTGGCTCAGGCGCCGGGTGAGCAGCTGGTAGAAGCCGAAACACAGCGCCGAGGCCAGCGGCAGGAGGATCGCCGGGGTGAACAGCGAGCTGCCCGGCCGCACGATCAGCATCACCCCGCCCAGGCCCAGCAGCACCGCCAGCCACTGCCCGCGGGTGACGCGCTCGCCGAGCAAGGGCACCGACAGCGCCGTCACCAGGAGCGGCGCCAGGAAGTTCACCGCCGTGGCTTCCGCCAGGGGGATGTAGCGCAAGCCGGTGGTGAAGAACAGGCTCGTGCCGATCAGGCACAGCGCCCGGCCCAGCTGCAGCAGCGGACGCTGGGTGCGCAATACGCGCAGGCCCTCTCGAGGAAGCAGGAAGCCCGCCATCAGCAGCGTGTGCACCAGGTAGCGCACCCACACCACCATGACGATCGGGTAGAACGCCGACAGGTACTTGGAGATCGCGTCGTGGCTGGAGAACAGGAAAATCGCCACGCAGACGAGCAGGATGCCCTTTAGGGGCTCCTCTCGGCGCAGCGAAGGTATCTGGGTGCTCATGGGGATTCCGGGGCGCCCGCCCCCTTTTGGGTAGCAGACTAATGATTAGGCGGCTCAAAAATATCGGCTTCGTGACGCGCACTCAAGTGACAGCCGGCAGATAGCGGGTATTCTTGCCGACCTCTTCTTCCCGGCCGGTACGAGACCGATGAACCCCGAAGACCTGCTGCTCCTGGTGACCCGTGAAATGCCCTACGGCAAGTACAAGGGCCGCCTGCTGGCCGACCTGCCCGGCCATTACCTCAACTGGTTCGCCCGTGAAGGCTTCCCGAAAGGTGAGATCGGCAGACTGCTCGCCCTGATGCAGGAGATCGACCACAACGGCCTCAAGCCCCTCCTCGACCCACTCCGTCGTTCCGCCGGGCCCCGCGGAAATCCCGATTGACCCACAGGTGCAACCAGAAACGGTCTAGGCTAACGACTGGGCGACGCGACCGCCCTCGAAACACCGGGTTGCACCTTTGCAGGGAAAGCCGCCAGCCCACTGGCACCAAGGCGGTGCGGGTGATGGCCTGGTCGGAAACAGGTGATCGGAAATACCGGAAAACTTAGGTTGCACCTGGTTGCACCTCGCTTCACGCGCGGATACTCTTGGCGCCGCTAAGCCGTCGCGACCACGGCAGGAATGAGGATAAGAAATGGCAACCACCACCACCCTTGGCGTGAAACTCGATGAAGCGACCCGTGAGCGCCTCAAGGAAGCCGCACGCCAGATCGACCGCACGCCGCACTGGCTGATCAAGCAGGCCATCTACAGCTACCTGGAGACCCTGGAAAGCGGCAAGACCCTTCCCGAGCTCCAGGGCATCGCCGCGCGCCTGGCCGAGGGTGACCTGGAAGCGGTGGAAGCCCTGATCGACCCGATCCACCAGCCGTTCCTGGATTTCGCCGAAAGCATCCTGCCGCAGTCCGTGCTGCGTGCCGCCATCACCGGCGCCTACCGTCGCCCCGAGGAAGAAGTGGTGCCCATGCTGCTGGAGCAGGCCCGCCTGCCCGCCGACATGGCCGACGCCACCTACAAGCTCGCCTACGGCATCGCCGAGAAGCTGCGCAACCAGAAGAGCGCCAGCGGCCGCGCCGGCATCGTCCAGGGCCTGCTGCAGGAGTTCTCCCTCTCTTCCCAGGAAGGCGTGGCGCTGATGTGCCTGGCCGAAGCCCTGCTGCGCATCCCCGACAAGGGCACCCGCGATGCCCTGATCCGCGACAAGATCAGCAACGGCAACTGGCAGCAGCACCTGGGCCAAAGCCCCTCGATGTTCGTCAACGCCGCCTCCTGGGGCCTGCTCATCACCGGCAAGCTGGTGTCGACCCACAACGAGGCCGGCCTCTCCAGCTCGCTGAACCGCATCATCGGCAAGTCCGGCGAGCCGCTGATCCGCAAGGGCGTGGACATGGCCATGCGCCTGATGGGCGAGCAGTTCGTCACCGGCGAGACCATCGCCGAGGCCCTGGCCAACGCCAGCGCCTTCGAGACCAAGGGCTTCCGCTACTCCTACGACATGCTCGGTGAAGCCGCGCTGACCGAGGAAGACGCCCAGCGCTACCTGGCGTCCTACGAGCAGGCCATCCACTCCATCGGCAAGGCCTCCCACGGCCGCGGCATCTACGAGGGCCCGGGCATCTCCATCAAGCTTTCCGCCCTGCACCCGCGCTACAGCCGCGCCCAGTACGAGCGGATGATGGACGAGCTGTACCCGCGCCTGCTATCGCTGACCCTGCTGGCCAAGCAGTACGACATCGGCCTGAACATCGATGCCGAGGAAGCGGACCGCCTGGAAATCTCCCTCGACATGCTCGAGCGCCTCTGCTTCGAGCCGCAGCTCAAGGGCTGGAACGGCGTCGGCTTCGTCATCCAGGCCTACCAGAAGCGCTGCCCGTACGTGATCGACTACGTCATCGACCTGGCCCGTCGCAGCCGTCACCGCCTGATGATCCGCCTGGTGAAAGGCGCCTACTGGGACAGCGAGATCAAGCGCGCCCAGGTCGACGGCCTGGAAGGCTTCCCGGTCTACACCCGCAAGGTCTACACCGACGTTTCCTACATCGCCTGCGCGCGCAAGCTGCTGGCGGTGCCGGATGCCATCTACCCGCAGTTCGCCACCCACAACGCCCACACCCTCTCGGCCATCTACCACATCGCCGGGCAGAACTATTACCCGGGCCAGTACGAGTTCCAGTGCCTGCACGGCATGGGCGAGCCGCTGTACGAGCAGGTGGTGGGCAAGATCGCCGACGGCAAGCTGAACCGCCCGTGCCGCATCTACGCACCGGTGGGCACCCACGAGACGCTGCTGGCCTACCTGGTCCGCCGCCTCCTGGAAAACGGCGCCAACACCAGCTTCGTCAACCGCATCGCCGACCAGACCATCTCCATCAAGCAACTGGTGGAAGACCCGGTCGTCAGCATCGAAGCCATCGCCGCCGCCGAAGGCGCCCTGGGCAAGCCGCACCCGCGCATCCCCCAGCCGCGTGACCTGTATGGCGCCGCCCGCGCCAACTCCAGCGGCATCGACATGTCCAACGAGCACCGCCTGGGCTCCCTGTCCAGTGCCCTGCTCAGCAGCGGCCACGCCGACTGGCGCGCCCGCCCGATGCTGGGCTGCCCGGTAGCCGAAGGCGAGAGCCTGCCGGTAATCAACCCGGCCGACCGCCGCGACATCGTCGGCCACGTGCAGAACGCCAGCCTGGAAGACGTCGGCAACGCCGTGCTCGCCTCGCTGGCCGCCGCGCCGATCTGGCAGGCCACCCCGCCGGTCGAACGCGCCGCCGCCCTGGACCGCGCCGCCGACCTGATGGAAGCCGAGATCCAGCCGCTGATGGGTCTGCTCTGCCGCGAGGCCGGCAAGACCTTCGCCAACGCCATCGCCGAAGTGCGCGAGGCCGTCGACTTCCTGCGCTACTACGCCGCCCAGGCGCGCCACGACTTCGCCAACGACAGCCACCGCCCCCTGGGCCCGGTGGTGTGCATCAGCCCGTGGAACTTCCCCCTGGCGATCTTCAGCGGCCAGGTGGCCGCCGCCCTGGCCGCCGGCAACACCGTGCTGGCCAAGCCCGCCGAGCAGACCCCACTGATCGCCGCCCAGGCCGTGCGCATCCTGCTCCAGGCCGGCATCCCCGAAGGCGCCGTACAGTTGCTGCCGGGTGAAGGCCATACCGTCGGTGCCGCGCTGGTCAGCGATGAGCGCGTCAAGGGCGTGATGTTCACCGGCTCCACCGAAGTCGCCGGCATCCTCGCCCGCAACGTCGCCGGCCGCCTGGACTCCCAGGGCCGCCCGATCCCGCTGATCGCCGAGACCGGCGGGCAGAACGCGATGATCGTCGACTCCTCCGCGCTGGTTGAGCAGGTGGTGACCGACGTCGTCGCCTCCGCCTTCGACAGTGCCGGCCAGCGTTGCTCGGCCCTGCGCGTGCTGTGCATCCAGGAAGACGTGGCCGACCGCGCCCTGGAGATGCTCAAGGGCGCCATGTCCGAATGCCGCCTGGGCAACCCGGACAACTTCGCCATCGACATCGGCCCGGTGATCGACGCCGAAGCCAAGGCCGGCATCGACAAGCACATCGAGACGATGCGCAAGAAGGGCCGCCACGTGTTCCAGGTCGCCCGCACCGAAGGCGACGTGATGAGCCGCGGCACCTACGTGATGCCGACCCTGATCGAGCTGGAAAGCCTGGACGAGCTGGAGCGCGAAGTGTTCGGCCCGGTGCTGCACGTGCTGCGCTACAAGCGCCAGGACCTGGACCAGCTGCTGGACCAGATCAACGCCACCGGCTATGGCCTGACCCTCGGCGTGCATACCCGCATCGACGAGACCATCGCCAAGGTGGTGGACAAGGCCCATGCCGGCAACCTCTACGTCAACCGCAACATGGTCGGCGCCGTGGTCGGCGTGCAGCCCTTCGGTGGCGAAGGCCTCTCCGGCACCGGCCCGAAAGCCGGCGGCCCACTGTACATGTACCGCCTGCTGGCCACCCGCCCGGTGGACGCCGTGAGCCGCACCTTCAAGCGCATGGACGAACAGGCGGCCGACGCCCACCTGCGCAACAGCCTGGAGCAACGCCTGGGCAAGCCGCTGGATGCGCTGAAGGAATGGGCGGGCAAGGAAGGCAAGGCCGAGCTGGCCAGCCTTTGCGACAGCTTCGCCGAACTCTCCCAGAGCGGCCTGACCCGCACCCTCCCCGGCCCGACCGGCGAGCGCAACACCTACATGCTGCTGCCCCGCGCCAACGTGCTGGGCCTGGCCGACGACGAAGGCGACCTGCTGACCCAGCTGGCCGCCGCCCTCGCGGTCGGCAGCGCGGTGGTCTGGCAGGACGGTGACCTCACCAAGGCCCTGCGCGGCAAGCTGCCCAAGGCAGTGCAGGCGCGCATCCGGCTGGTCGCCGACTGGAAAGCCGAAGGCGTGGAATTCGACGCCGTGCTGCACCACGGTGACTCGGACCAGCTGCGCGGCATCTGCCAACAGGTGGCAGCGCGCAAAGGCCCGATCATCGGCGTCCAGGGCCTGTCCCAGGGCGAGACCGCGGTGCCGCTGGAGCGCCTGCTGATCGAGCGCGCGCTGAGCGTCAACACCGCAGCGGCCGGCGGCAACGCCAGCCTGATGACCATCGGCTGATGGCCGGCGGGCCAGGCGAACGCCTGGCCCGTCACCCGTTCCAACCAGGGGCTCCGGCCCCTGGCGCCCACCGCCTCAAGAGGGATGTGGGCACCCAAGGTTCCCGGTGATCCGCCTGGCGCCTTTTCCAACAGGCGGCTCGTCCCGCCACCCTAGGCCTTCGGGCAAAGGAGCAGCGCCACAAGCGCCGCTCCTTTTTCATTTCTGGTGTTTGGAAATCTGAGAGGAAGGCTTTCGCGGGTTGCATCCGCCCTACAGCCGCCTCCTTTCCACGCCCTGTCGCCGACAGCTTTTGTAGATACCGTCTTGATTTCTAGTGAGCAAGGGCCAGTTTTGCGTCAAATGGCCGGCCTGATTTCAAGACGCCGTAGGCGATGCTCAGCAGCTTGCGCATGGCGGCGCAGACGATCTGCTTGCCGGTCTTGCCCTTCGCCCTCAATCGTTCGCTCAGGGCCCTGACAGCCTCGTTGTACGTCAGGGCACTGATCGCGGGCATGAACAAGCCGGCCCGCAGGCGCGATGAGCCCGTCTTGGAGATACGTGTCTGTCCCCGGTGGTTCCCGGACTCCTGCAGCCGCGGATTGAGCCCGGCAAAGGCAGTGACGGCGCGGCTGTTGGCAAAGCGCAGTGGGTCGCCCAGCTCCGCCAGGAGCAGGGCGGCGGTCTTGTCGGCGATCCCGTCAATGCTGGTCAGCAGGTCGCGCTTGCCGCGCAGATCCGGGTCGTTGTCGATGTGGTCGTCGATCGCCTTGAGGGTCTCTTCGATCTCCTGACCGATATGTTCCAGCACCGACTGGATCGAGGCCTGGACGCTGGCATCGGCCACTTCCAGGCGGTTGCGCTCCATCTGCTCGATTTCGCGCAGGTCCTCCAGGCGCCGTACCAGGGCTTTCAAACGCCGCACGGCACGGGGCTCGGGTTGCCAGGGACGCAGACTGTCCTGATGGCGCTCGCCGTATTCGGCGATCAGCTTGGCGTCGACCTTGTCGGTCTTCACCCGCTGCAACTGACTACGGGCGTAGTGGGCGATTTGTGCCGGGTTGAGGACACAGACCCGATAGCCTTGCTCCAACAGCCATTCGGCCAGGGCTTCATGGTGGATGCCGGTGGCCTCCATCACGACCCAGGCTCCGGGTTCGCTGTGTTTGTTCAGCCAGTCGCGCAAGACGGCGAAGCCCGCTTTGTCGTTGGCCAGCTTGGCCTTGGTGCGGTACTTGCCGTTGGGTTGCAGGGTGGCGAGGTCAAAGGTGTGTTTGGCGATGTCGATGCCGATGACGCTGGGCATGGATTCTCCTCTCGATCCGTTCAGACGCGATCATCACTGCACCCGGCCCAACCTTGTGAATGCGAGCTCGAGGCTCTGGATACCGTTCGGGCTGTTCGAGTGAGTGTGGAGGGGCGGAGCACTATCTACGTTGCAGGCTCGTGGCCTAAGGATGGATACGACTTCCAGCCCCTCCCCCGATGATCAGTCGGGGACTATTACCCCTGTGGAGGTATTAGTCGAGATACAAGGGTGGATGACGCTCTTTTCATCCACCAGGCGGTGCTACCTGCAGCACCGAGCCATAGCAGCCCTGCGGTCTGCTTGGCGACTGAAGTCGCCCCTACATGGGTGGTGCCCAATGCGTCTGAGCCGAGCGGGAATTCGCGGTGTTGGGCCTCGCTACGCTCGGCACCAACCTACGGCACCGTGCCGTTGCAGGTCGGGGCAACCCGACAAGGCGGGGCCCACGACAACGCGGGTTTCACCCGCCCTACGGGGTGAGGGGGATGCGGCAGGCGCGGAGGCAATCCAATCGCGGATGAATCCGCTCCCACGGGGCCCCATCCGGGATCAATGCCGGGCGGACAGGCGCTCCACCGCTTGCGCCGCGCCCATCTGCCGGGCGGCGGACAGGGCGGTGGCACCGCCTGCATAGGTGGCGTCGATGCGGGCACCGTGCTCCAGCAGGCTGTCGATGATTTCGCCGCGGTTGAACATGGCCGCCATCATCAGCACCGTCTTGCCATCGGGTGTCGGGCCTTCCACATCGGCGCCGTGGGCCAGCAGCAGTTCGACCATGGCCAGGTCGCCCTTGAAGGCGGCACCGGCGAGTGGCGTCTGCCCGTTGTTGTTGCGCAGGTCCGGGTCGGCGCCGTGCTCCAGCAACACCCGCACAGCCTCCCGGTGGCCGTGGTAGCTGGCCAGCATCAGCAGGCTGTCGCCCTTGTGGTTGCGCAGATCCGCCGGCAGGCCCTGGGCAAGCAGCGTGGCGAGGCCTTGCGCCTCGCCACTACGGGCCAGGTCGAACACCTTGTCGGCGAATTCCAGGGTGGCATCGTCCAGGGCGACCGCCGCGTTTTGCTCGCTCATTCAGGCTCTCCTCGAAGTGGCAGCTCGGCTGCGAAAATCAGTGGGGCCGATGATAGGGAAGCAGCCGGGGCGCGGCTCTTAGGGATTCTCTATGGGTGTGAAAGCCGCTGCGGATCGAGCGGGTACGCCTGCGCCATTGCAGCGCCGTCGCTGTCGCTAGGCGTGGTCGGTGAAATAGCGGGCCTCGAGCACCAGCGTCCCCTGCAGCACATCGGCCAGGCACTGCCCGCAAGTGCCATCGCAGTAGTGCTCCAGCGCCGCCTGGTTGGCCCAGCAGCCCTGCAGCAGCCACAGGTCGGGGTCGTCGGGGGCGCGCAGCACCTCGTGGCTGATGCAGCCCTCGATGCGACGCGCCGGCTCGACCAGCGCCAGCAGGCGCTCGCCCAGCTCCTCCGAGCGACCGTTGCGGGCGCGGATGGATGCGAGGCTGGTAAAGGTTGGGGACAGGGTCATGGTCTGCTCTCCTCTTGCACGTGGCCCAGGACACAGGCCTCGATCAGCGGCGTGGCGAGGAACAGGGACGTCAGCACCAGCAGCCACAAGGCTGTCGGCAGTGCTGCACGATCGGCCTTGCGCGGGTTGCTTGCATGCGGCTCTCGCATCGCCTTCGACCTCGGCATGCGGCGCCCGTAATGGGCGCCGATACAGGGAGAGACTACGGACGGAAAGGCTTTTCCGGTTAGACGATTCCTGCGCGATGCTTGCCTGATCCTGCGAATCTCACGCAGTCAGCATCCGGATGAAGGAGCGCGACAGCGGCGAGCGCTCGTCACTGCGGCGCACCAACCACACCGCCGTGGTCGCCGACGGGTCGAGCAGCGTGCGATAGACCACGCCATCGAACTGCATGCGAGTGAAGGAGGCCGGCAGCACCGAAACGCCGAGCCCCGCCGCCACCAGGCCGATGATGGTCAGCGCGCTGTGGGACTCCTGGGTGATGCGCGGGCTGAAGCCCATCTCGTGGGTCAGGGCGATCAACTGGTCGTAGAGCCCGGTGCCGGCGGTACGCGGGAAGTACACGAAGGGTTCGTCTGCCAGCGCCTGCAGATGCAGGCCGGCGTCGAAGGCCGGGTCCGTCGCCAACGGGTGGTCGGCGTGCAGCACCGCCACCAGCGGTTCGCGGAACAGCTCCACCGCCACCAGGGACTCCGGCAACGGCAGCGGGCGGATCAGCCCCACCTGCAGGCGCCCGTTGAGCAGCGCCTCGACCACGTCGCGGCTGACCATCTCGTGCACCTCCAGTTGCACATCGGGGTAGGTGCGACGAAAGCGGAAGATGGCCTGGGGAATGATCGAGGTGAAGGGTGCCGACGAGGTGAAACCGACCTTCAGCTCGCCCAGTTCGCCGCGCTGGGCCCTGCGCGCCACATCGGTCGCCTGCCCCACCTGGGCCAGCACCTGGCGCGCCTCGACGAGGAACAGCCGCCCCGCCTCGGTCAGCGCCACGCGGCGGTTGGTGCGCTCGAACAGGCGCGCGCCCAGCTCCTCCTCCAGCGCCTGGATCTGCTGGCTCAGGGGTGGCTGGGAGATGCCCAGCAGCTCGGCGGCGCGGCCGAAATGCAGCTCTTCGGCGACGGCGATGAAGTAGCGGAGATGACGGAGTTCCATGGCTGGAATGATATGTCCTGCCTATCAAAGATGCCGAACAATATATTGGAAAGTATCAGTCCCGGCCGATAGGCTTTTCCCATATCCCGAACGAACCAGCCACTCCCCCCCTCCAGCGGGTGCGACGGCACACGCCTGCGCGACAGGCGCCGGGGCCCTGATATCGCCTGCCGAGGTGCATGATGAAAGCGTCCGCCCAGGACACCGCGCTGCCCAGCCATATCGCCAAAGGCACCCCCGCCTTCCTGCGCACCAGCCTCGCGCTGTTCTGCGGCGGCTTCGCCACCTTCGCCCTGCTCTACTGCGTGCAACCGATGATGCCGGTGCTGGCCCGGGCCTTCGCCATCAGCGCCACGCAGAGCAGCATGGTCCTGTCGGTTTCCACCCTCGCCCTGGCCTGCGGCCTGCTGCTGACCGGCTCGCTCTCCGACGCACTCGGGCGCAAGCGGGTGATGGTGGTCTCGCTGCTCTGCGCCGGGCTCTTCACCCTCGCCAGCGCGGCCATGCAGAGCTGGGAAATGGTGCTGGCCATGCGCGTGCTGGTGGGGCTGTCGCTGAGCGGGCTGACCGCCGTGGCCATGACCTACCTGAGCGAGGAGATCGACCCGCGCCATACCGGCCTCGCGGTCGGGCTGTACATCGGTGGCAACGCCATCGGCGGCATGAGCGGGCGACTGGTGGCCGGGGTGATGGTCGACTACATCTCCTGGCACTGGACGCTCGCCACCATCGGCGCGCTGGCGCTGATCGCCGCCCTGGTGTTCTGGCGTGTGCTGCCCGAATCACGACACTTCCAGGCGCGCCCCATCACCGCGAAGAACCTCTTCGGCGGCTTCGCCCTGCATTTTCGCGATGCGCGCCTGCCGCTGCTGTTCCTCGAAGCCTTCCTGCTGATGGGCAGCCTGGTGACCTTCTTCAACTACATCGGCTTCCACCTGCTGGATGCGCCCTACCACCTCAGCCAGGCGGCGGTGGGCATGCTTTCCATCGTCTACCTGTCGGGCACCTACAGCTCGGCGATGGTCGGCTCGCTGGCGGATCGCGTCGGCCGGCAGAAGGTGCTCTGGGTTGTGATCCTGCTGATGCTGGCCGGCTTCGGCCTCACCCTGCTCGAGCCGCTGGCGCTGATCCTGCTGGGCATGCTGCTGTTCACCTTCGGCTTCTTCGGCGCCCATTCGGTGGCCAGCAGCTGGGTCGGGCGCCGCGCCGTGCAGGCCAAGGGCCAGGCGGCCTCGCTGTACCAGACCTTCTACTACGCGGGCTCGGGGATAGCCGGCACCCTCGGCGGGTTGTTCTGGCACCGCGCCGGCTGGAGCGGTATCGGCCTGTTCATCGGAGGCTTGCTGGGCCTGGCGCTGCTGATCGCCCTGCACCTGGCCCGGCAACCCCAGGGCGCGGCCCTGGGTGGGTCCCCGCGTTCACGGGGATGACGGACACCGTCCTCCTCGCGTACGGGCAGCCCTGCCCAACGAGCCGTTTCAACCCGACTGCATGCCCAGCGACCGCAGCCGCGCCTCGGGATCGCTGTCGGGGTCGCGGCTCACCGCCAGACCGGCGCCTTCGGTCATGGCGCGCAGGGCGGCGGCCGGGGCCTCGGCCATGCCGGTGGGGGCCTTGTAGTCATCCGGCAGCGCCGCATTGAACGCGGCCATCCGCCGTCCGATCTCCTCGTCGTTGGCGCCGGCGGCCACAGCCTCCCGGATCAGGTTGACGCGCTGCCGGGTGACCTCGTCGATACGCGCCTCGGCCTCGGCCATGCTGGTGGCGGTCAGGGGCTGGCCGGGAGAGAGGACGCGCCAGGGCGGGCCCGATGAGTCGACGGCCCCGCCATCGCCGGTGGCGGCCGGCGCTTCCGGCTCGCTGGCGGGGCTGTAGACCGCCTCGGGTGCCACCTGGCTCGACGGATCGTCGGCGAGGCCGGGGTCACCTTCACCGGCCTGATCGAGAAGGCTCCTGGCCTCCTCCGAAATGGTCACCCTGTCCTGGTAGCGGGAAGCGTTCTCCTCCTGGACCTGGACGGACCTGTCGAGGGCTGAGATCGAGGGGTCTTTCATCGCGTTGGACTGCCTGATGTAGGAATACCAGTCGTTCACTCCTGCGTTGATCTTCATGGGGTTTCCTTTTGGCCGTGCCCGGCGAACCGCCGCCGGGGTTGGAGGGCTGGGGCTTGCAACTGCACCAAGCCGGCGTGTGCTGCCATACGGAATTTCAAGCACAGGGCCTGGGGAGCAATGGCCGTGCCAGCCACTGGCCCGCCCGGGGCACCCGGCGACAAAAACCTTTGCCTTCAACGGCTTGCAAACCCACGCCAGGGCGGCCCACAGTCCTTGCCGAGAACTGCAGGGGCCAGTGCTTGCCGGATGCGGCAGGTCCCTGCCACCTCGCTTGCCATGATGGCAATCGGCCCGACTCCTGCTTTACTTGGCGGACTTCGACGAGCGATGACGACCAGGGAGCGGCGCGATGGAAGACCAGTACAAGGCGGAACGGGATCGGATCACCTGGCGCCGCAAGGCCCTGGGCCTCGATGGCGGCAACGAGACGCCAAGACGCCCCTGGGCCCTGGCCCTCTCCGGTGGCGGCATCCGCAGCGCCACCTTCTGCTTCGGCGTGCTCCAGGCCCTGGCCCGCGCGCCCATCGACCCCGGCGCCAATCGCCCAGCGAAAGGCGATGAAGACGACCCGAACGCACGCGTGCTGCCGCGTTTCGACTACCTCTCCACCGTCAGTGGCGGCGGCTACATGGGCTCGTTCTTCTCCAGCCTGTTCCAGCCCGAGCGGCTGCGACCGGTCAATGGCGACGAACAGGAAAAGGCCCGCCAGGCCGCACTCGACGCCTACCGGGTGATGCGCTACCAGCCGCCGGGGCGCATCCACTCCTCCGACAACTACCGGGCAGCACCGGTGGGCGCCGGCCCCACCGCCTGGCTGCGGGAGAACGGTCGCTACCTGACGCCCACCGGTGCCGGCGACCTGACCTACGCCCTGGCGATGACCTGGCGCAACTGGCTCTCGGTGCAGTACGTGATCGGCATGCCGATGCTGCTGGCGCTGGCCCTGATCGCCCTCGCCCAGGGAGTCGTCTGCCACCTCTGGCCGACCGGCCCGCTCTGCGCCAGCCTGCTGCTGGTGCCCGGCGGCGTGGCGCTGCTCAGCGTGGCACCGCTGATGCTCGCCTACTGGCTGATCTACTCGCGCAAGAGCCAGGACGAGCCCCCGGCCCTGGCCAACTGGGCGACCCTGTGCGCCGTGGTGATCGTCGCCGCCATGGCCATCCCCGCCATCTACCTGCAACTGCACACGCCCGACACCACCAACCCGGTGGAAATCCTGCTGTGGCTGACCATCATCGTCACCGTGCTCGGGCTGCTCTGGTGCGCGGCGCTGGTCTTCACCCAGGACCACGGCTCGACCCCCGATGACGCCGGCCTCGACGCCAACAACGTGCGCAACTACCGGTTGCGGGTCACCCGTGCGCTGAGCCAGGCGATCACCGTCACCGGCGCACTGCTGGCCCTGGCGCTGCTCCACCAACTGGCCCAGGAGCTCTACGTGGTGCTCGCCCGGGGCTACTGGCAGGCTTCCGCCCCCGCCGCGTTGCTGCCGGCGCTGGCCTGGATCGCCCGCCACCTGGCCCGAGCCAGCGACGACAAGCCGCTCCCCAGCTGGCTCAGCAGGCTGCCGCTGGACGTCATCGCCCTGGTCGCCGGCATCGTCATGCTGGTCTGCATCGCCCTGCTCTGGGGCCTGCTGGTGCAATGGGTGGCCTGGAACGGCCAGGTGCCCGGCCCGGACGCCATGCCGCCCTTCGCCCTTCAGCGCCTGACCGGGCTCGCCGTCGTGGCGGCGCTGCTGGCCTGGGTCTCCGGGCAGTTCATCGGCTTCATCAACCTTTCCACCCTGCAGGCCTTCTACGCCGCACGCCTGACCCGCGCCTACCTCGGCGCCTCCAACGGCCAGCGCTTCGACGTGCCCAGCCGGCAGAGCCGCAAGCGCATGAGCGTGGCACAGACCCTGTCCCACGACGACATCGCCCTGGACAGCTACTACCGCACCCGCACCGCCGGCCCGCTGCACCTGATCAACGTCACCATGAACCTCACGGTCGACCCCTCCGAGCAACTGGTGCAGCGCGACCGCAAGGGCAAGCCGCTGTGCGTGGCGCCCTACTGGTACGCCCCGGGCAACCCCGGCGCCGAGGCGGTGAGCTTCATCCTCGACGGCGAGCGCAAGGTGCGCATCGCGCCCAGCGGCAAGGGCGAGATCAACCAGCCGCTGTCCCTCGGCCAGTGGGTGGCCACTTCCGGCGCCGCCTTCAGCACCGGCCTGGGCCGCGCCACCAGCCTGGGCACCTCCCTGGCCCTGGGCCTGGCCAACGTGCGCCTGGGCACCTGGTGGCAGAGCAACTTCCCGCCGCGCCAGGCCGGCCCGTCGAAGAACTCCGAGCGCCTGTCGCGCTGGCTGCCGGCGCAGACCTACCTGTTCTACGAACTCACCGCCCACTTCCACGGCCACCGCCGCGACAAGCTCTACCTCACCGACGGCGGCCACTTCGAGAACACCGCCACCTACGAACTGGTGCGCCCGGAGCGCGACATCGAGCTGATCGTCATGTGCGACTGCGGCTGCGACCCGGAGTACCGCTTCGACGACCTGGCCAACCTCATCCGCCTGTCGCGCATCGACCACGCCCTGGAGATCGAGGAAGACACCGACGTGCTCGACCACCCGCTGCTGTCCCGGGTGTTCGCCAGCCTCGAGGGCTTCCGCCAGCCGCCCAAGCCCACCGATCGCCACTGCGCCATGCTGCTCAACGTGTTCAGCAGCGGCGAACGCGACGATGCCGACGCCCCGCGCGTGCTCACCAGCCGCATCCTCCTGCTCAAGCCACGGCTGATCGAGTCGCTGCCGGTGGACGTGCTCAACTACGCCCGCGCCAACCCGGTGTTCCCCAACCAGAGCACCGCCGACCAGTTCTTCGACGAAGCCCAGTTCGAGAGCTACCGCCAGCTCGGCCTGTGCATCGGCCAGCAACTGTTCGGTGACGGCCTCAACCACAACGCCATCGCCAATGCCCTGTGGAGCTACCTGGCCAAACCGCCGCGCGGCGTGCGCCTGAATCGCAAGGCTGATGATCGAGGGTAAGCGGAGCCGTCAGGCTGGCGGGAAGGCGATGACCGTCAGCTTCACCGAGCCATCGAAAGAGCCCGGTTGCTGGGCGCTGTGCATCTGCCAGTGGTTGGCATCGTTCTGCGACTGGGTGATCACGCCGACGAAGGGGGCGGTCGAGGTCGAGGGATTGCGGCTACCGACGAAGTCCCCCCCCAACCGGCTCGGCCGCATGGTCTGGAAGTCGAAATAGCGGAGCGTTCCCCCGGCCAGTATCGCGTTCAGCCAATGGCACTTGTTCTCACTGTCATGAGGAACGAAACCCGACGCCAGCACCGCGAAAACGGTCTTCTCCGGCTGGCCTCGCATCCACGCCTCGGCCTCGGTGCGATCGAGGGAATCACCCGAGTGAAGGGCCTTTCGGCCGGTGTTGACGGCGACATAGTCGGCGATCGCAATGGCCTGGGCCTTGGTATCGGGCCCCATGGTCGTCTGGCAATCCCCGGTGTTCCGGGCCTGGGCGACATGGGAGGAAGAAATGCTTGAGTGCCCAACCGTCAGGTTGACGGCCCCGGCCGCGGTACAGGCTGCGCAATTGCGGACCGACTCGCCCCGGTAGGGCTGCCAGCGCAACCCGGATACCGCATTCACATGATCGACCATGATGACCTCCCTGCTCTATCGTCAGCGCCCGATCGAGGTCGCTGAAAACACTCAGAAGCGCTCCAGCTGCGGCAGCCACACGCGGATCAGCGAGAACAGGCGCTCCAGGTCGATGGGCTTGGCCAGGTAGTCGCTGGCGCCGGCCTTCATGCACTGCTCCTGGTCATCCTTCATCGCCTTGGCGGTGACCGCGATGATCGGCAGCCTGGCCCAGCGCGGCTCCTGGCGGATGCGCCGGGTGGCCTCGTAGCCGTCCATCACCGGCATCATCACGTCCATCAGCACCAGGTCGATGTCGGGGTTCTCCTCGAGCTTGTCGATGGCCTCCTGGCCATTGCGCGCGGTGACCACCTGGGTGCCCTTCTCGTCCAGCGCGCTGATGAGGGCGAAGATGTTGCGCACGTCGTCGTCCACCACCAGCACCTTACGCTTCTCGAACACCTTGTCGCGGTTGCGCGCGGTCTGCAGCATCCGTTGGCGTTCGCTGGAAAGCGATGATTCGACCTTGTGCAGGAACAGCGTGACCTCGTCCAGCAGGCGCTCGGGCGAGCGCGCGCCCTTGATGATGATCGAGCGCGAATGCTTGAGCAGGTCCTCCTCCTCGTCGCGGGTGAGGTTGCGCGAGCTGTAGACGATCACCGGCGGGAAGGTGCCGAGGTCTTCGGCGGCCATGCGCTTGAGCAGCTCGTTGCCATGCATGTCGGGCAGCTTGAGGTCGATGATCATGCAGTCGAACTGGGTTTCGCGCAGCCGCGCCAGGGCCTCCTCGCCCCGTTCGGCGGCGACCACCTGGATGTCCTCGTCGCCCACCAGGCGGGTGATGCCGTCGCGCTGCGAGGCGTCGCCCTCGACCACCAGCACGCGCTTGACCTTCTGCGTGAGCTTGGCCTCCAGGCGCGAGAAGACGTCCACCAGCAGCTCACGCGTGGTGGGCTTCTGCGCATAGCCGATGGCGCCCAGGTGCAGCGCGGGCTCGGTGCGGTCGTCGGTGGAGACGACGTGCACGGGGATGTGGCGGGTGTGCGGATCGTCCTTGAGCCGTTGCAGCACCGAGAGGCCGGAGTCGTCCGGCAGGCGCATGTCGAGGAGGATGGCATCCGGCCCGTGCGCGCCGGCCAGGCGCAGGCCCTCCCCGGCACTCTGCGCCACCAGGCAGCGGTAGCCGAGTTCGTGGGCCAGGTCGTAGAGGATCTGCGCGAACTTGGGTTCGTCCTCGATCACCAGCACGCAGCGCCCGCCCTGGTCGGCCAGGCCGCGGTCGTCGGGGAAGGCCGGCACCTCCGGCTGCTCCTCGTCCGGGGCCGGCGTCGGCTCGGGCAAGGGGGCGGGTTCGACGGGCTCCGGTGCCGCCTCCTCGGCCTGGTAGCTCTCCGGCAACCACAGGGTGAACAGGCTGCCCTGCCCCGGCTCGCTGCGCAGCACGATGCTGCCACCGAGCATCTGCGCCAGGTTGCGCGAGATCGACAGGCCCAGGCCGGTGCCGCCGAAGCGCCGGTTGGTGGTGCCGTCGGCCTGGCGGAAGGCCTCGAAGATGAAGTTCTGCTGTTCCTGGCTGATGCCGATGCCGGTGTCGGCGACTTCGAAGGCGATGCCGCCCTCCGCCGGGCGCACGCGCAGGCGCACGCTGCCCTCGTGGGTGAACTTGAAGGCGTTGGAGAGCAGGTTCTTGAGGATCTGCTCCACCCGCTGGCTGTCGCTGAAGAACTGCCGGGGCGCGGCGGCATCCACCTGCACCTGGAACTCCAGCTGCTTCTCCGTCGCCTGCGGCCGGAAGAGGTTCTCCAGGTTCTCCACCATGCGCGCCAGCTCGGTCTGTTCCGGGCGTATCTCCAGGCGCCCGGCCTCGACCTTGGCGATGTCGAGGATGTCGTTGATCAGCTTCAGCAGGTCGGTGCCGGAGGAGTAGATCAGCTCGGCATATTTCACCTGCTGCCCGTCGAGGTTGCCCTTGCGGTTCTCCGCCAGCAGCTTGGAGAGGATCAGCGAACTGTTCAGCGGCGTGCGCAGCTCATGGGACATGTTGGCGAGGAACTCGGACTTGTAGCGGCTGGCCCGCTCCAGTTCCTCGGCGCGCTGTTCCAGCTCCTTGCGAGCGCGGTCGAGGGCATGGTTGCGCTCGTCCAGCGTGTCGCGCTGCTCCACCAGGCGCAGGGTCTTCTCGTTGAGCTGCTCGTTGGTCTGCTCCAGCTCGGCCTGCTGCGTCTCCAGGCTGGCCTGGGATTCGCGGATCAGCCGCGACTGGTCCTCCAGCTCCTCGTTGGCGGTGCGCAGCTCCTCCTGCTGCACCTGCAGCTCCTCGTTGAGCTGCTGGGTCTCGGTGAGCACATCGTGCAGGCGCTGGCGATAACGCGCCGCCTCGATGGAAGCCCCGAGGCTGCCGCCGATGGCATCGAGGAAGGCCTGGTCACGCTCATCCAGCGGCCGCAGGAAGCCCAGCTCGACGATGCCGTTGACGCTGCCTTCGGTGGCCGTGGGCGCGAGCATCACCGCGAGCGGGTCGTCGCTGCCCAGCCCGGAGTTGACCTTGAGGTAGCCTGGCGCCAGGCCCTCCAGCACCCGGGAACGGCGCTCCACCGCCACCTGCCCGACCATCCCCGCGCCATCGGCGAAGGCCTGCTCGCGGGCCTGCTCCTCGGGAGAGAAGCCGTAGTCCGCCACGCGGCGCAGCTCGCCGTTCTCCTGGCGTACGTAGAGCGCCCCTACCACCATGCCCAGGTACTGGGCGAGGAAATCCAGCACCGCCCGCCCGATGCTGGAGGACGACTGCTGGCCGATGATGGCTTCGGCCAGGCGCGACTGCCCTTCGCGCAGCCAGGCCTGCTGCTGCAGTTTCTGGTTGTCGGCGAGCTGGCGTTCCAGCGTGGCGCCATAGGTACGGGAAAGGCCCAGCAGCTCGCGCCGTCCGATGAACGCCAGCAAGCCGCTGAAGCCCAAGCTGAACAGCAGGTAGGCGACGACGGTGAAGATGGCGGTGTTGCTCGCCCGCTCGTTGCGCTCGTGGCGCAGTTGCTGCTCGGTGGCAATGAAATCGGCGAAGGTCCGGCGGATGCCGTCCACCAACTGCTTGCCACGCTTCTCGCGGATGGCGGTGGTGACGTCCTGGTTGGCACGGCGGCGCTCGATCATCTCCTGGGCGAAGGCGCCCCAGCGCTCCTGCATGGCTTCGATGCGGCGCACCTTCTCCAGCTGGACGGGGTTGTCCCCGACCAGCTCGGCCAGCTCCTCCATCCGCGACTCCAGGCGCGGCGTGGCCTCTTCGAAGGGGTCGAGGAACTCGTCATCCCCGGCGATCAGGTAACCGCGCAGGCTCGACTCACGCTCCAGCGTGTAGCGAAAGCCCTCGTTGGCCTTGCCCATGACCATATCGGTGTGCTCGACCCAGCTCAGCACGTACAGCAGGTAGCCGATCAGGGCGATGAACAGCGCGGCGCCGAGCACGCCGATGCCGATCGGCAGGGCCACATTGCGGGAGAGGATGCGGCGGAAACTTCTTTCGTCGATGCTGGCGGTGGCGTTCATCGGCTGTCCCTGGAATGGATGCGCAAGACCCGAAGACGGGCGCCCAACGCATCGCCGATTCCCTGGTGACCGCTGGGCTGTGGTGCGCAGCGCCGAGCGCTGCCTGAGGAAAATGTAGCTAGTTGCAGTGGGAATGCTCGTTTGTGCCGCTCAGGAACCTGGCAGGCAGCCATCCACCCATCCCCTCACCTGCTCGGCGCTGGGCGCTTCGGGGGCGAAGAGGATGCGGTAGATCATCGGGGCCACCACGGCGTCGATCAGTTGTTCGGCGCTGGGGGCGGGGTCGTGGCGCTGGGCGGCGCGGTCGAGGATGAGTTGCAGCTGGCAGCGGACGAGATCGGCGCATTGGCCGGGGTAGTCGCCGGCGAGGTCGGAGACGACATCTCGGATCAGGGTGCGGCCAAGTTCGGAGCTCATCTCGTCGAGGTATTGCTCGGCCCAGGCGTGCAGGTCGCCGGCGAGGGTGCCGGTGTCCTGGGGCTCGCCGGGGAGCATGCGCTCCAGGGCGACGTCGGCCAGCAGGGCGGAGAGATCGCCCCAGCGGCGGTAGATGGTGGAGGGCGTGACGCCCGCGCGGGCGGCGATCTGCGGGACGGTGAGGTCGGCGCGGTCGCGCTCCTCGAGCAGTGCACGCACTGCCGCGTGGATGGACTCCTGCACCCGGGCGCTGCGCCCGCCAGTGCGGCGGTTTTCTTTGATGGCCATGGCGGCGGACCTTATCACAAAGAATTTGCGTTAAGGAATTGCCGGGCGCAGACTGCGCAAACGCAATTACTTAGCTTTAGCGAGACGACCATGGCCCAGTCCGCCGACACCTGCCTCGACCAACGCCACGCCCGCAGCGGCATCGCCTTGCTGGCCGCCACCCTGCTGAGCTTCCTGGCCGCCTCCAGTGCGCCCACGCCGCTGTATCCGGTCTATCAGGCACAGTGGAGCTTCAGCCCGGCGATGCTGACACTGGTGTTCGCCATCTATGCCTTCAGCCTGCTGGCCGCGCTGCTCACCCTGGGCAAGCTGTCGGACTACCTGGGCCGGCGGCCGGTGATCCTCGCCGCCCTGTTGCTGGAGATGCTGGCGATGGCGCTGTTCATCGAGGCCGATGGCGTCGCCTGGCTGCTGGCGGCGCGGGTGATGCAGGGGTTCGCCACGGGGATGGCGACCAGCGTGCTGGGGGCGGCGCTGCTGGATCGCAACCCCGAGCGCGGACCGCTGTTCAACAGCGTGGCGCCGCAGCTAGGCATGGCGTGCGGCGCGCTGGGTTGCGGAATGCTGGTGGAGTGGGCGCCCTGGCCGTTGCACCTGGTCTACCTGGTCCTGCTGCTGGTGTTCGCCGCCCAGGCATCGCTGGCGTGGTGGCTGCCGGAATCCATCTCGCGCCGCCCGGGTGCCATCGCCTCGCTGCGTCCGACCCTGAAGGTACCGCCCCAGGCCCGTGGGGCGCTGTGGCGCACGCTGCCGGTGAATGTCGCGGTCTGGTCCCTGGGCGGCTTCTACCTGTCGCTTGCGCCCTCGCTGATCCGCGCGGCCACCGGCTCCAACTCGGCGCTGGTGGGCGGGCTGGCGGTGACGGCTCTGACATTGAGCGGCGCGCTGTCGATCCTGTGGTTGCGCCAGCACACGGCGCAGCAGGTGCTGCGCATCGCCACCGCCCTGCTTCTGGCAGGTGTGGGCGCCATGCTGGTGGCGGTGCAGGCCGGCTGGCTGTGGCTGTTCCTGGTGGCTTCGCTGGTGGCCGGTGGCGGCTTCGGTTCGGGCTTCCTCGGGGCACTGCGCAGCGTGATGCCGTTGGCTCATGCCCATGAGCGCGCCGGGCTGATGGCCACCTACTACGTGATCAGTTACCTGGCGTTCTGCGTACCGGCACTGCTGGCCGGGGTATCGGCGCGCCACTTCGGATTGGTGGCGACCGCCACGGGGTTCGCGCTGGTTCTGATCGGCCTGATCCTCGTCGCACTGCGGGGCGTGTGGCGGGCCGAGCGCACCTGAAGCAAGGGCCCCGTCCAGCCGACGATTGGATTACACCCGTAATATACAAGCGTTTGAATTACGCATATCATCCTAAGCATGCGCCCCGTCGGATCGCTCGAACCCCGGCGCTCCCGCCGGCTCCGCCCGGCCCAACCTGCAAGGACCCGAGATATGCAATCCATCGTCATCGCCGGTTTCGCCCGTTCGCCCTTCCACTTCGCCAAGAAGGGCGGGCTGATCAACATCCGCCCGGACGACCTCGCCGGCCAGGTCGTCAAGGGCCTGGTGGACCGCCTGGACATCGACCCCAGCGAGATCGAGGACCTGATCCTCGGTTGCGCCTATCCCGAGGCCGAACAGGGCATGAACCTGGCGCGCATCGTCGGCTTCCTCTCCGGCCTGCCGCAGAGCGTGGCCGGGGCGACGGTGAACCGCTTCTGCGGCTCGTCGATGACCGCCATCCACTTCGCCGCCGGGCAGATCCAGCTCGGTGCCGGAGAGGCCTTCATCTGCGGCGGCGTGGAGTCCATGACCCGTGTGCCGATGGGCGGCTTCAACATCTCGCCCAACCCGCGCCTGGCCAGCGGCGAGATCCAGGCCTATATCCCCATGGGCCACACTGCCGAGATCGTCGCCGAGCGCTACGCCATCAGCCGCGCGGACCAGGAGGCGATGGCCGTGCAATCCCACGGGAAGGCGGCCGACGCGCGCCTGCGCGGCCTGCTGCAGGACGAGATCATCACCATCGAGACACCGGACGGCCCGGTCACCGAGGACGGCTGCATCCGCCCCGGCACCAGCGCCGAGGCACTGGCCCAGTTGAAGCCGGCCTTCGGCGGCAGCGTGACCGCCGGCACCGCCTCGCCGCTGACCGACGGCGCGGCGGCGGTGTTCGTCTGCACCGAGGCATTCGCCCGGCGCTGGAAGCTGGACATCCTCGCCCGCATCAAGGCGGTCGCGGTGGTCGGCTGCGCGCCGGAAGTGATGGGCATGGGCCCCCTGCACGCCACCCGCAAGCTGCTGCAACGCAGCGGCCTGTCGGTGAACGACATCGACCTGTTCGAGATCAACGAAGCCTTCGCCAGCCAGGCGCTGGCCTGCATCCGCGAACTGGACATCGACATCGCCAAGGTCAACCTGGACGGCGGCGGCATGGCCATCGGGCACCCGCTGGGCGCCACCGGCGCGCGCATCACCGGCAAGGCGGCCTCGCTGCTCAAGCGCACGGGGGGCCGCTATGCCGTCGCCACCCAGTGCATCGGTGGCGGCCAGGGCGTGGCCACCCTGCTGGAAAGCGTCGAGTGAGGCGCCGAGGGAGGTGCGAGTGCGCCTCCCCTTTCGTCGGCCATCGGCATCGCTGCGACGGCAACTGCATACAGGCGGTGAATATGGAATTACAATCGCCATACTAACGCCCGGAATTTGAGGCCACTGCCATGCGCTACTCGGAAGACCACAAGGCCGAAACCCACAAACGCATCATCGCCGAAGCGTCCCGCCGCTTCCGTGCGGACGGCATCGACGCCACCGGCCTGCAGCCGCTGATGAAGGCATTGGGCCTGACCCACGGCGGCTTCTACGCCCACTTCAAGTCCAAGGATGCGCTGGTACAGGAGGCCCTGCGCGCCGCGGCCAATGACGCCAGCGGCCAGTGGGCCAAGGTGCTCGCCAAGCCGGAGCCGCTCAAGACCCTGTTCAAGCGCTACCTCTCGCCGGAACACCGCGACAACCCGGACGCCGGCTGCCCGTTGCCGACCATGTCCTCGGAGCTGGGCCAGCGCGGCCAGGCCAGCCCCATCAGCGACGAGGTGGTGGGCAACCTGCTGAGGATGATCGAGAAGGAAACGGGCGACCCGCAGGAAGCGATGGCGATGGTCGCCACCATGGTCGGCGCGCTGAGCCTGTCCCGCAGCGTGGCGGACGAGGCCCTGTCCAAGCGCATTCTCGAGGATGCCTGCAGCAACCTGACCGCACGCCTGGAAGAGAAGAAAGGCGGCAAGGCCTGAGCCCGCCGCCACGATCCCCATGAGCGGCCGCAAGGGCCGCTCCGTTCAGCCCATCCAGCGCCGGAACAGCGCGCAGGCATTCACCCCGCCGAAACCGAAGCCGTTCGACAGCGCGTAGTTGATGGTCATCGGCCGCGCCGCGCCATGGACGATGTCCACGCCGGCGGCGTCTTCGTCCGGTTGTTCGAGGTTCAGGGTGGGCGGCGCCACCTGGTCGCGGATGGCCAGTACGGTGAAGATCGCCTCCAGCCCGCCGGCGGCGCCAAGCAGGTGCCCGGTGGCGGACTTGGTGGCGGAAACCGCGATCCCACCCTCCTCGCCGAACACCGCCTTGATCGCCGCCAGCTCGCCTTTGTCGCCCACCGGGGTGGAGGTGGCATGGGCATTGAGGTGCTGGATCTGCCGCGGCTCGATGCCGGCCTGGGCGATGGCGGTGCGCATGGCACGCTGGGCGCCGCTGCCGTCCTCCGGCCCCGCCGTGAGGTGGTAGGCGTCGGCACTGGTGCCATAGCCCACCAGCTCGGCGATGGGCGTGGCGCCGCGTGCCAGGGCATGGTCGAGTGATTCGATCACCAGCATGCCGGCGCCCTCCCCCATGACGAAGCCATCGCGACGGCTGTCGAAGGGCCGGGATGCCTGTTCCGGGTGTTCGTTGAAATCGGTGGACAGCGCCCGGGCCGCCGCGAAGCCGGCCAGCGCCACGCGGTCGATCGAAGCCTCGGCGCCGCCGCACAGGGCGATGTCCACCTCGCCGGAGCGGATCATCCGCGCCGCATCGCCGATGGCCTGCACGCTCGCGGCGCAGGCGGTCACCGGGGCGCCGATGGGGCCCTGGAAACCATGGCGGATGCTGACGTGCCCGGCGGCCAGGTTGACCAGGAAGGAGGGAATGGTGAAAGGCGACAGGCGTCGCGGGCCCCGGCTATCGGTGGTGCGCACGGCGTCGGCGATGGCACCGAAGCCGCCGATGCCGGAGCCGATCACCGTGGCGGTACGGGCCTTCTTCTCGTCGCTGTCGGCGACCCAGCCGGCTTGCTGCAGGGCTTCATCGGCGGCGGCCAGGGCGAAGAGGATGAAGCGGTCCATCTTCTTCTGCTCCTTCGGTGCCGCCGCACTGTCGGGATCGAAGCCACCCTCGGGGTCTTCTTCCCGCGTCGGTACGCTGCCGCCGACCTTGGTCGCAAGATCCCGCACGGTGTCTTCGGGCAGGGCACGCAGGCCCGAGCGACCCGCCAGCAGGCGCTGCCAGGCGGTTTCCACGCCGCAGCCCAGGGGCGAGACCAGCCCCATGCCGGTGACGACGATTCGTTGCGAGTTCATCATTTCCCTCCAAGTATCAAGCAGGTCGTGGAGCCGGTGGCGTAGAGCTTCCCGTCCACGTCATAGATGCGGCCCTCGGCCAGTGCGGTCGAGCGGCCCACGTGGATGATGCGCCCTTCCGCCCTCACCGGCCCGGTGTCCACGGTCATGGCCCGCACGTAGCTGATGCGCAGGTCGGTGGTGGTGTAGCCCTGCCCCGGCTTGACGTGCATATGGATGGCGCAGCCCATGCAGGAGTCCAGCAGGGTCGCCGCATAGCCGCCATGCACGGTGCCCAGCGGATTGTAGTGACGGGCATCCGGAACGCCCTGGAACACGAAGCGCTCCTCCGACCATTCGATGGGCACGAAGCCCATCAGTTCACCTATCGGTGGCGAGGGCAGGTCGCCCCGACCGATGCCGTCGAAAAATTCGCGCGGGCTCAGTTGCACCACCTCGGACATGCTCAGGGTGCCGGGCTTCAGCCGCGCCCACATGGCGCGCTCGGCCTCCAGCCAGGCCTGCAGCTTCTCTTCTCGGCTCGATTCGCTCATGGCGCTTTTCCTTCTCGCTCGGCCCGCGGGCCCGATTTGAATTTCGACCATCATATAACGAGGCGCAGGGCCTTGCGCAAGGCCACCCGATGGGCGCCTCGCGCGGGCGGGGTCAGAGCCCCATCTGCTTGCCGATGATCTCGTTCATGATCTCCCGCGAGCCACCGCCAATGGAGAGAATGCGGTTGTCACGGTACAGGCGCTCCACCAGGCTCTCGCGCATGTAGCCCATGCCGCCGAGCATCTGCACGGCGTCGTAGGTGAGGCGATCGGCGATGTCGGTGGCGAAGTTCTTGGCCATGGAGATTTCCTTGATCACGCTCTTGCCGGCGGCCATCTTCGCCGCCTGGCGGTAGGTGAACTCGCGGGACACCTCCACTTGCGTGGCCATCTCGGCCAGGCGGTGCTTGAGCACCTGGAACTTGCCGATGGGCTTGCCGAAGGCCTCGCGCTCCCGCGCCCAGGCCAGGGACTCCTCCAGTGCCAGTTGCGCCGTCATGTTGGCCATGATGGCCAGGGCGAGGCGCTCGGACTGGAAGTTGGCCATGATGCAGGCGAAGCCCATGTTCTCGACACCGATCAGGTTGGCCGCCGGCACCCGGCAGTCCTCGAAGAACAGTTCGGCAGTGTCGGAGGCCCACCAGCCCATCTTCTTCAGCTTGCGGCCCACGCTGAAGCCGGGGGTGCCCTTCTCGATCAGCAGCAGGCTGACGCCGCCGAAGCCGTCGCCGCCGGTGCGTACCGCCACGGTGTAGTAGTCGGCGCGCACGCCGCTGGTGATGAAGGTCTTGCTGCCGTTAACCCGGTAGAAATCCCCCTCGCGCACGGCACGGGTCTTCAGGTTGGCCACATCCGAACCGCCGGACGGCTCGGTGATGGCCAGGGCCATGATCTTCTCGCCGGCCAGCACCTGGGGCGCGATGCGCTCGCGCAGTTCCGGGCGGCCCCACTTGATCAGCGGGGGCAGGCCTATATCCAGGGAGCCCAGCCCGGCCACCAGGCCGCCGGAACCGCTGCGCATCAGCTCTTCGCTGGCCGCCACCTTGGCGAACAGGTCGCCCTCGTGGCTGCCGCCGTACTGCTCGGGGTAGCCGATGCCGAGGATGCCGGCAGCGCCGGCCTTGAGGTAGAGCTCGCGGGGGAATTCCTCGGCCTCCTCCCAGTCGCCGATATGCGGGAGGATCTCCCGCTCGACGAAGCGGCGCACCGAGTCGCGCACCAGTTGATGGGATGGATCGAAGTATTCCTGGCAAGCGGACATGGCGTGGCTCCCTGTTTGAGTCAGAGAAACTTACCGAGCGCTTGCTTGGTTTTCAAGGCGTGACATGCGCCATCGATCAGGACGTATGCGCCGCTCCGAAGCGCTCCCGATAGGCCGAAGGCGGGAGCCCGACGGCGTTGCGAAAGGCCACGCGAAAGCTTTCCACCGAACGGAAGCCGCACAGCTCGGCAATGCGCTCGCTGCCGTCGACGCCGCCCTCCAGCAGCTCGCGGGCACGGGCCAGGCGTTCGTGCTGCAACCAGGCCTTGGGCGTCATGCCGGTGGCCTCGCTGAAGCGACGCAGGAAGGTGCGCTCGCTCATGGCCACGCGGCGAGCCAGCTGGCTCACTTCCAAGGGCTCGTGCAGGTGCTGCCGGGCCCACTGCATCAGCGCCGAAAGATCGTTACGCGGAGCACGGGCCACCGGGGCGGGAATGAATTGCGCCTGGCCGCCGGCACGCTGGGGCGACATCACCAGGCGTCGCGCCACGGTGTTGGCCACCTGGGTGCCGAAATCCCGCGCCACCAGGTGCAGGCAGGCGTCGATGCCAGCGGCGCTGCCCGCCGAGCTGATCAGTTGGCCGGCATCGACATAGAGCACCTCGGGGTCCACCTCGATGGCGGGAAAGCGCCGCGCCAGCTCCTCGGCATAGCGCCAGTGGGTGGTGGCGCGCTGGCCGTCCAGCAGGCCGCTGGCGGCGAGGACGAAGACGCCGGAGCAGATGGACACCAGCCGCGCCCCACGGGCGTGGGCGGCACGCAAGGCTGCCAGCAGCCGCTCCGGGGGCGCCTCGGCGCGGTCACGCCAGCCGGGAATGACGATGGTCCGAGCCTCGGCCAGGCGCTCCAAGCCAGCATCGGCCAGCACCTGGATGCCGCCCATGGCGCGCATGGGGCCGTCGTCCAGGCCGACGATGCAGTGGCGGTACCAGGGAAAATCGAACTCGGGCCGGGGCAGGCCGAAGACCTCCACGGCGATGCCGAATTCGAAGGTGCAGAGGCCGTCGTAGGCGAGGATGGCCACCAGGCCGGGGTCGTCGTTCATTTGGCGGAAACTTACCAGTCGCTGTCCTGCCCGCCACTGTAGAGCAGCAAGCGCGCTGGATACAGTGGCGCCATCAAACCAACCGATGGAGAGCCACCATGCCCAGCCTCATCAGCCAGTTCCCCGCCGCCGCTCCCGATGCGGCCCTGGCCCACTTCACCCAGCGCCTGGCCTTCGAGACCGACTGCTCGGACGTGAATGCCAGCCAGCAGGCGGGCGAGATCGACTACGTGCTGGTCGATGTGCGTGGCGAAGCAGCCTACGCCGCCGGCCATGTGCCGGGCGCGATCAACATCCCCCATCGGCTGATGAGCGCCGAGTTCATGGCCGCCTACCCGCGCGACACGTTGTTCGTCGTCTACTGCGCGGGCCCCCACTGCAATGGTGTCCACCGCGCCGCCGTGCGCCTGGCCGGGCTGGGCTTCGCGGTGAAGGAAATGCTCGGCGGCGTCACCGGCTGGCTGGACGAGGGGCTGAGCCTGACCGGTGCGCAAAGCCCGCAGGAAGCCCGCCCGGCGATCCCGTGCGCATGCTGAGCCCTGTGGTACGGGAGGCGCGGGCCGAGGACGTGCCCGCCCTCCTCCCGCTGATGCGCGAGCTGGCCCGTTTCGAGGATTACCTGGAGGACTTCGCTGTGGACGAGGCGCAGTTGCTGGCCCGAGCGTTCGGCCGGGAGCCCCAGTGCCGGGTGTTCGTGGCCGAGGCCGCTGGCACGTTGCTCGGTTACGCGGTGGCGCTGGAGATCGCCTTCACCTATGACCTGCGTCCCAGCGTGCTGCTCAAGGAGCTGTCCGTGGCAGCGCCGGCACGATCGCTCGGCATCGGCGAACGCCTGCTCGGGGCCGTCGCGCGGTTTGCGTTGGCGCGCGGTGCGGGGCGGATGAAGTGGGATGTACTGGCGGGCAACGGTGATGCCGAGCGTTTCTACCAGCGCCTAGGCGGGCGGCCGGACGGCAAATGGATCGCCTATGGGATGGATGCGGAGGCGCTGGCGGCCTTGGCGGATCAATCCGTGCCCGAGTCGGCAGCGGCCCCGGGCTGAAGCCCGGGCTACGTGCCGCGCTGATCAGAGGCCGATGGGGCGGCGACCGGCCAGGGCGTGGGTCAGGGTGCCGCCGTCCACCAGCTCCAGCTCGCCACCCAGCGGTACACCGTGGGCGATGCGCGAGGCGATCAGGCCCTTGGGCGCCAGCAACTGGGCGATGTAATGGGCAGTGGCCTCGCCTTCGACCGTGGGGTTGGTGGCGAGGATCACTTCGCTGAAGGCGCCGGCGTCGACCCGCGCCATCAGCTCGGGAATGCCGATGGCTTCCGGGCCCAGGCCATCGAGGGGCGAGAGGTGCCCCTTGAGCACGAAGAAACGCCCCCGGTAGCCGGTCTGTTCGACGGCGAACACGTCCAGCGGCCCTTCCACCACGCACAGCAGCGAATCGTCGCGACGCGGGTCGGCGCATTGCGGACAAAGGTCGTCCTCGCTGAGGGTGCGGCACTGCTTGCAATGCCCCACGCCTTCCATCGCCGAAGTCAGCGCCTGGGCCAGGCGCAGGCCACCGCTGCGATCACGCTCGAGCATCTGCAGCGCCATGCGCTGGGCAGTCTTCTGCCCTACACCAGGCAGGATGCGCAGGGCGTCGATCAGTTGGCGGATCAGCGGGCTGAAGCTCATCGGAAAGTCTCAAAGAAGAAAGCTGGAAGCTGGAAGCTGCAAAGAATCGGGGAAATCGTGCCAGGCCACCCGCTTCTGCTTGAAGCTTGCGGCTTGGCACTTGGAGCTATTTGATCAGAAAGGCATCTTGAAGCCGGGCGGCAATTGCATGCCGGCCGTCATGCCGGACATCTTTTCCTGGCTGTTCTGCTCGATCTTGCGCACGGCGTCGTTGACGGCAGCGGCGATCAGGTCTTCGAGGATTTCCTTGTCTTCCTGCATCAGGCTGTCGTCGAGGGTGACGCGCTTGACGTCATGGCGACCGGTCATCACCACGCTCACCAGGCCGGCACCGGACTGCCCGGTGACCTCGGCATTGGCCAGCTCTTCCTGCATCTTCTGCATCTTTTCCTGCATCTGTTGGGCCTGTTTCATCAGGCCTGCCATGCCACCCTTCATCATGATGGTTGTCCTCAGCGGTCAAGGGGTTCAATGGTGTCCGGGCGAACGCTCGCGCCGAACTGTTCGATCATCTTCTGTACCAGCGGGTCGAGCGCGATGGATTCCTCGGCGTCGCGCTGGCGCGCGGCGCGCTTGCGGGCGGCGGCCTGGGCGGGGGTCTCCTGCTCCGGCCTGCGCACCTCCACCTCCAGCACCAGGGTACGCCCGTGGTACTGATTCAGCGCATCGTTGATACGACGCTGCTGGTTGGCGTTGAACAGGGCACTCTGCGCCGGGTCGAGGTGCAGGCGCCAGACATCGCCCTCCACGGAGACCAGGGTGCAGTTGGCCGCGATGTTGCCGGTGAGGCCGCTGATGCCCAGGCGCGGGAACAGGTCCAGCCATTCGGCGGCGAGGCCGGTGGCGGGTTGCGCGGCGGGTACGACCTCCGGCACGGTGACAGGCTCGGGTTCGGCGACCGGCAGCTCGTCCATGTAGGCGATGGAGTCGACATCGGCCTCGTAGTAATCGTCATAGTCGCCGGGCGGCGGCTCGTCGTCGTCCGCATCGTCGATGGCGACGGGCTCGGGAAGCGCCTGGGCGGCAACGGGCTGCGCCACGGCAAGCGGTTCGGCGGCGGGCTGCGCGGGGGGAGCGGCAATCTCCACTGCCGGAGCGGACGGCTCGATGGGCTGCTCGACCGGTGCAGGCTCGACGATCGCAGTCGCGGCCTGCGCAGGTTCGGCAGGACGCTCTTCCCACGGCAGGTCGATCACTTCGGCCGGGGTGACAGCGGGCTGAGCGGCCTGGACCGGCTCGGCCACTGGCTGCGGCTGCGGCGCAGGTGCAGGTGCAGGCTCTGCAACGGGAGCCGCCTCGACCACGGCGGGTGCGACCGGTGTTTCGACGACGGGAGTGGCAGCCACCGGCTCCGGCGCGACCGGGGTCTGCACGACGGCAGGAGACGCGACCACGGGCCCGGCAACCGGCTGGGGGGCCGCTACCGTCGCGACGGGGGATACGGGAGCAACCGGCGCCGCGATGCTGGCGCCGGCCACTGGTGTGTTCGAGGAATCAGCCGTGGCCTTGCTGATTCCCGGGTCCTTTAGCGTGACCCTCGGCGCACCGTCCACATCCGCTGGACGGAACGCCAGCATGCGCAGCAGCACCATCTCGAAGCCACCGCGCGGGTCCGGCGCCAGGGGCAGGTCACGACGGCCGATCAGGCCCATCTGGTAATAGAACTGCACGTCTTCGGCAGGCAATGCCTCGGCCAGGGCCAGTACGCGATCACGGTCGCCCTGGCCGTTGTCCACCGCGTCCGGCAAGGCCTGGGCGATGGCGACACGGTGCAGCACGTTGAGGATCTCGGCGAGCACGCCACTCCAGTCCGGGCCCTGCTCGGCCAGGTGGCGGATGGCCTCCAGCACGCCACGGGCATCGCCCTGCAGCAGCGCATGGAGCACGCCATAGACCTGGCCATGGTCGAGCGTGCCGAGCATGGCGCGCACGTCGGCAGCCAGGACCTTGCCCTCGCCGAAGGCGATGGCCTGGTCGGTGAGGCTCATGGCGTCGCGCATCGAGCCGTCGGCGGCACGCCCCAGGAGCCATAGGGCATCGGGCTCGAACGGCACGTTCTCGGCACCCAGGACGTGGGTCAGGTGCTCGACCACACGCTCCGGCGGCATGTTCTTCAGGGAGAACTGCAAGCAGCGCGAAAGGATGGTGACGGGCAGCTTCTGCGGGTCGGTGGTGGCCAGCAGGAACTTCACATGGGGCGGCGGCTCTTCGAGGGTCTTGAGCAGCGCGTTGAACGAGTGCGTGGAGAGCATGTGCACTTCGTCGATGAGGTAGACCTTGTAGCGACCACGGCTCGGCGCGTACTGCACGTTGTCCAGCAGTTCGCGGGTGTCCTCGACCTTGGTGCGGCTCGCGGCGTCCACCTCGATCAGGTCGACGAAACGGCCTTCGTCGATCTCGCGGCACACCGAGCACTGGCCACAGGGCGTGGAGCTGATGCCGGTCTCGCAGTTCAGGCACTTGGCCAGGATGCGCGCGATGGTGGTCTTGCCCACGCCACGGGTACCGGTGAACAGGTAGGCATGGTGCAGGCGCTGGTTGTCCAGGGCGTTGATCAGGGCCTTCAGCACATGGGTCTGGCCGACCATTTCGCGGAACGAGCGCGGACGCCATTTACGTGCAAGAACCTGATAACTCATTGAAAACCGTCGCAGCTGGGAAATCGGAAGGGGCTAATGCTAGCGGAGCAAACCGCAAATTGCATCCGATGCGAAGTGCTCTATTTCCATCGGATGAGACAAGGGGCATTGTGAACGCTCCTCCACGCCCCTGCGAGGGAGCCCGATGCGTCCATTGCTCCTCTTCCCGCTGCTGGTCGCCAGCGCGCTGGCCTTCGCCGAGCCGGCGCCCTTGCGCTTTTCCGCGGTGGACAGCTGGGCCATGCCCGTGGCTCAGATCGAGGGCAACGAGCTGACCGGCGGCATCCTCTTCGACATCATCCAGGGGCTGAGTCGGCGCCTCGACCGCCCCCTGGAAGTCGACGTGCTGCCGCGCACCCGCGTCCAGCTGGCGCTGGAGCACGGCGACATCGACGTGCGCTGCTACGTGAGCCCCAACTGGATGGGGGACCTGGGCGTGAATTACCTGTGGAGCGAGCCGATCCTGGTGCAGCGCGACCTGCTGGTGAGCGCTCCCGACAACGCGCTTCCCGTCGACCCGCAGCGTTTGCCGGCACAGAACATCGGCACCGTGCTGGGCTACGCCTACCCGAGCCTGCAGCAGCGCTTCGACAACGGCACCCTTCAACGGGACGATGCACGCAACCAGGGCCTGGTGCTGCAGAAGCTCGGCGCGGGCCGCTACCACTATGCGGTGAGCAGCGAGCTGGCGCTGAAATGGTTCAACCGCGGCATGCCGGCAAGCGAGCGCCTGGCTGCGGTGGCGGTACTGGAAGAGGAACCCGTGGCCTGCCTGGTACGCAATGCGCCCGAGATACCGGCGAACGAGATCGTGCGTGCACTGGCGCGCATGCGGACATCGGGGGAGATAGAGAGAATCGTGTCGCGCTACCGGTGAATCGCAGCGCTGGGAGATGGGGGTGACCCTACCAGCCACACCCCGGCACACAATGTTCCCGCTGTGGCTGCTTCCTTCCGGATCTGACCAGGTTCACGGGTAATCGTTGCGGGGGGACCGGCAGGGCCACCATAACGCAGCTCGCCAGATCGGCGAGCCGCGCCATTGTACCGGCTCTTCGCCAACTTACAACTGCTAAAAACATTTCCGTTACAAGCACTTGCGGCTCATACCCGGAAGCGCCCGACCAGCTTCGCGAGGCCACTGGAAAGCTCGGACAGGTGCCGGCTCGCCTGGGTGCTCTGCTCGGAGGTCTGCGCGGCTTCGTTGGACAGGTCGCGGATGTCGCTGATGTTGCGGGCGATCTCTTCGGTCACGCTGCTCTGCTCCTCGCAGGCGGTGGCGATCTGCGCGGCCATATCGTTGATCCGCTGCACCGAGTCGCCGGTGTCCGAGAGCGCCTGGTCGACACCCGCGGCACGCTCGACGCTGTCACGGGCCTGGACGCTGCCCGAGTGCATGGCCTTCACCGCGTTCTGTACGCCGATCTGCAGGCGCTCGATCATCTGCTGGATGTCCTTGGTGGAGTCCTGGGTCCTTGCGGCCAGGGCGCGGACCTCATCGGCCACGACGGCGAAGCCCCTGCCCTGCTCGCCCGCACGCGCCGCCTCGATGGCCGCGTTGAGCGCCAACAGGTTGGTCTGGTCGGCGATGCCCTTGATCACGGCCAGCACGGCGCCGATGTTGGCGGTTTCCTGCTCCAGCGTGCCGATGGTGGTGGAGGCGCTTTCCACTTCCTGAGCGAGCTGGCGGATCGCCTTGATCGTCGCCCCCACGACCTGGGCTCCCTCGCGGGACTGGTTCTCGGCGAAGCGCGCGGCATCGGCGGCGTTCTGCGCGTTGCGCGCGACCTCATGGACGGCTGCGCTCATCTCGGTGGCGGCGGTGCTGACCTGGTCGACCGCCGCGTGCTCGCTGCTGATCAGCCGATCGTTGGCGGCCGCGAGCCCGGCCAGGCTCTGCGCCGAGTCGGCCACCTCGCCGGTCACCCGGCCGACCTCCCTAATCAGCGGCTGCAGCTTGTCGAGGAAGCGGTTGAAGGCATGACTGAGCTTGCCCAGTTCGTCACGCGAAGTGACGTCGAGCCGCACCCGCAGGTCGCCGTCGCCATCGGCGATCTGTTCGATGCGCTCGAGCAGGCGGAGCAGCGGCCGGGTCACCAGGGTGGGGAAGCCGATCACCAGCACCATGCAGATGCCCAGGCCGATGACGATGATCACGCCCTGCTGCCAGCTGCGCGCCTCACCGATGGCGATCGCCCGCAGCCCTTCGGCATTGGCCGCCTTGTCTTCGAGCTCGCCCAGCTTGTCGATGGCATCGCGCATGTTCTGGAACTGGCTTTCACTGTCGCCGAAGCTCAGGGCGCTGGCGGCATCCGGGTCGGACGCGGCGAGCTGGACCACCTTGAGAGAGGTGATCTTCCACTTCTCGAAGCCGCTGTCGAACTGGGCGATCAGCTGGCGCGAGTCGGCACCGGTGCTCATTTCGGCGTACTTGTGCACGCGGTCATAGGCTTGCTGCAGGTTTTCCGCATGGTCGGCCTTGAGCTGGTCGATGTGCGCCCCGGCGCTTTCATCCAGCAGGCTGCGCTCGGCGGTGAAGGCCTGATAGAGGTCACGGTCGGCATTGAGCAACAGGCTGATGGCCGGCAGGTAGCGGTTGGTCAGCTGCTTGCTGGAGTCCGCGACCTGGGACACCCCCTGCATGCCCAGGCCGCCCATCAGCACCAGGAGGACCACCAGGAGCAGGATCGGCAGGGCGATCTTCCAGCGAAACCCCAGATCGGCAAAGGCACGTAGCATGGTGGATCTCCGCGATGTCATGGCGAGGTAACAGCAAGCGTAGACGGCCAGGAACGGCCTGTCGGCCCCGTCGCGCCGCACCCTGGCGATGAGCGGAATCACTTCGTCGCCGGCCTGACACGGCTTTTGTGCTAGCGTGCCGCCGGCTTCGCCACCGGGCCCGCTACCATTGCACTTTCAGCGCCGGCGCGGGTCTCAATCCGCGCCGGCGATCCCGGCGCGGCAGCGAGCCGAACCCACCCCCACTGGAGCTACACCATGGCAATCACCAAAGACCAACTGATCGCAGACATCGCGGAAGCAACCGACACCACCAAGGCCTCCGTGCGCGCCGTGCTGGAACAGCTGAGCGAGATCGTCAGCGATACGCTGGAGAACAGTGATGAAATCACCCTGCCGGGCATCGGCAAGCTGAAGATCACCGAGCGCCCGGCACGCACCGGCCGCAACCCGCAGACCGGCAAGAGCATCGAGATCGCGGCCAAGAAGGTCGTCAAGTTCGTGCCGGCCAAGGGCCTCAGCGACGCCGTGAACAAGTAAGGGATCGGCAACGAAAAGGCCGGGCAGATGCCCGGCCTTTTCATTTGCGCCTTCGGTGCGCCCTGCGCTCGCGGGAGCGCCGATGGGTCAGAGCGAGACGCCCATCCCCTTCAGCTCGGCCAGGAATGCCTCCTCGTCCAGCACGCGCACGCCCAGCTCGGTGGCCTTGGCCAGCTTCGAACCGGCGCCGGGGCCGGCCACCACGCAATGGGTACGGGCCGAGACCGAGCCGGCCACCTTGGCACCCAGGGCCTCCAGCTTCTCCTTGGCCACATCGCGGCTCATCACCTCCAGGGTGCCGGTCAGCACCCAGGTCTGCCCGGCCAGCGGCAGGCCTTCCACGACCTTCTTCTCACTCTGCCAGTGCATGCCGAATTCACGCAGCTGCGCCTCGATCAGCGCGGCGCGCTCGGCATTGGCAGGCTGGTCGAAGAAGTCGCGCAGGGATTTGGCCGCCTTCTCATTGAGGCGCTCCACCTGGCGCAGGTCCAGCCAGTCGGCCTTGATCACGCCTTCCAGGCTGCCGAACCTGGCCGCCAGTTTCTCTGCGCCGGTGGCGGCGATGAAGGGGATGTTGAGCTTGTCGATGAAACCCGGGAGGGAAGCGCAGGCGGCGAACTCGGGGCTGAGGTCGCCTTCCTCCTGCAGCACGACACCACGGGCCAGCAGGTCGTCGATGACCTTGAGGTTGTGGGCGTCGCTGAAGAAGTTGCGGATCTCGAAGGCGACCTCCAGGCCCACGTCGGGCAGGTAGGTGAGCACCTCCGGCAGCGCCTGGCGGATGCGCGCCAGGGAGCCGAGGGCGCGGGCCAGCAGCTTGGCGGTCTCCTCGCCCACATCGGGAATGCCCAGGGCGTAGATGAAGCGCGCCAGGGTCGGCCTGGCGCTGTCCCGGATCGCCGCCAGCAGGTTGCGGGTCGACAGGTCGGCGAAGCCTTCCAGCGCCACCACCTGGTCGTAGGTCAGGGTGAACAGGTCCGCCGGCGATGCGACCAGCCCGGTATCCACCAGTTGCTCGACGATCTTGTCGCCCAGGCCTTCGATATCCAGCGCACGGCGGGAAGCGAAGTGGATGATCGCCTGCTTCAGCTGGGCGCCACAGGCCAGGCGGCCAACGCAGCGGTAGACCGAGCCCTCGCTGGTGGTTTCCTTGCCCTTGGCACGCTTGACCAGTTGCGTGCGCTCCACGGCGGAACCACACACCGGGCACTGCTCGGGCACATGCACCTCGCGGGCGTTCTCGGGGCGGCGCTCAAGCACGACCTGCATCACCTGGGGAATCACGTCACCCGCGCGGCGGATGATCACGGTGTCGCCGATCTTCAGGCCCAGGCGCGCGACCTCGTCCATGTTGTGCAGGGTGGCATTAGCCACGGTGACGCCGGCCACCTTGACCGGCTTCAACCGTGCCACCGGGGTGACGGCACCGGTACGGCCGACCTGGAACTCCACGTCCAGCAGCTCGGTGAGCTCCTCCTGGGCGGGGAATTTGTGGGCCAGCGCCCAGTGCGGGGTGCGGGCGCGGAAGCCCAGCTGCTGCTGGTCCTCGATGTTGTTGACCTTGAACACCACGCCGTCGATGTCGTAGGCCAGGGCCATGCGGCGTTCGCCGATGTCGTGGTAGTAGGCCAGGCAGGCTTCAACCCCCTTGGCCAGCTTCAGCTCGCGGCTGATGGGTACGCCCCAGGCCTTGAGCTGCTCGAGCATGCCGACCTGGGTAGCCGACAGCTCGCCGCTGACCTGGCCGATGCCGTAGCAGCAGAACTCCAGCGGGCGACTGGCGGTGATGCGCGGGTCCAGCTGGCGCAGGCTGCCGGCCGCGGCATTGCGCGGGTTGGCGAAGGTCTTGCCGCCGCTTTCCGCCTGGCGCGCGTTGAGCTCCTCGAATCCGGCCTTGGGCATGTACACCTCGCCGCGCACTTCGAGCACGGCGGGCCAGCCCTCGCCCTTGAGCCTGAGCGGTACGTTGCGGATGGTGCGCACGTTGGCGCTGATGTCCTCACCGGTGCTGCCATCGCCCCGGGTGGCGCCGCGCACCAGCTGGCCGTCGCGATACAGCAGGCTGACCGCCAGGCCGTCGAGCTTGGGCTCGCAGCTGTATTCCACCTCAGCGCCACCGCCGAACAGGTCGCCGGAGGAAAGCCCCAGGCCGCTCTGCACGCTGCGGTCGAAGGCGCGCAGGTCTTCTTCCTCGAAGGCGTTGCCCAGGCTGAGCATGGGCACCTCGTGGCGCACCTCGCCGAAGGCGCTGAGGGCTTCGCCGCCCACGCGCTGGGTGGGCGACTCCGGCGTCACCAGCTCGGGATGCTCGGCCTCCAGGGCCTGCAGCTCGCGGAACAGGCGGTCGTATTCGGCATCGGGCACGCTGGGTTCGTCCAGCACGTAGTAGCGGTAGTTGTGCTCATCCAGTTCGGCACGCAATTGGTGGATGCGCTGGGCGGCAGTCTGGGCGTCGTTCATGGTTCGTGCTCTTTTCTATGCAAACGAAAAGAGCAGCCTGAGCTGCTCTTTCGATGGATCCTGTGGTTCAGCGCTTGTGAGTCAGGCTGCGGCGCTCGAATTCGACGATGCGCTGGCGGTAATGCTCGATCGTCTGCGCGGTCATCACGCTGCGCTGGTCGTCCTTCAACTCGCCGTTCAGTTCCTGGGACAGCTTGCGGGCCGCGGCGACCATCACGTCGAAGGCCTGTTTCGGGTGGCGCGGGCCGGGCAGGCCGAGGAAGAAGCTGACCGCACGGGTGCTGAAGTGGTCGATGTCGTCCAGGTCGAAGGTGCCGGGCTTGACGCCGTTGGCCATGGAGAACAGCACCTCGCCATTGCCGGCCATGCTCTCGTGGCGATGGAAGATGTCCATCTCGCCGAAGCGCAGGCCGCTTTCGAGAATGTTCTGCAGCAGGGCCGGGCCCTTGAAGCCGTCACCGTCGCGGGCCACCACGTTGATCACCAGCACCTCCTCCACCGGGGGCAGGTCCTGGGCGGGGGCGTGGGCCTTGCCGTTCTTGGCGCCCTTGGCCGGGGCGACGTCGTCGACCGGGGTCAGCAGGGTCGGCACCGGCTCGTCGAGGTTGAGGTCACCCTGGTGCGGCTCGCTGCCACGGCGCTTGTTCAGCTCCTTGGCGCTCATGGGCGGCAGGTCCTCCTCGTCCAGCGAGGGCTCCTGGTGACGCTCCTTGACGCGTACAGGACCGACCAGGGCGGGGTCCTCCTCGTCGTCAGGGAGGTTGGAGAAACTACGATCGAGCTTGAACTTGAGTTTTCCCTTGCCGCCGCTCATGCGACGCCAGCCATCGAACAAAATGCCGGCGATTACGATGATGCCGATGACGATCAGCCACTCGCGCAGACCGATATCCATTAATCCTGTGTCCCCTGGTCAAAAAATATTCTGATGATGGTGAAGAAAGGACATCCGGTCCTCTGAAAACGTGGCGCCCAACTCCATGTTCTGAATGGCGTTTTCCACGTGCGACAAAATTGGGCATTAAGCTAGCACGGCCAGCCCAGCAGAGAAACCTCTGATAGAGGCTTCACGGCCCTCCGGGCGAAAAGGTTGCACCCCCGCCCGATCAGGCCTCTACGAGGGAAAGAGCCTCCTCGACGTCCACCGCGACCAGGCGCGAGCATCCCGGCTCGTGCATGGTCACGCCCATCAGCTGATCGGCCATTTCCATGGCGATCTTGTTGTGGGTGATATAGATGAACTGGACCTTCTCCGACATCTCCTTCACCAGCCTCGCGTAACGTCCGACGTTGGCATCGTCGAGTGGCGCGTCCACTTCGTCGAGCATGCAGAACGGCGCGGGGTTGAGCTGGAAGATGGCGAATACCAGGGCCAGCGCGGTGAGCGCCTTCTCGCCACCGGAAAGCAGGTGGATGGTGCTGTTCTTCTTGCCCGGGGGCCGCGCCATGATGGCGACGCCGGTATCCAGCAGGTCTTCCCCGGTCAGCTCCAGGTAGGCGTGGCCGCCCCCGAAGACCTTGGGGAACAGCGCCTGCAGGCCGGAGTTGATCTGGTCGAAGGTCTCCTTGAAGCGGTTGCGCGTCTCCTTGTCGATCTTGCGGATGACGTTCTCCAGGGTCTCCAGCGCCTCCACCAGGTCGTCGTTCTGGGCGTCCAGGTAGCGCTTGCGCTCGGACTGCTGCTGGTACTCGTCGATGGCCGCGAGGTTGATCGGCCCGAGGCGCTGGATGCGCGCCGCGAGGCGTTCGAGTTCTTCTTCCCAGGCCGCTTCGCTGGCCTCCCCCGGGAGCGTCGCGAGCACGCCGTGGAGGTCGTAGCCGTCCTCGTGGAGCTGGTCCTGCAGCGTCTTGCGACGCACGCTCAGGGCCTGCCACTCCATGCGCTGCTGCTCCAGCTGGCCACGCAGCAGCTGCGACTGCTGCTCGGCCTGGGTGCGACGCTTCTCGGCATCGCGCAATTCACGGTCGGCGTCCTCCAGGGCCAGGCGCGCGAGCTTGAGCTCTTCCTCCACGCCCATGCGCCGGTCGAGCAGCTCCTCGAGTTTCATGCGCAGCTCTTCCAGCGGAGCGGTGCCCTCCTCCAGGTTCAGGCTGAGCTGTTCGCGACGCTCCTCGAGGCGCTCGAACTGCAGGCTCAGGCGCTCCAGCGCCTGGCGCGTGGAGTCGTGCTGGGCGCGCAACGAGCCGACACGCACAGCCAGTTGGTGAGCGTGGTCCTTGTGCTGACGGGCCTCCTGGCGGATACGGTCGAGGCGCTCGCGCAGGTTGTCGCGCTCGGCGAGCAGCTTCTCGCGCTGCTCGGTGTCGGTTTCCATCGCATCCAGTGCGTCCTGCAGGGTCAGGCGCGATTCGCCGAGCTGCTCGTGCTCGATGGCGCGCTGCTCGTCCAGTTCGGCCAGCTCGGCCTCCAGGCGGCGGCGACGCAGGGTGAGCTGCTCGACCTTGGCCTGCTGGGCGGACAATTGCGCCTTGAGCTCACCGAGACGACGGGATTCGTCCTGCGCACGGCGACGCTGCTGCTCGCGGCTTTCCTCCTGCTGGCGCTGATGGTCGCGCAGCTGTTGCAGGCGCTCCTCCAGGGCCTCCAGGGCAGCCTGCTGCTCGTCGCGCTCGGCGTGCAGGCGCTCCAGCTCCTGACCCCGGGCCAGCACGCCGCTCTCGGCTTCGCTGGCACGGCGCACCCGCAGGAAATTGCGCCCGACCCAGTAGCCGTCACGGCTGATGAGGCTCTCGTCGGCAGCCAGCGTCGCGCGGGCGGCCAGGGCCTGGTCGAGGCTGTCCACGGGTCGCACCCGCGCCAGCCAGGGCGTCAGGTCGACGGCGGATTCGACCTTGTCCAGCAGGCTTCCGGATACTCGGGCACCGCCGTTGCCGGCGCTCGCCAGGCGCAGGTCGCCCTGGGTGAAGCCGCTCAGGTCGAGGGTATTGAAATCGTCCAGCAGCACGGCTTGCAGGTCGGCGCCGAGCACGGTCTCCACCGCCAGCTCCCAGCCCGCCTCCACGCGCAAGCCCTCGGCCAGGCGCGGGCGCTGGTCGAGCCGCTGGCCGCGCAACCATTCGGCGGTGCCGGTGCCGGGGTCGAGCGCGGCCTGCTGCAGGGCCTCGAGTGAGGCGATACGGCCGTTCAAGCGCTGCAACTCGCCCTGGGCGCGCTGCTGGGCCTGGGTCGCCTGCTGCAACTCCTCACGCAGTTGCTCCAGGCGCTCGACCTGGGCCTCTTCGGCGGCCTGCAGCTCTTCCAGTTGCAGCTCGCCGGCGGCGAGCTGTTCGCTCAGTTCGAGAATGGCGGCGTCTTCCGGATCGGCCGCGAGCTGGGCGCGCTCGTCGTTGAGGCGACGCTCGCGCTCCAATAGGCGCTCTAGGCTCTGCTCCAGCTGCTGGATGCGTGCCTGCTGCACTTCAGCCTGGCGGCGCGGCTCGGCGCTGCGCTGGTTGAAACCGTCCCATTGCTCCTGCCAGGCGTGCATGCCGGTCTCGGCTTCCTCCAGCTGGGCGGCGGCCTCTTCGGCGGCGGCAGCGCTGACTTCCTGCTCGGGCGCGAGCATTTCCAGCTCCTCGCCGAGGGTCGCCAGCAGGGTGCGATCGTGGCCGAGGTGGGATTCGGTTTCCTGGCGGGCACGTTCGGCGTCACGCAGGTCGTCCTGCAACTGGCGCAGGCGCTGCTGGCCGTGCTGGATGCTCTGCTCGACCCGGGCGATATCGCCCCCCACCGAGTAGAAGCGACCCTGGACCAGGTTGAAGCGCTCGGACAGCTCGTGGTGGCCGTCGCGCAGGCGCTCGATACTGGCGTCGGCGCTGCGCTGCTCGGCCACCAGCGCTTCGAAGCTGACTTCCTGGCTGCCGATCACCGCCTCGCGCTGGCCCACCTGCTCGTTCAGCGCCTGCCACTTGAGGGCGGCGAGCTGGGCGCGCAGCTGGCGCTCCTCGGCCTTGTACTCCTGGTACTTCTCGGCGGCCTGGGCCTGGCGGTGCAGGCGCTCGAGCTGGCGCTCCAGCTCTTCGCGCAGGTCGGTGAGGCGCGCGAGGTTCTCGTGGGTACGACGGATGCGGCTCTCGGTCTCGCGGCGGCGCTCCTTGTACTTGGAGATGCCGGCGGCTTCCTCGATGAAGTTGCGCAGGTCCTCGGGCTTGGCCTCGATCAGCTTGGAGATCATCCCCTGCTCGATGATCGAGTAGCTGCGCGGGCCGAGGCCGGTGCCGAGGAAGATGTCGGTGATGTCGCGGCGCCGGCACTTGGTGCCGTTGAGGAAGTAGGTGTTCTGCCCGTCGCGGCTGACCCGGCGGCGGATGGAGATCTCGGCGAAGGCCGCGTATTCGCCCACCAGGGTGTTGTCGGAGTTGTCGAAGATCAGCTCGATGCTGGCCTGGGCCACCGGCTTGCGGGTGTTGGAGCCGTTGAAGATGACGTCGGTCATCGACTCGCCGCGCAGGTTCTTAGCCGAGCTTTCGCCCATCACCCAGCGCACGGCGTCGATGATGTTGGATTTGCCACAGCCGTTGGGGCCGACGACCGCGGCCATGTTGCTGGGGAAGCTGACCGTGGTCGGGTCGACGAAGGATTTGAACCCCGCCAGTTTGATGCACTTGAGCCGCATCCCTGCCTCCCTCGGTCAGTGAACCGTCAGCGCCCGGCCAGCGCGGCGAGCACCAGCTGGCAGTTGTGCTGGCCGTAGGCGAGCAGTACGTCGCGGATACGCGCCGGCTCGCGGGCGATCACCGCCTGCAGCAGGTCGGCGAAGGCAAGCATGAACTGGGCCATCTCGCCTTTGCGCTGCTCCAGCGCCAGGTGATAGGTGCGGCTGATGGCCGGCAGCAGGTTCTCCACCGTCTCTTCCAGGTAGGGGTTGTCGGCGAAGGGGTAGGCGGCACGCATGATGTCGAAGCTGGCGTCGACGAAGTTGCCGATGTCGTGCTCCTTCAGGCACTCCTCCAGGCGCAGCTGGATGGCGCGGAACGGCGCGAGGTCGTCATCGGTCCGCCAGCGCTGGGCCACGGCATTGGCCAGCAGGATGTACATCTCCATCATCAACGCATAGAGGCTCTGCACGTGATGAGGGGTGAGCTCGGACACCTGCGCCCCGCGGCGTGGGAGGATATTGATCAGGTGGCGACGCTCGAGGATCAGCAATGCCTCGCGCACCGAGCCGCGGCTGACGTTGAGGGACTGGGTGACCTTCTGTTCCTGAATCCGTTCGCGGGCCTTCATCTCGCCGCGGATGATGCGCTCGGCGAGGTGGTGGGCGATCTGTTCGGCGAGGCTGTCCGGTGCCTTGAACGTCATGGTTTTCCTTCGGTCATGGAGGCTGGGGATGTCCGTAAGGCGCCCTCGGCGATAGCTCCGGCGTTGGCGAAAGCCCGGGAACGCAGCAGCTACAAGGGTTTGCGGCCCGCAGCGGAACGCTGCAGGGGGCGAAGTGTAACACAGGGTGTTACCCCGCAAAGGTGACATCAAGCGGGCATTCAGACCTAAAGGTCGGTCGCCGGGCGGGGCTGGGAGGCGCACGATTGTCTGACAATCTTACAAGAACCCATCCACCTCGACGCGGAGACCACCCATGTTCGAACGCCTGCCTTCCAACTGGATGCTCGCCCTGAAAAAGGTCGGCTACTGGATCTGGCTGATCCCGGTTGCCGGGATTCCCATGAGCTTCTATTGGTCGCTGGACAGCAGCCATCCCAATGCGTGGCCCTGGCTGGTGATCACCGTGGTCTTCGGGGTGATACCGATCCTCGATGCCATCGTCGGCCGCGATCCGGCCAACCCCGACGAGGCCGAGCAGGTGCCGGAGATGGAGCGTCAGGACTACTACCAGGTGCTCAGCCTGGCCACCGTGCCCTTGCTGCTGGGCATGCTGGTCTGGAGCGGCTGGGTCTTCATCCACCACGAGGACTGGAACTGGGTCGGCCGCCTCGGCTGGCTGCTCTCGGTGGGCACCGTGATGGGCGCCATCGGCATCACCGTCTCCCACGAACTGATCCACAAGGACCCGAAGATCGAGCAGAACGCCGGCGGCCTGCTGCTGGCGGCGGTGTGCTACGCGGGGTTCAAGGTCGAGCATGTGCGTGGCCACCACGTTCACGTGTCGACGCCCGAGGACGCCTCCTCCTCCCGCTATGGCCAGAGCCTCTACGCCTTCCTGCCCCACGCCTACAAGCACAACTTCCTCAATGCCTGGCAGCTGGAGGCCGAGCGCCTCAAGCGCAAGGGCCTGCCTGCACTGCATTGGCGCAACGAGCTGATCTGGTGGTACGCCATCAGTGCAGCCTTCACCGCAGGGTTCGGCCTGGCGTTCGGCTGGCTCGGCGTGCTGTTCTTCCTCGGCCAGTCGGCCATGGCCTTCACCCTGCTGGAGATCGTCAACTACGTGGAGCACTACGGCCTGCACCGGCGCAAGCTGGAGAACGGCCGCTATGAGCGGACCAGCCCGGAGCACTCCTGGAACAGCAACTTCCTGCTCACCAACCTGTTCCTCTTCCACCTGCAGCGCCACTCGGACCACCACGCCTACGCCAAGCGCCGCTACCAGGTGCTGCGCCACTTCGAGGACAGCCCGCAGCTGCCCAACGGCTACGCGGGGATGATCGTCCTGGCGCTGATCCCGCCGCTCTGGCGCGCGGTGATGGACCCCCGCGTCCGTGCCTACTATGCAGGCGAGGAACACCAGCTGACGGAGTCGCAACAGGCCGCCTGACCCCTTCCCCGCCCGACCTTTTGACCGACGCCCCCGCATGGGGGCGTCGGCGTTTCTACACTTGCAGATGACTGGCACGGATTAAGCAACTTTGCCGTGCCAGAGCGGGCGCGCCGGCTTCATGGCCCATTGGCGTGAAGATTTTCTGACTTTTGGGTCAAATATTTATTGACCAGAAAGTCAGGGGATTCTAAATTCGCCGCCATACGAGCCCTCGTAAAAACAATAAAGTGCCTGGAGGTCGTCCTTGATCCAGTTTTTAGTCAATCGGGAGCTGCGCACCGAGCGCGATCTCGATCCCAACGTCACCGTGCTCAACTACTTGCGTGAACACTTGGCCAAACCCGGAACCAAAGAGGGCTGTGCCTCGGGCGACTGCGGCGCCTGCACGGTCGTCGTCGGCGAGCTGCAGGGGGATCGCATCCGCTATCGCACCCTCAACTCCTGCCTGACATTCGTTTCGTCCCTGCACGGCAAGCAGCTGATCACCGTGGAAGACCTCAAGCACAAGGGCCAGTTGCATTCCGTGCAACAGGCCATGGTCGACTGCCATGGCTCCCAGTGCGGCTTCTGCACCCCCGGCTTCGTCATGTCGCTGTTCGCCCTGCAGAAGAACAGCGATGGCTACGACAAGGCCCAGACCCTGGAAGCCCTGGCCGGCAACCTGTGCCGTTGCACCGGCTACCGCCCCATCATCGACGCCGCCGAGCAGGCCTGCTGCCAGAAGCAGCCTGACCAGTTCGACGCCTTCGAGGCCCAGACCGTCGCCCAGCTCCAGGCCATCGCCCCGCGCGAGACCGCCGAGCTCAACAGCGGTGACAAGCGCTGCCTGGTGCCGCTGACCGTCGCCGACCTGGCCGACTTCTACACCGCCAACCCGCAGGCCCGCCTGCTGGCCGGCGGCACCGACCTGGCCCTGGAGGTCACCCAGTTCCACCGCGAGCTGCCGGTGATGATCTACGTCGGCCACATCGACGCCATGAAGCGCGTGGAGATCGGTCCCGACCTCATCGAGATCGGCGCCGCCACCGCGCTCTCCGACTGCTACGACGCCCTGGCCCGCGAATACCCGGACTTCGGCGAACTGCTGCACCGCTTCGCCTCGTTGCAGATCCGCAACCAGGGCACCCTGGGCGGCAACATCGGCAACGCCTCGCCCATCGGCGACGCCCCGCCGCTGCTGATCGCCCTCGGCGCGAAGATCGTCCTGCGCAAGGGCAACCAGACCCGCACCCTGCCCCTGGACGAGTACTTCCTCGACTACAAGGTCACCGTGCGCCAGGAAGCCGAGTTCATCGAGAAGATCCTCGTGCCGCGCGCCCGCGCCAACCAGGCGTTCCGCGCCTACAAGGTGTCCAAGCGCCTGGACGACGACATCTCCGCCGTGTGCGCCGCCTTCAACCTGGTGATCGAAGACGGCGTGGTGCGTGAAGCCCGCATCGCCTTCGGCGGCATGGCCGGCATTCCCAAGCGCGCCGCCGCCTGCGAAGCCGCCCTGCTGGGCGCCGCCTGGTACCCCGGCGTGATCGAACGCGCCTGCGAGGCCCTGGCCCAGGACTTCACCCCTCTGACCGACTTCCGCGCCAGCAAGGAATACCGCCTGCTGACCGCACAGAACCTGTTGCGCAAATTCTTCCTCGAACTGCAGGCCCCCGAAGTCGAAACCCGGGTGACCGCCTATGTGTGATCTCAAGCATGTCGCGCACCAAGCGCCGCGCCCGGCAGTTGCTGGCCAGGAAGCGCAGCACCGCAGGCTTAATCTGCACGTCGCGCCCGTCACCCTTCACGCGGGCGCAGCAGTCGTTGGAGGCACAGAGCATGTCTAACCACCACAAGATCAAATCCCAAGAAGAACTGGCCGCGCTGTTCCGCACCGACATCACCACCGGCGTCGGCAAGAGCGTCAAGCACGAGAGCGCGCCCAAGCACGTCACAGGCGAAGCCGTGTACGTCGACGACCGCCTGGAGTTCCCCAACCAGCTGCACGTCTACGCCCGCATGAGCGACCGCGCCCATGCCCGCATCCTGCGCATCGATACCACCCCCTGCTACGCCTTCCCGGGCGTGGCCATCGCCATAACCGCCGAGGACGTGCCCGGCCAGCTGGACATCGGCCCGGTCGTGGCCGGCGACCCGCTGCTGGCGGACGGCAAGGTCGAATACGTCGGCCAGGTCGTCCTCGCGGTCGGCGCCGACAGCCTGGAGACCGCCCGCAAGGCCGCCATGGCGGCGATCATCGAGTACGAGGACCTGGAGCCGGTGCTCGACGTGGTCGATGCGCTGCGCAAGAAACACTTCGTCCTCGACAGCCACCAGCACAAGCGCGGGGACTCGGCCAGCGCCCTGGCGCGCTCGAAGAACCGCCTGCAGGGCAACCTGCACATCGGCGGCCAGGAGCACTTCTACCTGGAAACCCAGATCTCCTCGGTGATGCCCACCGAGGATGGCGGCATGATCGTCTACACCTCCACGCAGAACGCCACCGAGGTGCAGAAGCTGGTCGCCGAGGTGCTGGGCGTGCACATGCACAAGATCGTCATCGACATGCGCCGCATGGGTGGCGGCTTCGGTGGCAAGGAAACCCAGGCCGCAGGCCCCGCCTGCCTCTGCGCGGTGATCGCGCACCTCACCGGCCGGCCGACCAAGATGCGCCTGCCGCGCATGGAAGACATGACCATCACCGGCAAGCGCCACCCGTTCTACGCCGAGTACGACATCGGCTTCGACGACAACGGCCTGCTCACCGGCATCGAACTGGAGCTGGCGGGCAACTGCGGCTATTCGCCGGACCTCTCCGGCTCCATCGTCGACCGCGCGATGTTCCACTCGGACAACGCCTACTTCCTCGAACACGCCACCATCAACGGCCACCGCTGCAAGACCAACACCGCCTCGAACACCGCCTACCGCGGCTTCGGCGGACCGCAGGGCATGGTGGTGATCGAGGAGATCATGGACGTCATCGCGCGCCACCTGGGCAAGGACCCGCTGGAGGTGCGCAAGACCAACTACTACGGCAAGGACGAGCGCAACGTCACCCACTACTACCAGCCCGTCGAGCACAACATCCTCGACGAGATGACCGCCGAGCTGGAGGCCAGCAGCGAATACGCCAGGCGCCGTGAAGAAATCCGCGCCTTCAACGCCAGGAGCCCGGTGCTGAAGAAGGGCCTGGCGCTGACCCCGGTCAAGTTCGGCATCAGCTTCACCGCCACCTTCCTCAACCAGGCCGGCGCGCTGGTGCACATTTATACCGACGGTTCGATCCACCTGAACCACGGCGGCACCGAGATGGGCCAGGGCCTGAACACCAAGGTCGCCCAGGTGGTGGCCGAGGTCTTCCAGGTGGACATCGGCCGTATCCAGATCACCGCGACCAACACCGACAAGGTGCCCAACACCTCGCCGACCGCTGCCTCCAGCGGCACCGACCTGAACGGCAAGGCCGCCCAGAACGCCGCCGAGACCATCAAGAAGCGCCTGGTGGACTTCCTCGCCAACCACTTCAAGGTGACCGACGAGGACATCGAGTTCCGCAACGAGCAGGTGCGCGTGCGCGATCACTTCCTCTCCTTCGAGGAGATGATCCAGCTCGCCTACTTCAACCAGATCTCGCTCTCCAGCACCGGTTTCTACCGCACGCCGAAGATCTTCTACGACCGCGAGAAGGCCGCCGGCCGCCCCTTCTACTACTTCGCCTACGGCGCCGCCTGTGCGGAAGTGCTGGTGGACACCCTGACCGGCGAATACAAGATGCTGCGCACCGACATCCTGCATGACGTCGGCGCCTCGCTGAACCCGGCCATCGACATCGGCCAGGTGGAGGGTGCGTTCGTCCAGGGCATGGGCTGGCTGACCATGGAGGAGCTGGTGTGGAACGCCAAGGGCAAGCTGATGACCAGCGGCCCGGCGAGCTACAAGATCCCCGCCATCGCCGACATGCCGCTGGACCTGCGGGTCAAGCTGGTGGAGAACCGCAAGAACCCCGAGCAGACCGTGTTCCACTCCAAGGCCGTGGGCGAACCGCCGTTCATGCTCGGCATCGCCGTGTGGTGTGCGCTCAAGGACGCCGTGGCCAGCCTGGCGGACTACAAGGCGCAACCGAACATCGATGCACCGGCCACTCCGGAGCGCGTGCTCTGGGGCGTGGAACAGATGAAGAAGCTGCAGCAGGCGGCCAACAAGCCCGCTGCCAGCCAGGTGGAGCCCGCCTGACGGCGGGCCGGGAGCCGAGATGAACAGCCAACCCGCCTTCAGTCGCGAAAACCCGGAACAGCAGGCCGCACCGGCCCAGCCGACCGACGCCTTGCGCCGTCCGGAGCAGGATGTCTGGCGCCTCTCGCGCTCCGCCAAGCCCCTGCGTACCTGGAGGTTGAGCAAATGAGTTGGATCAGCGCCCTGGCCGAACTCCAGCAACGCGGGGACGCCTGCGTGCTGGTGACCATCATCGAAGAGCGCGGGTCCACCCCGCGCAATTCCGGCTCGAAGATGGTGGTCAGCGATGACCGCATCTACGAGACCATCGGTGGCGGCCACCTGGAATTCAAGGCGATGGAGATCGCCCGCGAAATGCTGCGGACCCGCTCCCAGGACACCCGCCTGGAGCGCTTCAGCCTGGGCGCCAGCCTCGGCCAGTGCTGCGGCGGTGCCACGGTGCTGCTGTTCGAGCCCATGGGCCAGCCCCAGGCGCATATCGCCCTGTTCGGCGCGGGCCACGTGGGCCGTGCCCTGGCTCCGCTGCTCGCCAGCCTGCCGTGCAAGGTGCGCTGGATCGATTCACGGGAGAACGAGTTCCCGGCGTCCATTCCCGCCGGCGTCGAGAAGGTGATCAACGACGAGGTGGTCGATGAGGTCGAGCGCATGCCCGCCGGCAGCTACTTCATCGTCATGACCCACAACCACCAGCTCGACCTGGAACTCACCGCCGCCATCCTCAAGCGCAACGACTTCGCCTACTACGGCCTGATCGGCTCGAAGACCAAGCGGGTGAAGTTCGAACACCGCCTGCGCGACCGCGGCTTCGCCCCGGAAACCGTGCAACGCATGCGCTGCCCCATGGGCATCGCCGAGGTGAAGGGCAAGCTGCCCGCGGAGATCGCCATCTCCATCGCCGGCGAGATCATCGCCACCTACAACGCCACCTTCGGTCAGAAGGAGGAAGGCCAGGACGTGAAGAAAAGGGAAACAGTCGCCAAACTGGTGCCCTCTTCCCGCCGCGAACAGGCCTGACCCCTAGATTCATGCAGGAGGACACCGGGCCGCCTCGGCTCGGCGCTCGCCTGCGCGGAGCCCCGCCATGGGGCATCAAGATCACGAAAGAACGAGATTCAACATGACCAGCCCTGTAAAAGCCTATCGCGCCGCCATCCTGCACAGCATCGCCGACCCCGCCGAGGTGGGCGTCGAGCAGTCCTACGAGTACTTCGAGGACGGCGTGCTGGTGATCGAGGACGGCAAGGTCGCCCGCGTCGGCCCTGCCGCCGACCTGCTGCCCGGCCTCAAGGGCGTGGAGGTGCGCGAATACCGCGACGCCCTGATCACCCCCGGCTTCATCGACACCCATATCCACTATCCGCAGACCGGCATGATCGCCTCCTACGGCGAACAGCTGCTGGACTGGCTGAACACCTACACCTTCCCCACCGAGAAGGCCTTCGCCGACAAGGCACACGCAGCCGACGTGGCGGCCATCTTCCTCAAGGAACTGCTGCGCAGCGGCACCACCACCGCGCTGGTGTTCGGCACCGTGCACAAGCAGTCGGTCGACGCCTTCTTCGAGGCCGCCGAAGCCCTGGACCTGCGCATGATCGCCGGCAAGGTGCTGATGGATCGCAACGCCCCCGACTACCTGACCGACACCCCGGAAAGCGGCTACGCCGACAGCCGGGAGCTGATCGAGCGCTGGCACGGCAAGGGCCGCCTGCACTACGCGGTGACCCCGCGCTTCGCGCCGACCAGCACCCCGGAGCAACTGACCCTGGCCGGCCAGCTGTTCGGCGAGTTCCCGGGCCTGTACATGCACACCCACCTGTCCGAGAACAAGGCGGAGATCGAATGGGTGAAGGCGCTGTTCCCGGAGCGCAAGGGCTATCTGGACGTGTACGACCACTACAAGCTGATCGGCCCGCGCGCGGTCTTCGCCCACGGCGTCCACGTCTGCGACGACGAGTGCAAGCGCCTGGCGGAAACCGGCTCGGCCGTGGCCTTCTGCCCCACCTCCAACCTCTTCCTGGGCAGCGGCCTGTTCGACCTGCAGAAACTGGAAGAGCACGGCGTGCGCGTGGGCCTGGGCACCGACGTCGGCGCCGGCACCAGCTTCTCCCAGCTGCAGTCGCTGAACGAGGCCTACAAGGTCATGCAGCTGCAGGGCAAGAAGCTCGACCCGTTCAAGTCCCTGTACCTGGCCACCCTGGGCGGCGCCCGCGCGCTGTACCTGGACGACAAGATCGGCAACTTCGCCAGCGGCAAGGACGCGGACTTCGTGGTCCTCGACTACCAGGCCACCCCGCTGATCGCCTACCGCATGCAGCAGGCCAGGACCATCGAGGAAAAGCTCTTCGCACTGACCATCCTCGGCGACGATCGCACCGTGAAGGAAACCTTCGCCGCCGGCCGCTCCGTGCACCGCCGCGACTGATCCGACGCCGCACCCGAAAGCCCCGCCCATGCGGGGCTTTTTCATTTCCCCACGTGCGCGCCCTGTAGGGGCGAATTCATTCACCCAAAAGCGCCCCGGTGCTCCGTGGGTGCGAACCCATTCGCGATCCCGCCCCCGGGGTTACACCCGACGACCCGCCTCACCCAAAACCACACACCCACAAAAAAGCCCCGCATTCGCGGGGCTTCTTCATCACACCCTGCTCAGGCGCTGCGCGAGGAAGCGCGGGTGCTTTTCTTCTTGCTCTGCAGCAGGTGCGAGAACACCGCGTGCAGGTCGTCGGAGGCGGTTTCGCCTTCGAGGTTGAGCTTGGCGTCGACGCTGTCCATGTGGCGCATCATCAGGTCGACGGCGACCTCGACGTTATGCGACTCGATGGCGTCGATGACCTTGTCGTGTTCCTCGTCCGAGCAATGGGTGCGGCTGTTGCTCTCGTACAGGGCGATGATCAGCGAGGTCTGCGAAATCAGGCTGCGCAGGAAGCCCAGCAGGGTGAAGTTACCAGCGGCCTCGGCCAGCTTCAGGTGGAACTCGCCGGACAGGCGGATGCCCATGCCGCGGTCACCACGAGCGAAGCACTCGCGCTCCTCGATGACCATCTGGCGCAGGCCGGCGATCTGTTCGGGAGTGGCGTTGACGCAAGCCAGTTCGGTGATGGCGCGCTCGATCATGCGACGTGCGTAGAAGATCTGCCGCGCTTCCTCGGCCCCCGGGCTGGCCACGACGGCACCACGGTTGGGACGCAGCAGCACCACGCCCTCGTGGGCAAGGCGCGACAGAGCGCGGCGGATGATGGTGCGGCTGACACCGAAGATCTCGCCCAGGGCCTCTTCGCTCAACTTGGTGGCCGGGGCCAGGCGCTGTTCGAGGATGGCTTCGAAGATATGTGCGTAGACGACTTCATCCTGGGTGCCATTGCGCGTGCCTTTGGCTGCACGCGGCGGCTTCTTCAAACTGTGTTCAACGTCGTTCATGGGGGCCCACGTAGAAGGATTCGAAAGCGGGAATAGGGCTGACACTACGCTGAGTCGGCATCGTATTGCCAGCGTCCAGCGGGTAAAGCCTCGGAAAAATGTGCGCATTGTACACAATCCGACCGGACAAAGGCACTGCCACCCCGCCCAGACTCCCGCCTACAGGGCCCTCGAGCCCTCCGGCAGCTCCAGGCGCAACCCCATCCGGCGACCTTCTGCGACCAGGTGGTCACGCATCAGCGAGGAGGCCAGCAGGCTGTCGCGCCGACGGATGGCCTGCACCAGGGCCTCGTGCTCGCGCACCCGTTCCTGCAACTCGTCACCGCGCTGGCGCAGCAGTGCGTCGCTGCGGGCCAACGCAGCCCCCGCCTGCGTGACCAGGGACTGGAAGATGGGATTGGTAGTCAGCGAGCCCAGCAACTGATGGAAGCCTATATAGGCCTCGACGAAGGCATCCATGTCGTCGTCCTCCGCGGCATCGCGCAGGTCCATCAGGCGCAGGCGCAGGCGGTCGAGGTCGCTTGATGCGATGGATTGCGCCACCAGGCCGACGATGAAGGGCTCCAGGGCATAACGCAGCTGGATCACATCCTCGATGCTGTGGTCGCGGGGCGCCGTGATGGCGAGTTCCGCTGCCTCGCGCCCCATCACCTGGACGCCCTTGCCGGGCAGCGAGCGGACCATGCCGAGGGTTTCCAGCACCGTCACCGCCTCGCGCAGGCAGGGCCGGCTGATGCCCAGTTGCTCGGCCAGTTCGCGCTGGCCCGGGAGCATCTCGCCGACGGCCCAGCGCCCCTGCTCGATGGACTCGCGCAGCGACTGGACGATGGACCCCACCAGGGTCGATGAGCTGTTCACTGTTCCTTCCTCCTTGTGAAGCCGGACCAGGCAGGCCGGGCCGCAGCATGATGCAGCCCGGCGACGCCCTTCTCAATCCGCCGTCGGCTTGGCGCCGAGGCGGTCCTTGAACGCAAAGCCCTGCTCGCCCGCCAGCACGCTGCGGGCGCGGCCCAGGTCGATGTCCTTTTCCCAACGGGCGATGGCCACGGTGGCGATGCAGTTGCCGATCAGGTTGGTCAGCGCGCGGCCGATGCCCATGAACCAGTCCACCGACAGCACCAGCACCAGGCCCACGACGGGGATCGCTGGCACGGCCGCGAGCGTGGCGGCGAGGATCACCAGGGCCGAGCCGGGAATGCCGTGGGCGCCCTTGGAGGTGACCAGCGACACCAGCAGGATGGTGACCAGGTCGTTCATCGCCAGCGGCGTGCCGGTGGCATGGGCGATGAAGACGATGGCCAGGGTCAGGTAGATGGAGAAGCCGTCCAGGTTGAACGAGTAGCCGGTGGGGATGACCAGGCCGACCGTGGAACTGCGGATGCCCAGGTGCTCCAGCTTACGCATGATCTGCGGCAGCACGGCGTCCGAGGAGGCCGTGCCGAGGACGATCAGCAGCTCCTCGCGCAGGTAGCCGAGGAACGGCCACAGGCGCAGCCCGGAAACCCGCAGCACGGTCCCCAGCACCAGCAGCACGAACACCGCGCAGGTGGCGTAGAACACCACCACCAGGCCGCCCAGGTGGCGCAGCGAATCGACCCCGTACTTGCTGGTGGTGAACGCGATGGCGCCGAACACGCCGATGGGCGCCAGGCGCACGATCATGCCCATGATGCGGAAGATCACATGGCTCATCTCGTTGATCAGCCGGGCCACGCCCGACGCCGCCTCGCCCACCTGGTTCAGCGCGCAGCCGAACAGCACCGAGAACAGCAGCACCTGGAGGATGTCGTTGCTGGCGAAAGCGCCGATCACGGACGCCGGGATCAGCCCCATGACGAAGTCCACCGGCCCGTGCAGGTCACCGGTGCGCGAGGTGTAAAGCGAGGCATCGCCGGCCGGCAACTGGCCGAGGTCGATGTTGGCGCCCACCCCCAGACCGCCGCCATAGGCCACCAGCAGGCCGATCAGCAGCGCCACCGTGGTCAGCACCTCGAAATACACCACCGCCTTGAAGCCGATGCGACCGACCTTCTTCAGGTCCCCCGCGCCGGAAATGCCACTCACCACCACGCAGAACACGATCAGCGCGATGAGCATCTTGATCAGCTTGATGAAGCCGTCGCCCAGGGGCTTGAGCTGCGCCGAGAACTCGGGGAAGCCGATACCGCAGAGGATACCGATGACCAGGCCGATGACGACCTGCAGGAATATCGAGCGCGAGCACCACTTGAGCATGGGGGGAATCTCCGTTGCGGTGCCCCCGGAGCGCTGGCGCGGCTACGCCCTTGTGCGAGATCCGGAGGCTTTGTTGTTGTGGTCTTACCGGTCAGTCCAGCACGCGCAGTCTATGCCCCCGAAAAGCTGCACACAAGCCGACAAACATTAATTGACTTTTTTGTACACAAACACATAATCCGACTGCGTACTTTTGACCCAAAAGTCAGAAAATTCGTACCGCCCCGTGAGGCACCAAACCTCAGGCTTTTCGCTGCGCAAGGGACCCAGGTAACCAGCCGGCCGAACAGCTAAAAACAACTAAATGAGAGGTACCTGCTGTGGAAAGCACCAAACAACAAGAACAAGGAACGTACGCTGCCAGCCCCCCCGCCAAAGGCCTGCTTGAACGCCTCTTCAAGCTGACCGAACACCGCACCACCGTGAGAACCGAACTGGCCGCCGGCCTCACCACTTTCATCACCATGGCCTACATCATCTTCGTCAACCCCAACATCATGGCGGACGCCGGCATCGATCACGGTGCGGCCTTCGTGGCCACCTGCCTGGCCGCGGCCTTCGGCTGCTTCCTGATGGGCCTGTACGCCAACTGGCCGGTGGGCCTGGCACCCGGCATGGGCCTCAACGCCTTCTTCACCTACACCGTGGTCAACACCATGGGCTACAGCTGGCAGATCGCCCTCGGCGCGGTGTTCCTGTCCGGCGTGCTGTTCATGATCCTGACCTTCTCGCGCATCCGGGAATGGCTGCTCAACAGCATCCCCAGCAGCCTTCGATTCGCCATGGGCGCGGGGGTCGGATTGTTCCTCGGGCTCATCGGCCTGAAGACCGCCGGCATCGTGGTACCGAACTCCAGCACCCTGGTGCACATCGGTGACCTCACCTCCCCCGCACCGCTGCTGGCCGCGATCTGCTTCCTGATGATCGCCGTGCTGGAATACCGTCGCGTGTTCGGCGGCATCCTGATCAGCATCCTCACCGTCACCCTGATCGGCGTCGGCCTGGGCATCGTCAAGTTCGGCGGCGTCTTCTCCATGCCGCCGAGCCTGGCCCCGACCTTCATGGCCATGGACATCACCGGCGCGTTCGACGTGACCATGATCAGCGTGATCCTGGCCTTCCTCTTCGTGCACATGTTCGACACCGCCGGCACCCTGATGGGCGTGGCCCAGCGCGCGAACCTGGTGAAGGAGGACGGCCGCATCGAGAACCTGTCGAAGGCCATGAAGGCCGATAGCGCCTCCAGCGTGTTCGGCGGCGTGCTCGGCGTACCGCCGGTCACCAGCTACGTGGAAAGCGCCGCGGGCGTCGCCGCCGGTGGCCGCACTGGTCTGACCGCCGTCACCGTCGGCATCCTCTTCGTCGCCGCGATGTTCTTCGCCCCGCTGGCCGGCATGATCCCCGCCTACGCCACCTCGGGCGCACTGATTTACGTCGCCATGCTGATGATGGGCGGCATGGCCCATATCGACTGGGACGAGCACACCGAAACCATCCCCGCGATCGTCACCGTCATCATGATGCCGCTGACCTTCTCGGTCGCCGACGGCATCGCCCTGGGCTTCGTGACCTACGTGGTGATGAAGGCCTGCACCGGCAAATACCGCGAGGTATCGCCCAGCCTGTATGCACTTTGCGCCATCTTCGTCGCCAAGTTCATTTTCCTGTAAGCTCGCTCCGCAACACCCAAGGGCCCTGGCGCTGAAACGCCGGGGCCCTTTTCATTGTCCGGAGACGAGCGAATGAGCCTGGAAACCTGGCTGCTGTTCAGCAGCGCCGCGCTGGTGGTGATCCTCATCCCCGGCCCCCTGTCCCTGCTGATGGTCAGCAACAGCCTCAACTACGGCATCCGCCGCTCGCTGCCCGCCTTCCTCGGCGGCGTCAGCGCCGCCACCGGCCTGCTCGCCGCCTCCGCACTTGGCCTCGGCGCCTTGCTACTGGCCTCCGAGCAGCTGTTCAGCCTGCTCAAGCTCGTCGGCGCGCTCTACCTCTTCTACCTCGCCTGGCAAAGCTGGAAGCAATCGCGCAACGCTGCCAAACCGGTGGCGGCCGAGGAACAACCGGTCAACCCCGGCTTCCACGCCCTCTACTGGAAAGCCTTCGGCCTCGCCGCCAGCAACCCCAAGGACATCCTCTTCTTCGCCGCCTTCCTGCCCCAATTCATCAGCGCCGACCGCCCGCTGCTGGGCCAACTCTCGGTGATGATCGCCACCTGGGCCGTGCTGGACCTCGCCTGCAAGCTCTTCTACGGCCTCAGCGCCCACGCCGCCGCCCGCTACCTGCGCTCCGGCGAAGGCCAGACCTGGTTCAACCGCGTCAGCGCCGGGCTGTTCGGTGCGGCGGGCACGGCGGCGTTGATATCCCGCTGAAACGGCCCTCCTGAAATGACGAAGCCCGGCGGATGCCGGACTTTTTTATGGGTGCGTGAAGGCTTAGCTGCAGTCGTTAACGAATAATTGCTAATTCCATGCAAAGTCAGGCTGAATTAAGTATCGACTCCCAGCAAAATCAAGAGCCCTTTTAGTTCGTAAACATCAACTACTTGACCGAAAAAAAATAGAACGCCTCTTTAAGAGCGACTCTAGACTCCAGGAAATCTAGCCTAACACCTCAGCAACCGTACTTATATGAGCCCACCTTACAACCTCACCAAAGCAGATCATAACTCTTACTCATCGCTCCTGCCCCTGGAATCTGCATAGCAAATAATGACCAGCCACAATCAATACACCTTAAGCCTTGCGCACCATCCTCACTAAAAGCCCACGCACCACGAATCATCTCACACGTAGCGGAGGAATTATTTCTCACCCCCTAGAGCAGCCGCTGATATCCAGCCATAAATAGAATCAACCCCGCAAGCAACACTAAAACGCCCAAAAATCCAAAATAAGCGCGACATCTAGAGCTCCTGCAGCATTCTCTTGCACCTAGGGGGCTGGTGTATTTGGAAACACCCTATCCCAAAGAATCTCCACCATGTAGTTCTTAGCATCATCTTCATCGTCTGCGGGATAAACAACATAGCTATCGTTATCAAGCAACTCCATCCAAACAACAGATTGATCACTGAAAAGCCTGTGCAACTCGCTCTCTATTTTTGCTCGTTGGCGCTCATCATTTAACACGCGCCCCAAGGCAGCACGCGCACCATTTTCATCCAAGCCAACATCCACCGAAAATATAGACTCAAGTAGATTTCTTATTAACGAATAATTCTGCATAGCACTATCTCGATGGAAATATAGTTATTGTTTCCCATTTTTTTGTAACGGGATTCAGTTCATAGGTCGCCTGCACACTTCTCAAGTCACCCACCATTCTCGGAGCACCTTGCAAATCTGAATTCAACCTACTTCCAGCAATTCGCTCAAAGCCACGCCCGAGACTAATACCTAAATCACCGACATCAGTCGGCTTCACCGTAACGATAGTCTGCCCCGGATTTCGCGCTATTACTGCCTGCAAAGCCCCATCATTCCGGACAGCTTGATCTGCTTTTATAAGCAGTTGATCGGAATAGAATGCAGAAGACATTGGTGGAAGAACGGTTCTTCCATTAGCCACCTTCACGTGACCATCAGGCGCCACACCGGTTAGCGCCCGATGCATTAACTGATCATCAGTCACACTTCCACCATGTCGAGCAATAGAGTGCGCATTCGGATGAACTGTTACAAGCTCGAGGTGTTTAGGGTCAATTTTATTCGAGGCGCCCACCGAAACTGCACTCGCACCTGACGAGCCAATTGCTTTTGGGTCTGGCCCAACACTAAATTCATCGATACCACCTACTACCTTTCCGTTAACAGTAATTTTCCCTGAAGCATACTCCCCGGAAAGCGCTCCGCTATACGCCCCCTCAGATGCGGCCCACTCAGGCGTACCTTTAACCCCTCCAGCAGGCTTGGCTGGGAATCCAAGAGCAGCGACACCCAACGCACCAAAGACGATATTTCCCGCAGCGTTCCAAGCATCGCCATCAAGTGCCTGCTCTACGCCGTAGTCCAGCTGATAAACACCATTTACAACACTTGCAGCTCTGATTGCTGCTCCTAGCGGCCCTGTCAGTACGTACAACGCGGGCTGACCAATATTGGCTTCCCCCTGCCGTTCGGCTTGCTCCCTTAATAAGCCATTGGCTTTGGCATAGATCTCTTCGTTTTTACTGGTATCGCGCTGCCAGAAGGTCTTCTCGTACCAGTTCTTGCCATCCTCGCGACTTAGCTCTGCTTCCTTGCTCTTGTCGGACGAAAGTCCTGCATAGAGCCGATCGTAATCGACCATCCGATTGCCTTCCGTCAACAAGGCATTTACCAACCGGCTCGCAGTCTCCTTACCGTACTTTTGCATCTGCTCATAGGCATAGACCTTCAGATAAGCAGCCAGCGTATTTCTCTCAGAAGCACTCAAAGAGTTCTGATCAAGCACATACTTATTCAGCAACGCATCGCTTTGCTGATCGGCCTTTTCCAAGGCGATCAGCATCCGAGCAGCGTCAAGACTAGAGTTCTGTTCAACCTCTTTCCGGAGCTTATCTCTCAGCTCCCGAGACTGATGCCCGAGGAAGTTGTACTGGGTAGAGTTCGCAGCCACGGCAGAACCAATCTGCATGGCTTTTTCATCCCCGCCCTGCGCTGCCGCTGTGAGAACACCCAGCACCTGCGAGTTCATTACCAGCAGGCGGCCTCGCTCCTCCAAGGTCATCTGCGAGTACTGCTCAGCCAGCAAGCCGACCAAGGCTTCGTTTGCACCAGCAGCCAGAGCTCCGGTCTTGAAGTCGCCTCCTGCAGCTTCTGCAGCCAACCCACCCATCACCGCATGTAGGCCGATCTTTGCAAGGCCGCCTTCAGATAGGTGATTGGCATCACTGAAATCACCCACCCATTTGAATCCCGCAGCCATGAAAGTGCTGGACAGGGTGCTCTGCAACACATTGTTCAGGCTGACGTCCTGCCCAAGTGCCTTGTTCACTAGCGCAGAAGTCCCATTCTGCAGTGCTTGGTTGGCGGCAAACTTACCTACCCCGGACCACGTATTCAGTGCGACCCCAGAGACTTGCCCGCTATTCAGCGTCAGCCCAGTATTTCCGGGAACACCATTGGTGGTAGTGGGTGCAGTATTCGTACTAGTCCACTTGTCATAGACCCCAGCGGTCAAACCTGCCGTCACCCCAGTGACGACATACCCTTTCATCGCATCTTTCGACGTGATGTCTTTGACGACCGCGCCAAGATTCCCTCTGTTATTAATTGTGCTGACAGCGGCCGAGCCCGCAGCAGAGGTCACCACAGAAGTAAGTGCGACATTTGCCCAGCCAGCACCTGCGGAGCCAACCGCTGTACCCGCAGCCGCCATCGCACTGCCAGAACCAGCCGTCGCGCCCGCAGCGCTACCAATGAGCCCACTAGCAGCACCTGCAGTGAAGTAGGCAACGATGATCGCGATGATGATCGCCGCACCACCGCCTAGCCCCGAATGGCTATATTTGAATGAGTCGTGAATCTCTTTCACACGACGCCAGTCAACATCGCCCCGCTGTTCAACGTCCTTTAACCAGGCCAGTTGCGGGTCGGCAGCCACCATCGCATCGACGGTCTGGCTGACGCTCTGCTGGTTGATCTCCTTGATATCGATCTTCAGTCCATCGACAGCCTTGATGGCGATCTCGCCCTGAGCGATCAGCTGGCTCTGCAATACCGTTTCATCGGTCTTGCCTTTGCCCTCCATGGAGTTCCACACGAAGCTGCTCTTGCTCTTCTCATGGCTCTCCTGGTGCATGTCCTTCACCGCTTCGAAGGTGATGGCACCACCGCTTTCGAGGGTGAGGTTGCCGCCGCTTTCCAGGTGGGCGCGCTGGTAGAGCTGGTCACCTTCACTGGCGAGGGTGAGGTCACCGCCGGTGATGATGCTGGTGCCGACATTACGGATATCAGTCACTTCGTCGCGCTGGGTCTTCTTGGCGCCGAAGGCCCCCTTCTTCTTCATGTCGTAGAGGTGGTAGTCGCTGTCCTGCCCTGCGGTCAGGGCCAGCTGTTCGCCGGCGTACAGGTAGGCCTCGTCGCCGGCCTTGAGCTTGCTGGCACTGACCAGCAGGTTGCCGCCCGCCTCGATATCGAGATCGCCGCCCGCTTCGATCACCGCCGCCTGCTGGCGGATGGTGCTGTCTTCCTTGTTGATCTTCTTGCCGCTGCGCTTGTAGCGGTATTCGCTGCTGGTCTCGTCGGCTGCCGCAGCGATGGTGACGTCGCGCTCGGCCTCCAGGCTGACATCGCCCCCCGCCTTGACGGTGCTGGCGATCACGGCGAGATCCTGCCCGGCACTGGCCTGCAGGTTGCCGCCGATCTGCACATCACTGCCATGCTGAGTCGTACTGCTGTTGCTCCAGAAGTGGCGCTTGTCCTGGCGCATGCTGCCGTTCTCTTCGGCAGCGGAGGCGATGACCAGGTCATTGCCGGCCTTCAGGGTGGCGTTGCCGCCGGCCTTGAGGCTGCCGCCGATGTTCTGGATGTCCTTCCCGGCGGAGAGGTTCAGGCTGTTGCTGGCCTCGATCCCGGCGGCCTTGTCCACCACGCTGGTGAGCTGGCTGAAGTTCCTGCCGCTGCGGGCGTCCTGGCTGATGGTGCGCTCGTTGGTGATGTCGCCGGTGAGGGCGATGGCGCTGACGTCCTTGCCGTTGATGAGGCCACCACGTGCATTGCGGATGCTGTCGGTGGCGAGCAGGGACAGGCGCTCGCCGGCCTGCATCAGGCCGCTGTTGCTGACGTTGAGGGCCGAGGCCTGGAGGTTGTTGCTGGCCCGCAGGGTGCCGCTGTTGGTGAGGGTGGTGCCGCTGATCAGCGCCACGTCGCGGCCCTGGATCAGCGCGCCGCTCGGGGCCAGGCGGTCCTTGGCCTGGGCCAGGTAGAGCACCGGCACCAGGACCTTCTCGCCATTCACCTCCTGCTCCTGCATCCACACGATGTCGTGGGTCAGCGCGGCGACCTGCTCGGCGCTCAGGCCCACGCCCGGGGCGAGGTTGAGGGCTTCCTTGCTGGCGATGGCGTTGTCCATCAGGTACTTGAACTGGGCCTCGTCCGAGGCGAGCCCATCGATGAAGCGCTTGCCGGTACGGGCGACGATCGCTTCGCGGATCAGGCGCTGCTCGTACAGGCCATCACCCAGGCGCTTCTGTGCCTGGTCGGCGTCGAAGCCGAGGCGGCTCAGCATGTAGTCGGAGCTGAGGAAGCTCTTGAGGTTGGCGAACTCGGCGCGGGTCTCGACCAGGTAGCGATGGCCGGGGCCTTCATTGACGTGGAACAGGCCGTTCTGCCCCTGGGGCAGGCCGAAGCCGGGCAGTGTCAGCGGGTTGACCGCCTGCTGGTTGGGGTCCGGCGCCAGCTGTGCGTTGAGCTGCACCACCAGCGGTTGGCTGGTCAGGCCCACCTGGCTGTCCAGGCTCTGGGCGTTGCCGCCCTGGGGCGCCTGGTTGGCCAGGACCGAGTCGTTGGTGATGGGCTGGGTGGCCGGGATGCTGACGTTGCCGCCGGCCTGGATGATGGCCGGCGAGCCGACACCGGTGGGCGTGCGGGTCTCGATGTCGCTGGTCAGCGCCCAGCTGTAGAGCGCGCTGGGTACCTCCTTGGGCATCGGCTGGGCGTTGTAGGGGTTGATGTAGTTGTCGCGGAAACGCTCGTCGGTGCCGTCGGTGACGCGGCCGGTATTGAAGCGGCGTACACGCTCGATGATGCCGCTGGCGGCACCGGTGTTTTCCAGGCTGGTGCCCTGGATGCCGATGTTGCCGGTGGCGCTCAGGCTGCTGTAGCGGTTGGCGATGACGCCGCCCTGGATATCGAGGCTGCCGCCGCTGTGGATGCGCGAGGCGGCGGAGTCTTCCAGCACCGAGTTTTCGAAGCGCTCGGTGGCGACGTAGTCGACGTTGTGGTGGTCACCGCTGCAGTCGTAGCAGACCACGCTGATGGAGCCGGCAACCAGCGTCTTGCCGGGAGTGAACAGCTCCTTGCGGTTGGTCAGGGTGGCGGCGCGCAGGGTCATGTCGCCGCTGGATTCGATGCCGCCGGAGCGGTTCTCCAGCAACGCCATCTGCCCATTCGCATCATCCCTGGCGGCGCTCAGGGCGCCCAGGCTGTAGAGGTCGCCCTTGAGGTTGGTGAGGCTGTTGGCGCGCAGGGCCATGTCGGCGCCGCTGAACACCAGGCCCTGGTTGAGCAGGGTCGGGGCTTCGATGCGCAGCTTCTGCGCGGCGCCGAGGGTGCCGCGGTTGTCGAGGCTGGCGACGATCAGCAGGGCGTCGCCCACGGTGCTGATGGTGCCGGCGTTGACCAGGCTGCTGCCGAGGCGGAACTCGCCCTTGCCGCCGCTGCGCAGCTGGGCGCCCTGGCCGAGTTCGGCGCTGGCGGCGCTGAGGGTCAGGTCGCCCAGGCTCTTCAGGCTGCCGTTGCCCTGGTAGCGGCCGCTGAGGGCCAGTTGCAGCCTGCCTTCGGTTTCGATGGCGCCGTCGTTGGTCCAGTCGCCGCCGCTGGCGGTGATGTCGTCGATGGACACCAGCTTGCCGCTGGCGGTCTGGGTGAAGGTGCCGACCTTGAGGTCCAGGCGCTGGGCCTGGAGCAGGCTGCTGTTGGTCCAGTCGGCGACGTCGAGGCTGAGCACGCCGTTGGTGATGAAGCTGCCGCCGGCCTGCCCGGCATCGGCCAGGCTGAGGGCGAAGCCCTGGGTGCCGACGTGGCGCAGGGTGCCTTGCTGGTTGCTGAGGCTGGCGCTGGTGAGGGTGAAGCCGGCGTTGCCGATTTCCACCAGGCCGCCGTCGTTGTCGAAGCGACCACCGATGGCGAAGGTGCTGCTGCCGGTGCTGCCGAGGGCGCGCAACTTGCCGCCGGCGTTGCTGGCGGAGCCGAGGTCGAGGTTCAGGGTCTTGCCGGCTTCGATCAGGCCGCCGTCGTTGGCCAGTTTGCCGGCCAGCTTGAGGCTGGCGCTGTCGCCGCCGAGGGTGCCGCCCTGGTTGCGCAGGCTGTCGGCGTCGACCTTGACCGCCTGCTTGGCGAGCAGCTGGCCGCCGTCGTTGATGACTTCGCCGCGCTTAATCTCCAGGTCGCCCTGGGTGGCGACGATCTGGCCCTGGCCGTTGTCCAGGCGGGTGCTGCTGGTGAGCTCGACGCTGTCGCCCTGGATGCGGCCCTGGCCGTTGCCGAGGCTGTCGACGGTGGCCTTGAGGGCGCCGCCCTGGGCATGGAGGCGGCCCTGCTGGTTGTGCAGTTCACCGGCTGCGAGGGTCAGCGTGCCGTCGCCGGTGAGGACCTTGCCGCTGCGGTTGTCCAGGCGGGTGCTGGCGGTGGCCTTGAGCTCGCCGCTGTCGGCCTGGAGGGTGCCGCCCTGGTTGTCCAGCACGGCGGTGCTGAGGGTCAGGCCGCCGGCCTTGGAGAGGATCAGGCCGTCGCCGAGATTCTTCACCTCATCGGTGACGGTGACGGTCAGCGCCTGGTTGGCGGCCAGGGTGCCGCCGCTGTTGTCCAGCTGCCTGCCGTCGACCGTCAGGTCCTGCCGGCCGATGAGCTGGCCGCCCTGGTTGTGCAGGGTCTGGGCCTTCACCTGGGCGGAGCCGGCGGCGACCAGCTGCGCCCCCTGGTTGTCGAGCGTCGTGAGGTCGGTGGTCAGGCTGCCCTGGGCCAGCACCTGGCCACGGTTGGCCAGGGTGCCGCCCTGGATGTCGAGGACGCTGGCGGTGTTGGCACTGCCGTCGGCGCGCACGCCGGCTTCCAGGTGGCCCTGGTTGTCGATGCGCGCGGCATTCAGGTTCAGGTCGCCGGCGGCGGCCAGGCTTTCCTTCACCTCGACGGTGCCGGCGCTGGTGACGCGGGCCTTGCCGCCGGCGTAGGCGCCGCGGGTCAGGTCGATGTCGGTGGCCTTGAGGGCGATATCGCCGCTGGCGGCGGTGCGCGCGAGGGTCAGCTTGCCGTTGGCGTCGATCTGGATGTCGCCGCCGCTGGCGGCCATGTCGCCGGCCAGCTTCACGCCCACGCCCTGCTCGGTGCCCACCAGGCGGATCGCGCCGGCGTACATGCCGCCGAGGGCGGAGCTGTCGATGGCCAGTTGCGGCTGTGCGCTGCCATCGGCGGCCTTGGCGGTGGCGGCCAGGGTGGCGGCGTCCACCTCGTTGCGGCCGGTGACCAGGGCCAGTTGCCTGGCGTGCAACTCGGCGTTGATCTGCGCGCTGCGGGTGATCAGCTCGAACTGGTCGACGTTGCCGGCGTTGAGGCCGGCGCCCTCGATGGCGATGGCGCCGCCGTCCACGTCGTAGCGGTCGAGGCGGCCGTTCTCCACCACCGGCTTGCCGGTGCTCAGGGTGACCTTGGGCGTGTTGATGAAGCCGCAGCCGTCACAGGTGATGCCGTGGGGGTTGGCGACGATGACGTGGGCGCCCTGCCCGGCCACCTCGGTGTAGCCCTTGAGCTGGCTGGGGCTGCCACCGCTGACCTCGTTGAGGATGAGGCCGGCGGCGCGGCCGTTGAGGTTGGCGTTGCCGATGATGTAGCCGCCGAGCTGGGTGTTCTGCAGCTTGTCGGTGGCGTTGTTGAGGATCAGCCCCTGCTGGCCGACGTTGTAGTCGGTGAAGCGGTTGTGGGACAGGCCGTTGGCGTTGGGCGTGGCGATGTTGACCACCGGCACGCCGTTGCCGGCGCTGCCGATGCTGGTGTTGCCACCGGCGGCCGCGTCCACCGCGAGATCAGCGGCGGTGGAGACGATGGGGTTGAGGAACATCACGCCGACGAGGACGGTGGCGATGTTCTGGAAGAAGGGGCTGCGAACGTCCATGTACTGGAACTCCGGGCGAAGCTGAAATCAGAAGAAGAGGTCGAAGCGGAAATACACCGGGTGCTCCTGGCGCGTGATGGCGTCAGGGCGTTCCAGGGACCGCGCGAAGGTGACCGAGGCGGCCAGGTGCTGGCCCCGGGCACTGAATTCGAAGGCGTTGCCGCTGAGGCGGCCGCTCTGGCCGGGGTTGTAGCGATCCCCGTGGATCACCCCCAGGTCGTAGGCGAAGGCGGCGCCGTATTCCTGCACGAACGGCTGCAGCGCCGCCCAGGTCACCGGCCGCCGCCAGCGCAGCTGGTTGCGCCAGTAGGCACCGGTGTCGCCGGAGAGGGATTGTTCCTTGAAGCCACGCACCGAGCTGAGGCCGCCGACGCTGATGCGCTGCGGGCTGTAGAGCACGTCTTCGCTGTGCTGGCCGTTGACCAGGCTGTCGACGCTGAAGGATTCGCCCAGCAGCTGGAAGGACTGCAGGTAGCTGGCGGTGAGGCTGTACTTGTTGTAGCGGGCCTCGGGCGAGTGGTGGAACGGTGTGCGGTCGTGCTGGGCGTCGAAGGCGCCGATGCCGCGCTGCCAGCCGACATCGACGTTGACGAAGGCGTTGCCGATGCGCCGGCCGTGGTTGAAGCCCAGCTGGGATTCGGTCAGGCGCGGGCTGGAGTTGCCGAGCAGGCTGTTTTCCACGTAGTTGCGCGTTTCCAGGTGGGCGATGCCGAGGCTGGCAGCGGTCTTGCTGACGCTGTCGCGATGCAGCACGCGCTCGGCACGCAGCTGGTGGTTCTTGCTCTCGCCGTCGGTGCCGAAGGCGAAGCCGTCGCCCTGGTTACGGGTGCGGTAGTAGCTCTGGCTGTAGGCGTAGCTGAAGTTCCACCAGCCGTAGGGCAGGTTGTAGAGGACGCTCTGGTTGGCCGAGTGCTTCCAGTGGTCGCTGGCCAGGTCGCCGCCGCCGCGCAGGCTGAGCTGGTCGGCCAGGCCGAAGGGGCTGTCCCAGTCGAGGCTGGCGCCCCACTGCTGCTCGCCGGTGCTGCGCTGGCCGTCGTTGTGGCGGTTCAGGCCCACGCGCCAGGGCTTGGCAGGCTCGCCCTTGAGTTGCACGCGGCTGCCGCCCACGTCCGCGCCGGGCACCAGTTCCAGTTGCGCGGGGCGCGACGGCAGGCGGTTGATCTGGTCCACCAGCTGTTCCATTTCGCGCAAATCGAGCACCTCGCCGTCGCGCGCGGGCGAGGCCATGGCCAGTTCGCGGTCGCTGGCGATGGCGGAGCTGTCGAGGCCTTCGAGCTTGCCCTCGACCACGATCACGTCCAGCTCGCCGTCGGCCAGGTCCTGCTGCGGCAGGTAGGCGCGCGAGGTGACGTAGCCCTTGTCGATGTAGTGCTGGGTGATGGCCTTGAGCAGCTCGTTGAGACGGCCGCTGTCCAGGCACTGGTTTTCGAACGGCTTGAGCAGCTCGCGCTGGCGTGGCGCGGCAATCAGGTTGGCACCCTGCAGGCGGATGCTGCGGATGTCGAAGCACGGCCCCTGGGTGGCGGGGGCGCTGGGCTGGACGGGGGCCTCACGGCCGGGCAGTTGCTGCAGGTCCTGCAGGCGCTTGCGCTGCTCCTCGAGGATGCGGTCCTGGCGCTCGCGGATCAGGTCGCGATCGCCAGCAAAGGGCGCACCGGGGCTATCAGCCGCGAAAACGGAAAAAGCAGGAAAAAGCAGGCAGAAACCCGCAGCGAAAGACTGCAGACGCATTGCGACCGTCCTTGGAGTAATGGCATATCGACATCGGGGCGGCATTTTTATGGCGCCGGGAACTTCGCTCAAGCCCTTTCCCGACCAAATGCGAACCACTCGTCAGATGACTTGCAAAATGCCATCACTCTGGCACGGCAGTGCCAGAGCCTGCGGTCCAGACGGGACTTTCCTGTCCAGCTTCCTGCCGGCAGGGCCCGAATCGCGGACAAAAAAAAGCCCGCAGTGTGAACGGGCCGGGAAAAAGGACTCGCTGATGAGTAAGGGGTAAGACGGTTACTAGCTGCCGCGATAGGTGGAGTAGCTGTAGGGGGAGATCAGCAGCGGCACGTGGTAATGGTCCTGCTCGGCGCTGATGCCGAAACGCAGCACGACCACATCGAGGAAGGCCTGCTCGGGCAGCTTCACGCCGCGCTTGCGGTAGTAGTCGCCGGCGTGGAAATGCAGCTGGTAGACACCGGTGGCGTAGGTGTCGCCCTGCAGCAGGGGCGCGTCGCAGCGACCGTCGTCATTGGTGGTGGTGCGGGTGATCAGCTCCAGGCCGCCATTCTCGACGCGGTAGAGCTCGATGCTGATGTCGCTGCCAGGGCAACCGTGGGCGGCATCCAGTACGTGGGTGGTCAATCGTCCCATTGCTTTCCGGGCTCCCGCTGCGGTCATCGACCGGCGACAGCCACACCTCCTCTTCTCGTTGAAATCGGTGCATCAGGAGTGCCCAAGCCCTGAAAAGGGGCGGCCCGGGAACTGCGATGGACCAAATATAAGACATTATCCAGCTGAATTGTACACAATTATTCGAGAATTTTTATCGCCTCGACGGCGGCCCGATTCGCCAGCACCATTTTGATGCAGACCGGCCCAGAGCAAGGGTTGTATTGCAAAGAGCTGACCAATCAGGCAAGTTTTTTGCAAACCTGCAGAACGTCGATCGGGACAAATATTTCATTTACAAAACTCGATGACGTTTGTATACAATCACTCATCGCGTTCGCGCAGCCCGGCTCCGCGAACCCTCCACAGACAAGAAGGAATCCAGTAGTGAGCCTCGACTACCCCCGCGACCTGATCGGCTACGGCAGCAATCCCCCGCATCCGCACTGGCCGGGCGAGGCACGCATCGCCCTCTCCTTCGTCCTCAACTACGAGGAAGGCGGCGAGCGCAACATCCTCCACGGCGACAAGGAATCCGAAGCCTTCCTCTCGGAGATGGTCGCGGCGCAGCCCCTGCAGGGCGCCCGCAACATGAGCATGGAATCCCTCTACGAGTACGGTAGCCGAGCCGGCGTCTGGCGCCTGCTCAACCTGTTCAAGAAGCACGACATCCCGCTGACCATCTTCGCCGTCGCCATGGCCGCACAGCGCCACCCGGACGCCATCCGCGCCATGGTCGAGGCCGGCCACGAGATCTGCAGCCACGGCTACCGCTGGATCGACTACCAGTACATGAGCGAGGAGCAGGAGCGCGAGCACATGCTCGAGGCCATCCGCATCCTCACCGAGCTGACCGGCGAACGCCCGCTAGGCTGGTACACCGGCCGCACCGGCCCGAACACCCGTCGCCTGGTGATGGAGGAAGGCGGCTTCCTCTACGACTCCGACACCTACGACGACGACCTGCCCTACTGGGACCCGGCCAGCACCGTGGAAAAACCGCACCTGGTGATCCCCTACACCCTCGACACCAACGACATGCGCTTCACCCAGGTGCAGGGCTTCAACAAGGGCGACGACTTCTACGAATACCTGAAGGACGCCTTCGACGTGCTCTACGCCGAAGGCGCCGCCGGCGCGCCGAAGATGCTCTCCATCGGCATGCACTGCCGCCTGCTGGGCCGCCCCGCGCGCCTCGCCGCCCTGGCCCGCTTCATCGAATACGTGAAGAGCCACGACAAGGTCTGGTTCGCCCGCCGCGTGGACATCGCCCACCACTGGCACACCACCCACCCTTTCCAAGGCAACGCCCAATGAGCAGCTTCCAGAAGATCACCCCGTCCAGCCTGTCCCGCGAGGCCTTCGTCAGCGCCTTCGCCGACATCTACGAGCATTCGCCCTGGGTTGCCGAGAAGGCCTACGACCTCGGCCTGGATGCCAGCGTCGACCAGATCGACGGCCTGCACCAGCGCATGTCCGACATCCTGCTCAGCGCCAGCCACGACGCCCAGCTGGCCCTGATCAACGCTCACCCGGACCTGGCAGGCAAGGCGGCCGTCCGAGGCGAGTTGACCGAAGCCAGCACCAGCGAACAGGCCGGTGCCGGCATCCACGAATGCACGGCTGAAGAGTTCGCACGCTTCACCGAACTGAACGACGCCTACAAGGCCAAGTTCGGGTTCCCTTTCATCATGGCGGTGAAGGGCAGCAACCGGCACCAGATCCTGGCGGCCTTCGAGGAGCGCATCCACAACACTCCCGAAGCCGAGTTCAGCCGGGCCCTGGCCGAGATCAACCGGATCGCGCTGTTCCGCCTGCAGCAGATGTGACCCCGGCTGCACGCACGCCGGACACGCCGATGCTCCCGTTCCAAGGCAGACCGCAATGAAGAGCTACGCAGTACCCTTCGAGAAGTACATCAACCTCGCCGACGCCCGTCTCGGGACCCGAGCCCTCTCGGTCACCGACGACTGGTTCGCCGACGTCAACCGCCTGTTCCAGCCGTCCGCGGCCGTGTGGAAGGAAGGCGTGTTCGACGACAACGGCAAGTGGATGGACGGCTGGGAATCCCGCCGCAAGCGCTTCGAAGGCCATGACCACGCCGTGATCCGCCTGGGTGTAGCGGGCTCGATCAAGGGCGTGGACATCGACACCAGTTTCTTCACCGGCAACTACCCGCCGTCCGCCTCCCTGGAAGGCTGCTTCGTGGCCAACGGCGACCCGGACGAGACCAGCACCTGGAGCGAAGTGCTCGGCGCCGTCGAGCTCAAGGGCGATAGCCACCATTACCATGCGATCGACAACGACCAGGCCTTCACCCACCTTCGCTTCAACATCTATCCCGACGGTGGCGTGGCACGCCTGCGCGCACACGGCATCCCCCATCGCGACTGGAGCGCGGTGAGCGACAACGAACAGGTCGACCTCGCCGCCGCGCTGAACAGCGGCCGCGCACTGGCCTGCTCCGACGAGCATTTCGGCCGCATGGGCAACATCCTCAACCCGGGCCGTGGCATCAACATGGGCGACGGCTGGGAAACCGCCCGCCGCCGCACCCCGGGCAACGACTGGGTGATAGTCGCCCTCGGCCACCCCGGCGAGATCGAGCGCATCGTGGTCGATACCCTGCACTTCAAGGGCAACTACCCCGACAGCTGCTCGATCCAGGCGGCCTTCGTCAAGGGCGGCACCGACAGCCAGATCGAGACCCAGAGCCTGTTCTGGCGCGAGCTGCTGCCGAGCCAGAAGCTCTCGATGCACGCCGAGCACGAATACACCGAACAGATCCGGGCCCTCGGCCCCGTCACCCACGTACGCCTGAACATATTCCCGGACGGAGGCGTCAGTCGCCTGCGCCTGTTCGGCAAGGTGGCCAGATAACGCCGGGCCAACCCCGGCAACCCCGTCACCGTGGCGGGGCGACAGCAAGGACAAGAAGAACAGCATGCGCACTCTCAAGATCGAGCCCCTGACCAAAGAAGCATTCGCCCCGTTCGGTGACGTCATCGAAACCGAAGGCAGCGAGTTCTTCATGATCAACAACGGCTCAACCCGCCGTTACCACAAGCTGGCCACCGTCGAGACGGCCCAGCCGGACGACAAGGCGATCATCAGCATCTTCAGCGCCGAGTCCCTGGAGATGCCCCTTCCCATCCGCATGCTTGAACGACATCCGCAGGGCAGCCAGGCCTTCATACCGCTGCTCGGCAACCCCTTTCTGGTCGTGGTCGCGCCGGTTGGCGATGCACCTGTACCGGGTCTGGTCCGTGCCTTCCTCACCAATGGCAGGCAGGGCGTTAATTACCATCGCGGCGTCTGGCACCACCCGGTGCTGACGATCGAAAAGCGGGATGACTTCCTGGTGGTTGATCGCAGCGGTTCCGGCAACAACTGCGACGAGCATTACTTCACCGAGGACGAGCAACTGCTCCTCGACCCCCACCACTAATAAGAGAAGCCCAGCGATCGCCGTGCCGATCGTCCGGGAAAGAGGTACGTACTGTGGAAGCACATCTGACCGAATGGCTGAACCTGAGCATCCGCTGGGTTCACATGATCACCGGCATCGCCTGGATCGGCGCATCCTTCTATTTCGTCTGGCTGGAGAACAACCTCAACCGCAAGGCCCCGCGCGAGGGGTTGGCCGGTGACCTGTGGGCGATCCACGGTGGCGGCATCTACCACCTGGAGAAATACAAGCTCGCCCCGCCGAAAATGCCGGACAACCTGCACTGGTTCAAATGGGAGGCCTATTTCACCTGGCTGTCGGGCGTCGCCCTGCTGACCGTGGTGTTCTACCTGAACCCGACCCTGTACCTGATCGCCCCCGGCCTGGACCTCGCCCCGGCTGCGGCCATCGCCATCGGCGTCGGTTCCCTGATCGCCGGCTGGTTCATCTACGACCTGCTGTGCGACTCGCCCCTGGGCAAGCAGCCCGCCCTGCTCGGCCTGATCCTCTTCGTGCTGGTGATCGGCGCGGCCTGGGGCTTCACCCAGGTGTTCAGCGGCCGTGGCGCCTACATCCATGTCGGCGCGCTGATCGGCACCATCATGGTCGGCAACGTGTTCCGCATCATCATGCCGGCACAGCGTGCACTGGTTAAGGCCATCGAAGAGAACCGCACCCCGGACCCGGCGCTGCCGGCCAAGGGCCTGCTGCGCTCGCGCCACAACAACTACTTCACCCTGCCGGTGCTGTTCATCATGATCAGCAACCATTTCCCGAGCACCTACGGCAGCCAGTACAACTGGCTGATCCTGGCCGGGATCGCGGTGATCGCCGTTCTGGTACGCCACTACTTCAACACCCGCCACGACAGCAACAAGTTCGCCTGGACCCTCCCGGCCGGCGCACTGGGCATGATCTGTCTGGCCTTCGTCACCTCGCCGAACTACAAGGCCGCCACCGCGCCCATCGCCAGCGTCGCCCCGGTCACCGCACCGGCCAAGACCGAGGCCGCAGCGCCGGCAGCCGCCAGTGAAAGCAGCAAGCCCGCCGAGCAGGCCCAGGCTCCGGCCCAGCCCGCCAACGCCCAGGCCAACGCCGGCGGCGCGGACTTCGACAAGGTCCACAGCGTGATCCAGGAACGTTGCTCCGTCTGCCATTCCGCCAAGCCCACCAGCCCGATGTTCACCGCGGCCCCGGGTGGCGTGATGTTCGACACCCCGCAGCAGATCCAGGCCATGGCGCCGAAGATCCAGGCACAGGCCGTCGCCACCCAGATCATGCCGCTGGGCAACATCACCCAGATGACCCAGGCCGAACGCGACCTGATCGGTTCCTGGATCGCCGAAGGCGCCAAGACCAACTGATCTCGACCACGACGGGCCGCATCCCCAAGCTGCGGCCCGTGTTTCAAGCCTGCCCCAGGCAGGCTTTTTTTATCCTCTTCCGGCACGGCGTTCCGGTGCATGTCCCGCACCAGGCCCTGCCCTTTGTTCCGCGTGCCCCATCCACCGCCCACAGCTGGGCCTGGATGGCAGAAACATGAATACCAGGATCGCCGCCGGTCTTTGCCGGCTGCGGCCTAGACGGCTCAACAAAAACAAAAGCGCCAGAGGTGTTGCATGACCAAGCTGACCGAGCCCGAGCTCGCCATTCCGCCCGCCGATCAACGCCTGCCTTTGTTGCAACTCCTGCTCGTGGGCATCCAGCACGTGCTGCTGATGTACGGCGGCGCCGTGGCCGTGCCGCTGATCGTCGGCCAGGCGGCCGGCCTGTCCCGCGAGGAAATCGCCTTCCTGATCAACGCGGACCTGCTGGTGGCCGGTATCGCCACCCTGGTGCAATCGATCGGCATCGGCCCGGTGGGTATCCGCATGCCGGTGATGATGGGCGCGAGCTTCGCCGCCGTCGGCAGCATGGTGGTGATGGCCGGCATGCCTGGCGTGGGCCTGCAAGGCATCTTCGGCGCCACCATCGCCGCCGGCTTCTTCGGCCTGCTGCTGGCCCCCTTCATGGCGCGCATCGTGCGGTTCTTCCCGCCGCTGGTCACCGGCACGGTGATCACTTCCATCGGCCTCACCCTGTTCCCCGTGGCGGTCAACTGGGCCGGCGGTGGCAGCAAGGCCGCTCAGTTCGGCGCCCTGGAATACCTCGCCGTGGCCGCCCTGGTGCTGGGCATCATCCTGCTGGTGAACCGTTTCATGCGCGGCTTCTGGGTCAATGTCTCGGTGCTGATCGGCATGGCGGTCGGCTATGTCGTCGCAGGCGGCATGGGCATGGTCGACCTCACCGGCCTGGAGCAGGCGCCTTGGTTCCAGGTGGTCACCCCGCTGCATTTCGGCATGCCCAGGTTCGAGCTGGCGCCGGTGCTGTCGATGTGCCTGGTAGTGGTGATCATCTTCGTCGAGTCCACCGGCATGTTCCTAGCCCTGGGCAAGATCACCGGTCGCGAGGTCTGCCCCAAGGCCCTGCGCCGTGGCCTGCTGTGCGACGCCGGCGCCTCCTTCTTCGCCGGCTTCTTCAACACCTTCACCCACTCCTCCTTCGCCCAGAACATCGGCCTGGTGCAGATGACCGGCGTGCGCAGCCGCTACGTCACCGCCGTGGCCGGCCTGTTCCTGATCACCCTCAGCCTGCTGCCCAAGGCCGCCTTCCTGGTCGCCTCCATCCCGCCCGCCGTACTCGGTGGCGCAGGGCTGGCGATGTTCGGCATGGTCGCCGCCACGGGCATCAAGATCCTCCACGAAGCCGACATCACCGACCGCCGCAACCAGTTGCTGGTCGCCGTGAGCATGGGGATGGGCATGGCGCCGGTGGTGCGCCCCGAGTTCTTCGCCCACCTGCCCCACTGGATGGAGCCCATCACCCACAGCGGCATCGCCATGGCCACCGTCAGCGCGCTGGTGCTCAACATCCTGTTCAACATCCTGGGCGAGAAGGAGCGCAGCCGACACTGCGCCGCCCACTGAGCCTTGCTCCCACCTGGATGCACCGACCCGGTGAGGACAGGACTTCCCGCCCGCCTACAAGGCGGGCTTTTTTATGGGCATCCGCTTCCAAACGAGATGGCAAGGCACGTAACCGTAGGGTGGGCCGAGGCACGAAGCCCGACGTAGCCGGGCTCGATTCCGCTCCGTTGGGCCTCGCTGCGCTCGGCGCCAACCTACGGCTTCGTCCAGGGATTGCGGGCTTTACAGGGCATCCGGGGGAAGCGCGTGGCGAGTCGATGGGTCGCAGCCAAAACGCACGATTTTCTGTACACAATTCTGATTTATTTTGTTACTCATCCTGTAAACAGAATGCTATAGTCGCAAAACCTGACCCGCAGTTCAGTTTCCGAACGCGAGGCGGCCAGCGGGACGGCAGTCACCCGCAAGCCCACGACCTACAAAAACAACAGGCAGGCTTTGAACGATGAACGCATCCGCCCTGATCGGCCTCTCCGGTGCCGTCCGCCGCCCGGACCACGGCACGCACGCAGCCTTGCACTCCCCGTTCACGACATTCCCCACCGAGGCCTGCACCCACGCGGCCCGGCGCACATCGCACGACGCAGCCGAACAGCCCAGCGCTGAAGATCGCCCGTCGCCGCCCCGGAATCCGAAGACCGACCGCGTCGTCATGACGAGCTGACGCCAGGACGGCCAACCCGGAATCCCTCCATGCATCCAGCAAGACCGCCCCGCTCCGCCGGGCGGCTCCCTGCCGGCTGCGTAGAGGCCAACCTGAAGCCCTGAAAAATAAGGAAAACCGCATGAACCTGAAGCATCTGCCTCACTGCATCGCCCTTAGCGCCGGCCTCCTGGCGGGAGGGCAGGCCCTGGCCGACGGCCCGCTGCTGTGGCAGAACAACAGCATCACCTACCTCTACGGCCAGGATTTCAAGGTCAACCCGGAAATCCAGCAGACCTTCACCTTCGAGCACGCCAGCGGCTGGACCTGGGGCGACCTGTTCATCTTCGCCGACCAGATCAACTACAACGGCAAGGCCGACGCCAATGCGGGCAACAACACCTACTACGGCGAGATCCAGCCGCGCCTGTCCTTCGGCAAGCTGTTCGACCAGAAGATCGCCTTCGGTCCGGTGACCGACGTGCTGCTGGCCGCCACCTACGAGCGTGGCGAGAACCGCAACCAGAACTACCTGCTCGGCCCGGGCTTCGACCTGGCCATCCCCGGCTTCGATTTCTTCCAGCTGAACTTCTACTACCGCAAGCCCGACGGCATCACCAACAACCCGGCTGGCCAGTGGCAGGTCACCCCGGTGTGGTCGTACACCATCCCGGTGGGCAACTCCGACATCCTCATCGACGGCTTCATGGACTGGGTGTGGAACAACAAGGACGGCACCAGCAGCCGTCCGAACGACCTGCACGCCAACCTGCACTTCAACCCGCAGATCAAGTACGACCTGGGCAAGGCCCTTAACCTGGGCGCCAAGCAGCTCTACGTCGGTGTCGAGTACGACTACTGGAGCAACAAGTACGGTATCGACGACGACAGCTTCCTCGGCGACGAGATCCTCGGCGGTACCGACCAGAACACCGCCAGCCTGCTGGTCAAGGTGCACTTCTGATCGCACCTGCTGCATGAAAAAAGGGATGGCGCGAAACGCCATCCCTTTTTCGTTGGCGGCAATGCCGCCGATACCCGCCGTCAGCTGGCGCGGGCCAGGTTGCGCAGGGCCTTGATCTGATCATGGTTGCGCTGCACGCCGAGCAGTTGTTTCTCGACGATGGAGCGAGCCGGCGGCGGCAGCTCCTTGCCCAGCGCATCCTTGTAGGCCTTCAGCGCGACATCTTCACCGCGCTCGCATTCGTTGAGAATGGCGGCATCGTCCTTGCCGGTCACCAGGGCCTTGAGGTCGACCCAGCGACGGTGCAGGGCGCCGGCCACGCTGGAGGAGGTCTCCGGGTCACCGCCCATCGAACGCACCACCTGCTGCAGCTCGGCAGCGGCGCGGGCGCACTCCTGGGAGCGCTGGGTGAAGGTGGCTTTCAGCTGGGGGTTCTTCACATCCTCGGCGCATTCGAGAAACCCCTTTTCGCCGTCCTTGCTGGTCTCGATCAGGTCGTTGAGAACGGAGATAGCCTTGTCGTTATCCATCGTGCTTTCCTCTTTTTCCGGTAGGGATTCCAGCCGAGTTTCTTGCTCAGCCACTCAGGAAAATGGACCGGATGGGTTTTCCGATGGTTCAAGGTTTCGGCAACGAGGCATGACGCAACGGCTCGCGCTGGGCGCAACGAGCCGGCGGAACAAGGGGCCCTCCGAATGGCGCGGCCCGCTCGTCGGTCAGGGTTTGGCAGGCTCGTCCTTGCGCTTCTGCCGCTCCAGGTAGTCCACCTTCCACTGTTCCAGCCCCATGTACTCGGTATCGAGGTTGGCCTCGACGCGATAGCGCGCCTTGAGCGCGTCCACTTCGGCCTTGTGCGACACCAGGAAGCGGTCGAAGCGCTGCATCAGCTCCGGGTGCCGGGAGCTGGAGAGGTGGAAGGTGCCACGGGTGTGCGGCAGCGACGGGTCGAACACCAGTGCACCGGGGCGGGCGCGGATGTTGTCCAGGTAATAGGTGGCGACCACCACGTTGAAGTAGGCGCCGTCAGCCTGCTTCTTCAGCGCCTGGCGGATCATCTGCCGGAGGTCGCTGCCCTGCACCGGCTGTACCTTGCCCTCGTCGATCCGCGACTGGTAGCCACGGGGCGTCCAGCCCTGCACCAGGGCCAGGCGCCGCAGGCCGTCGATGCCCTGCCCGACCCGCTTGGGGTCCACCAGCACGCCATCCACGTAGCCCACCACCGGCGCGCTGTAGGCCATGGGCTTGCCGGCCTTCACGTCATCCGCCCATTCGGGGCTGTCCGGGTATTTCAGGTCCACCTCGCCCTTGACCAGGCGCCCGGCCAGCTCGGTGACCGGCAGCGCGCGGTAGCTCAGTTCGATGTGCTCGGCCTGCGCGAACAGGTCCAGCACCTCGCGCGCGAAGCCGCGGTATTCACCCTGTTCGTCGACCCAGTAATGCGGCTGGAAGGACAGGCGCTCGACGCCCACGACATAGCTTTCCCCATGGGCCGCGCCCAGGGGCAGCAGGCCGGCCAGCAGCCAGCCCAGATAGCTCGCTCTCAAAGGACTCTCCTCGTCTTCGGGTAGGTGCCGGCCGCGACACGAGCCACGGCCGGCGCGCCATCACTCGCCCAGCACCAACTGATGAGCGAGGCGGTTGTGGCGCTCGATCACGCGCGGCAGGTCGACGGTCATCAACTGGCCATCCTTCACCACCAGGCGACCGTTGATCACGCTGTGGGAGACCTGGGCCGGGGCGCAGAACACCAGGGCCGCCAGCGGATCGTGGAGGGCGCCGGCGAAGGCGATCTGGTTCAGGTCGAAGGCGACGAAGTCCGCCGCCATGCCAGGGGCCAGGGCACCGATGTCGTCACGGTTGAGCACCTTGGCGCCGCCCAGGGTGGCGATCTCCATTGCCTCGCGCGCGGTCATGGCATCGGGGCCGAAACCGACGCGCTGCAGCAGCAGGGCCTGGCGCACCTCGCCGATCATGGTGGCGCCATCGTTGGAGGCCGAGCCGTCGACACCCAGGCCGACCGGGACGCCGGCATCGCGCATGCGGCGGATCGGCGCGATGCCCGAGGCCAGGCGCATGTTCGAGCAGGGGCAGTGGGCGACGCCGGTGCCGGTGCGGGCGAACAGGTCGATGCCGTGCTGGTCGAGCTGGACGCAGTGGGCATGCCACACGTCATGGCCGACCCAGCCCAGGTCTTCGGCGTATTCGGCGGGGGTCATGCCGAACTTCTCGCGGCTGTAGGCGATGTCGTTGACGTTCTCCGCCAGGTGGGTGTGCAGCGACACGCCATACTGGCGCGCGAGCACCGCCGCCTCACGCATCAGGTCCTGGCTCACCGAGAAGGGCGAGCACGGCGCCACCACCACCCGCAGCATCGAGCCATGGGACGCGTCGTGGTAGTCCTCGATCAGGCGCTGGGATTCCTTGAGGATGTCCGCCTCCTTCTCCACCACCGAGTCCGGCGGCAGGCCGCCCTGGCTGCGGCCGACGCTCATGCTGCCGCGCGCGGCGTGGAAGCGCATGCCGATCTCACCGGCGGCGTGGATGCTGTCGTCCAGCTTGCAGCCGTTGGGGTAGATGTAGAGGTGGTCGCTGGAGGTGGTGCAGCCGGAAAGGATCAGCTCGGCCATCGCCGTCTGGGTGGAGACCTGGATCATCTCGGGGGTCAGGCGCGCCCAGATCGGGTAGAGGTTGGTCAGCCAGTTGAACAGCTCGCCGTCCTGGGCGGCCGGCACCACGCGGGTGAGGCTCTGGTACATGTGGTGGTGGGTGTTGACCAGGCCGGGGATGACGATGTGGCCCTTGAGGTCCAGCACCTCGTCCGCGCTCTGCGGCAGCTCGGCGCTCGGCCCCACCTGGCGGATGACGTTGTCCTCGATGAACAGGCCGCCCTGCCTGATCTCGCGGCGCTCGCCATCCATCGTGACCAGCAGGTCAGCGTTCTTCACCAGCAATGTCTTGCCCATGCTCAAACTCCTCAGCCCTTCAGGGCGCTTTTGTTCTTGAAAAGGAATGCAGCAACGGATCGGTGTGCTGGGGGACGCCATGGCAAGGCGCTTCATCGACGATCAGTACGGTACGTACGGCGAGATGAAGCAACGCAGCCAGGGCTAAGCCCAGCGCGCCGATCAGCCGCCGGTGGTGCTCATGAAGCGGACTACCTGTACCTGGGAATCCGCATCGAAATGGTGCCGCTCCGGCTTCAGCCTCAGGGCATCCACCAGGGCCGCGCGCAGCCGCTCGCCGTCACCGGGGTGACGACGGATCAGTGCCTTGAGGTCCAGTGCACCTTCATGGCCGAGGCACAGCACCAGCTTGCCTTCGGCGGTGACGCGCACACGGTTGCAGTCGCCGCAGAAGTTGCGGCTGTGGGGGGAAATGAAGCCGACCTGGGTGTCGCTGCCGATCACCTGCCAGTAGCGCGACGGACCACCGGTGCGATGGCTGCTGGGCAGGAGCTGGAAGCGTCGCTCGACCCGCTCGCGCACCTCTTCGGAGGTGCAGAGGGTGACCTTGCGTTCGTGGCTGGAGATGCTGCCCAGGGGCATCTCCTCGATGAAGCTGATGTCCAGGCCATGCTCGACGGCGAACGCCACCAGGTCCTCGACCTCATCGTCGTTACGGCCTTTCTGCACCACGGTGTTGAGCTTGATGCGCTGGAACCCGGCGTCGCGCGCGGCGTCGATGCCGGCCAGCACCTGGTCGAGGCAATCACGACGGGTGAAGGCGGCGAAGCGCTCGCGCTGCAGGGAATCGAGGCTGATGTTGAGACGGGTGACGCCGGCGGCGCGCAGGTCGTGCGCCATGTGGGCGAGCTGCGAACCGTTGCTGGTGATGGCCAGGTCTTCCAGCTCGCGGCGGGCACCGAGCCGCGCCAGCAGGCCGGTGAGGCCCTTGCGCACCAGCGGCTCGCCACCGGTCACGCGGATGCGCCTGACCCCGAGCCCGATGAAGGCATCGGCCACGGCGTAGAGCTCTTCGAGGCTGAGTATCTGCGCCCGCGGGGCGAAGACCATGTCTTCGCTCATGCAGTAGGTGCAACGGAAGTCGCAACGGTCCGTGACCGAGAGACGCAGGTAGGTGATCCGGCGACCGAAGGGGTCGCGCAATGTGCTGTCTTGCATGGTGCAGCCTGCCGCAACACGCGCCGGTCGGGACCCCGGCGGCATGGACGGATGCGGAATAAAAACAGAAATCCAAAATCTTGTATACAGAAACCTGTCGGACCGCCCCCTCGCCACCCCTCCCCCGCTTGCTTGAGAGGCCCGGGAGGCCGGTGCTACCATGCCCGACCGCTCGCCAGCCGACCCGTGACGGCCACATGGCGAGTGAACAGAGGAGCAGATGTGAGCAGCATTCGCGAGCGCAATAAAGAGCTGATCCTGCGGGCAGCCAGTGAAGAGTTCGCCGACAAGGGTTTCGCCGCCACCAAGACCAGCGACATCGCAGCCAAGGCCGGCCTGCCAAAGCCCAACGTCTACTACTACTTCAAGTCCAAGGAGAACCTCTACCGCGAGGTGCTCGAAAGCATCGTCGAGCCGCTGCTGGCCGCCTCCCACCCCTTCAATGCGGGCGGACACCCGGGGGATGTGCTCAAGGCCTACATCCGCTCGAAGATCCGCATCTCCCGCGAGCTGCCCCACGCCTCGAAGGTGTTCGCCAGCGAGATCATGCACGGTGCGCCGCACCTGTCCGCCGAGCAGACCGCCCACCTCAACGAGCAGGCCCGCCACAACATCGCCTGCATCCAGGGCTGGATCGACCAGGGGCTGATGGCCAGGATCGACCCCAGCCACCTGCTGTTCAGCATCTGGGCCGCGACCCAGACCTACGCCGACTTCGACTGGCAGATTTCCGTCGTCACCGGCAAGGCCTCGCTCAGCGACGCCGACTACGAAGCCGCCGCCGACACCATCATCCGCCTCGTACTCAAAGGCTGCGAGGTGCAGGAAGCCCCCCAGGCGCAGAGCGCCTGAGGGAACCCCTTCAGGCCTTGAAGGTGAGCACCGGGCTGAACCGGGCGATCACCGCCACCGTCTCCTCCTCCACCTGCGAGCGCACCACCTCGCCGATCTCCTTGTAGGCACCGGGCGCCTCCTCGATCATCCGCTCCTCGCGGGTGGTGATGCACTGCACCCGCTCCAGGCCGAGGATGCCCGGGTCCTTGCGCCCCTGGAAGAGGATCTCGCTGCGCGACATGGAGCGCCCCGCCCCGTGGCTGGCCGAGCTCAGCCAGCGCGGGTTGCCGAGCCCGGTGAGCAGGTAGGAGTCGTGCCCCATGCTCCCGGGGATCAGCAGGTCCTGCCCCGCATAGGCCGGCGTCGCCCCCTTGCGGTGGACGTTGCCCTGCGGCTCCTGCAGCACGATGTTGTGCGGCACATCCACCAGCAGCGGCGCCTCGGTGTCGGGGCCGAACAGTTCGCGGGTCCGCTGGCGCACCATCTCGGCGATCAGCGCCCGGTTGGCGTCGGCGTAGTGAGCCGCGCTGTGCATGGCCAGCAGGTAGTGCCCGGCCATCTCGCCCACCAGGGCGAAGACCTTCGACTCGGGATGCTTCATGCCCTTGGGCCAGAGCTCCCGGGCCTTGTCCATCCAGCGCCGGCCGACATGGAAGCCAACGTCCCGGGAGCCGGTGTGGATCATCACCACCACCTGCCCCACGGTCAGCCCGCGCTCGAAACAGGCGCGCCGATCGACCAGCTCGGTCACGACCTGCACCTCGACGAAGTGGTTGCCGCCACCGATGGTGCCCAGCCCCGGATCCCGCAGCACGGCACGACCCGTGTTCTGCAACGCCTCCGGGGCGTAGGCCGCCGAGCCACGGACGAAGGACGAGGGGTGCAGCCCCGCCAGCTCGCGTGTGACCTGCTCCAGGTCGAGCCGCGCCAGGAGACCGTCGCGAGCGGAGCGACGCCCCACGGCGCCCCAGAAATCACCGAGCCCGCCTTCGAACAGCGCCGTCATCTCGCCTGGCGCCGTGGGGATGTTGCGGGTGCCGCCCAGCAGGTCGCCCCGCACGCGCTCCACCCACTCGGCCTTGCGTGCGAGGAAAGCATCGTAGTGGACGCCCAGCCGATGCAGGCGCATGCCGCAGTTGATATCGGTGCCGATGCTCTGGGGAATCACCATGTCGGGGCTGGTGACGATGACCGCGCCCACCGGGATGCCGGAGCCGGCGTGGAAGTCCGGCGTCGCGCAGGCGCAACGCACCTCGCCGCCGTCGGGGTGGGAGACACCGGCGAAATCCAGCAACTGCAACACCGCCTTCTCCTCGATGGGAAAGGATTCGGGCAGCAGGATGCTGGCGCCCAGGCCGGCGCGGTTGAGCGAGGAAACGGACAGGGTGTTGCCGTTGACGCGGCTGATGGACACGCCGGCTCGGGCCAGCTTCTGCTGGACCCGCTTGAAGGGAGTCTTCTTCATGGAATGCTGCTTTTTCGACAGACGAAAAAAGACATCGCCGCAATGGCGATGTGGTTGTCCGTCAGCAGCAGAAAGGGACGGCGCGGATGTTAGCGGCATCGCCAGGGCGATTCAACACCTGCGCCAGGGTGCCTCCCGGGGGGCGGGAGGCACGGGAGGGTCAGGCCGCCGCGATGCCGGCGTCGGCCTTGAGGCCCACCGATTCCACGCCGCTGATGGCGCACTGCTCGTCGATATCGGAGGTGTCGCCGCTGATGCCGATGGCGCCGATCACCTCCCCCGCCTGATTGCGGATCAGCACGCCACCCGGCGCAGGCACCAGGTTGCCGTCGGCCAGGTTGTTCACCGCGCCGATGAAGGCCGGGCGCTGCTGCGCGTCGGCGGCGATCAGGCGCGAGCCCTTGCCGAGGGCGACGGCGCCCCAGGCCTTGCCGATGGCGATCTGCGGGCGAAGCATGCTGGCGCCGTCTTCACGCTGCAGGGTGATCAGGTGGCCGCCGGCATCCAGCACGGCAATGGTCAGGGGCGCTGTTCGCAGTTCGCGGCCGATGGCCAGGGCGCGGTTGGAGATGCTGACAGCGGTTTCCAGGGACAGGGTGCTCATCGTGAGGCTTCCTCGGGTAGTGGTTGAAGCGGACGCACGTCGCCGGGTTGCTGTGGCCATCACGGAGCCGGTTGCAAGAATGGCGGCGCTTTTCTCAACTATCTCACCGAACACAAAAAAATCAATCTTGATATACAATTAATTTCTTCTTTGTATACATTTACTCCCAATCCGCTCCAGATAGGCACTGAAAGCCGCGTCAAACGGGCGTTTTAAAGAAACCCTGACCTGCGACATTTCGCCCGACAAATCTCCTTGACCCTTCAGTCGGCACCTGAATAGAATCCGCCACAAGCACCTTGTATACAATTTTCACAAGAAAAGAGGCACAAAACATGGCCAAAATGAGAGCAATCGAGGCCGCCGTCCTGGTGATGCGCCGCGAAGGCATCGACACCGCGTTCGGCATCCCCGGCGCCGCCATCAACCCGCTGTACGCCGCACTGAACAAGATCGGCGGCATTGACCATGTCCTGGCCCGTCACGTCGAGGGCGCCTCGCACATGGCAGAGGGCTACACCCGCACCAACCCGGGCAACATCGGCCTGTGCATCGGTACGTCCGGCCCTGCCGGCACCGACATGGTCACCGGCCTGTACTCGGCCTCCGCCGACTCCATCCCGATCCTCTGCATCACCGGCCAGGCCCCTCGTGCCCGCCTGCACAAGGAAGACTTCCAGGCCGTCGACATCACCAGCATCGTCAAGCCGGTGACCAAGTGGGCGACCACCGTCCTCGAGCCGGGCCAGGTGCCCTACGCCTTCCAGAAGGCCTTCTTCGAAATGCGCAGCGGCCGTCCCGGCCCGGTGCTGATCGACCTGCCCTTCGACGTGCAGATGGCCGAGATCGAATTCGACATCGACGCCTACGAGCCGCTGTCGGTGAACAAGCCGTCCGCCACCCGCATCCAGGCCGAGAAGGCCCTGGCCATGCTCAATGAGGCCGAGCGCCCGCTGATCGTTTCCGGCGGCGGCGTGATCAACGCCAACGCCTCCGACAAGCTGGTCGAATTCGCCGAGCTGACCGGCGTACCGGTGATCCCGACCCTGATGGGCTGGGGCACCATCCCCGACGACCATGCCCTGATGGCCGGCATGTGCGGCCTGCAGACCTCGCACCGCTACGGCAACGCCACGCTGCTGGAATCGGACCTGGTGTTCGGCATCGGCAACCGCTGGGCCAACCGCCACACCGGCTCCGTCGACGTCTACACCCAGGGCCGCCGCTTCATCCACGTGGACATCGAGCCCACCCAGATCGGCCGCGTGTTCACCCCGGACCTGGGCATCGTCTCCGACGCCGGCTCCGCGCTGGACGCCTTCCTCGAAGTCGCCCGCGAGTGGAAAGCCGCCGGCAAGCTGAAGGACCGCAGCGCCTGGGTCGAATCCTGCCGCGAGCGCAAGCGCACCCTGCAGCGCAAGACCCACTTCGACAACGTGCCGGTCAAGCCGCAGCGCGTGTACGAGGAAATGAACGAGTTCTTCGGCAAGGACACCTGCTACGTCAGCACCATCGGCCTGTCGCAGATCGCCGGCGCCCAGTTCCTGCACGTGTACAAGCCCCGCCACTGGATCAACTGCGGCCAGGCCGGCCCGCTGGGCTGGACCGTTCCCGCCGCCCTCGGCGTGGTCAAGGCCGATCCGAGCCGGCCGGTGGTGGCGCTCTCGGGTGACTACGACTTCCAGTTCATGATCGAGGAGCTGGCCGTGGGCGCGCAGTTCAACCTGCCCTACATCCACGTGCTGGTGAACAACTCCTACCTGGGCCTGATCCGCCAGGCGCAGCGCGGCTTCGAGATCGACTACTGCGTGCAGCTGTCCTTCGACAACGTCAACGCACCGGAGCTCAACGGCTACGGCGTGGACCACGTCGCGGTGGTCGAGGGCCTGGGCTGCAAGGCCATCCGCGTGTTCGACGCCAACGAACTGCAGAGCGCCTTCGCCAAGGCCCGCAAGCTGATGGAAGAGTTCCGCGTACCGGTCGTGGTCGAGGTCATCCTGGAGCGTGTCACCAACATCTCCATGGGCACCGAGATCAACGCGATCAACGAGTTCGAAGAACTGGCCCAACGCGGCGCCGACGCCCCGACCGCCATCTCGCTGCTGGACTGACGAGCAACGCCCCCTCTCCCGTTCGTGGCGGGAGAGGGAGGTCTACCGAGGAGAATCTTCATGCCCCGTTTTGCCGCCAACCTGTCCATGCTGTTCACCGAAGTGGACTTCCTGGACCGTTTCGCCGCCGCTGCCGACGCCGGTTTCACCGGTGTCGAGTACCTCTTCCCCTACGACTTCCCGGCCGAGGAGATCAAGGCCCGCCTGGACGCCAACAAGCTGGAACAGGTGCTGTTCAACCTGCCCGCCGGCGACTGGGGCAAGGGTGAGCGCGGCATCGCCTGCCACCCGGACCGCGTCGAGGAATTCCGCGCCGGCGTCGACAAGGCCATCGCCTACGCCAAGGTGCTCGGCAACCAGCAGGTCAACTGCCTGGCCGGCATCCGCCCCCAGGGCCCGGACTGCGCCACCGTCGAGAAGACCTTCGTCGACAACCTGAAGTACGCCGCCGAGAAGCTGCAAGCCGCAGGCATCCGCCTGGTCATGGAAATGATCAACACCCGCGACATCCCGGGCTTCTACCTGAACACCACCCGGCAGGCCCTGGCGATCCGCGAGAAGGTCGGCAGCGCCAACCTGTTCCTGCAGTACGACATCTATCACATGCAGATCATGGAAGGTGACCTGGCGCGCACCGTGGAAGGCAACCTCGCCGTGATCAACCACGTGCAGCTGGCCGACAACCCGGGCCGCAACGAGCCGGGCACCGGCGAGATCAACTACCGCTTCCTCTTCGAGCACCTGGACCGCATCGGCTACCAGGGCTGGGTCGGCTGCGAGTACAAGCCCGCCACCACCACCGCCGCCGGCCTTGGCTGGCTGAAAACCCATAACGCCATCTAAGAAAGAGGTAATCCACATGGCCAAGATCGGATTCATCGGAACCGGCATCATGGGCAAGCCCATGGCTCAGAACCTGCAGAAAGCCGGCCACACCCTGTTCTTCTCCGAGCACTTCGACAAGGCACCCGCCGACCTGCTCGGCGACAACGGCATCGCCCTGGCCAACCCGCGCGAAGTGGCCCAGGAAGCCGAGTTCATCATCATCATGGTTCCGGACACCCCCCAGGTCGACGACGTACTGTTCCGCAAGGACGGCGTGGTCGAGGGCGTCGGCGCCGGCAAGGTGGTGATCGACATGAGCTCCATCTCCCCCTCCGCCACCAAGGTCTTCGCCGAGAAGGTCAAGGCCACCGGCGCCTCCTACCTGGACGCCCCGGTATCCGGCGGTGAAGTCGGCGCCAAGGCCGCGACCCTGAGCATCATGGTCGGTGGCTGCCCGAACGCCTTCGAGCGCGCCCTGCCGCTGTTCCAGGCCATGGGCAAGAACATCACCCGCGTGGGTGGCAACGGTGACGGCCAGACCGCCAAGGTCGCCAACCAGATCATCGTCGCCCTGAACATCCAGGCCGTCGCCGAAGCCCTGCTGTTCGCCGCCAAGAACGGCGCCGACCCGGCCAAGGTGCGCGAAGCGCTGATGGGCGGCTTCGCCGGCTCGAAGATCCTCGAAGTGCACGGCGAGCGCATGATCAAGGGCACCTTCGACCCGGGCTTCCGCATCAGCCTGCACCAGAAGGACCTCAACCTGGCCCTGTCCGGCGCCCGCGAACTGGGCCTGAACCTGCCCAACACCGCCAACGCCCAGCAGGTCTTCAGCACCTGCGCCGCCATCGGTGGCAGCAACTGGGACCACTCCGCGCTGGTGAAGGGCCTGGAGCACATGGCCAACTTCTCCATCCGCAAAGAGTAAGCCGCTTTCGCCGGGCCCCCGCCCGGCACCCCTTTCGACCTTCCTGGCCGGCGGAGTCACGGCCCAATGGCCAGGTGGGTCGATTCCAGTCCCGAGCCGCTGCGAGCGGCGGCTCGGGACTGCAATCGGCCTCCAAGCCCCACCACAACAAGAATCCAGCGCCCCTCCGGAGTCTGTCATGTCATTCGATCCGCAAAGCCTGCTGCGCGACCTCTTCGCTACCGCCATCGCCGCCGCCCACCCCCGCCAGGTGCTGGCCGACCACCTGCCCGCCGACCGCAGCGGCCGCCTCATCGTCATCGGTGCCGGCAAGGCCGCAGCCGCCATGGCCGAGGTGATCGAGCAGGAATGGCAGGGCGAGATCGCCGGCCTGGTGGTGACCCGCTACGGGCACGGCGCCAATTGCCGCCGCATCGAGGTGGTGGAAGCGGCGCACCCGGTACCGGATGCCGCCGGCCTGGAGACCGCCCAGCGCGTGCTGCAGCTGGTGAGCGGCCTGAGCGAAAGCGACCGGGTGATCTTCCTTCTCTCCGGCGGCGGCTCCTCGCTGCTGGCCCTCCCCGCCGAGGGCATCAGCCTCAAGGACAAGCAGGCGATCAACAAGGCGCTACTGAAATCCGGTGCCGCCATCTCCGAGATGAACTGCGTGCGCAAGCACCTCTCCGCGATCAAGGGCGGTCGCCTGGCCAAGGCCTGCTGGCCGGCCAGCGTCTTCACCTACGCCATCTCCGACGTGCCCGGCGACGAAGCCACGGTCATCGCCTCCGGCCCCACCGTCGCCGACCCGACCACCTCGGCGGAGGCCCTGGCGATCCTCGCGCGCTACCAGATCGAGGTGCCGGCCAACGTCCGCGCCTGGCTGCAGGACCCGCGCTCGGAGACCGTGAAGCCCGGTGACCCGGTGCTCTCGCGCAGCCACTTCCAATTGATCGCCACGCCCCAGCAATCCCTCGATGCCGCTGCCGAGAAGGCCCGCGCCGCCGGCTTCACCCCGCTGATCCTCGGCGACCTGGAAGGCGAGTCCCGCGAGGTGGCCAAGGTCCACGCCGGCATCGCCCGGCAGATCGTCCTCCATGGCCAGCCGATCAAGCCGCCCTGCGTGATCCTCTCCGGCGGCGAGACCACCGTCACCGTGCGCGGCAACGGCCGTGGCGGGCGCAACGCCGAGTTCCTGCTGAGCCTCACCCACACCCTCAAGGGCCTGCCCGGCGTCTACGCCCTGGCCGGCGACACCGACGGCATCGACGGCTCCGAAGACAACGCCGGCGCCATCATGACCCCGACCAGCCACGCCCGCGCCGCGGAGCTCGGGTTGTCCGCCAGCGACGAGCTCGACAACAACAATGGCTACGGCTACTTCGCCGCCCTCGACAGCCTGATCGTCACCGAGCCGACCCGTACCAACGTCAACGACTTCCGCGCCATCCTGATTCTCGAGAGCCCCGCACAATGACCTCCGACAAGAAAGTCAAAATCCTCGCCACCCTCGGCCCGGCCATCAAGGGCGTCGACGACATCCGCCAGCTGGTGGAGGCCGGGGTCAACCTGTTCCGCCTGAACTTCAGCCACGGCGAACATGCCGACCACGCCCAGCGCTACCAATGGGTGCGCGAGGTCGAGCGCCAGCTGGCCCGCCCGATCGGCATCCTCATGGACCTCCAGGGGCCCAAGCTGCGGGTCGGCCGTTTCGCCGAAGGCAAGGTCCACCTGGAGCGCGGCCAGGCCCTGCGCCTGGACCTGGACGCGACCCCGGGCGACGGCAGCCGGGTCAACCTGCCCCACCCCGAGATCATCGAAGCCCTGCAGCCGGGCATGAACCTGCTGCTGGACGACGGCCGCCTGCGCCTGCAGGTGACCGCCAAGCACGCCGATGCCATCGACACCCGGGTGATCGCCGGTGGCGAGCTGTCCGACCGCAAGGGCGTCAATGTCCCCGAGGCCGTGCTACAGCTGTCCCCGCTGACCGCCAAGGACCGCCGCGACCTCGATTTCGGCCTCGAACTGGGCGTCGACTGGGTCGCCCTCTCCTTCGTCCAGCGCCCCGAGGACATAGTCGAGGCCCGGGGCCTGATCCAGGGCCGCGCCGCGCTGATGGCCAAGATCGAGAAGCCCTCCGCCGTGCAACACCTGGAAGAAATCGCCCGCCTCTGCGACGCCATCATGGTCGCCCGTGGCGACCTGGGCGTCGAAGTGCCGGCCGAGAACGTGCCGCGCATCCAGAAGGACATCATCCGCACCTGCCGCCAGCTCGGCCGCCCGGTGGTGGTCGCCACCCAGATGCTGGAATCCATGCGCTTCTCCCCGGCGCCGACCCGCGCCGAGGTGACCGATGTCGCCAATGCCGTGGCCGAAGGCACCGACGCCGTGATGCTCTCGGCCGAGACCGCCTCCGGTGACTACCCGCTGGAAACCGTGCAGATGATGAGCAAGATCATCCGCCAGGTGGAACAGGGCCCGGACTTCCAGTCCCAGCTCGACGTCAGCCGCCCGCAGGCCGAAGCCACCGCCTCGGACGCCATCAGCTGCGCCATCCGCCGCATCAGCAGCATCCTCCCGGTGGCGACCCTGGTGAACTACACCGAGTCCGGCAGCTCCAGCCTGCGCGCCTCCCGCGAGCGCCCCAAGGCACCGATCCTCAGCCTCACCCCGAGCCTGGAGACCGCCCGCCGCCTGACCGTGGCCTGGGGCGTCTACTCGGTGGTCAACCAGCGCCTGGACAAGGTCGAGGACGTCACCGGCACCGCGCTGGAGATCGCCCGCGCCCAGGGCATGGCCCGCACCGGCGACACCCTGGTGATCACCGCCGGCGTGCCCCTGGGCCAGCCCGGCTCTACCAACATGCTGCGCATCGCCCACCTGGACTGATCCAGCCGCGGCCACGGCGCGCGCAGACGCACCGGGCCGCCCTGCTCCGGCAGGTCGAATGCCATCCGCAGGCGCCACGTCCCAGGGACGGGCGCCTTTTCCCTTTCAACCGGCCACACCATGCGACACCTTCCTCTGCCTTGCGATGCCCGTTCCTGGGCCAGTGCCCAGCTCAACGGTTTCAGCCAGATCTTCCTGCAGCGCCACCCCGGCTGCGGCGCCCTGCTGCTCTGCGCCATCCTCGTCGGCGCGCCGCAGTTGCTCGGCGGTGCCCTGCTCGGCGGTTTCGCCAGCTGGCTCACCGCCCTGCGCCGGGGCTACCCGCGCGAGGACGTGGAAGCCGGCCTCTACGGCTACAACGGCGTGCTGCTGGGCATGTTGCTGGGTGCGCGCTTCGAGTGGACGCTGCACCTGCCGCTGCTGATCGTCTGTTGCGCCGGCCTTTCCACCCTGCTGCTGCACCGCCTGTTGCGCAACGCGCGGGAGCGCGAGTGGCTGCCCGCCTTCACCAGCCCCTTCGTCGGCTTCGGCTGGGTGCTGCTGTGGCTGGCCCATGGGCTGCAGCTGACCGCTCCAGCGGCGGCGCCGGCGGTCGTTCTCGACGCCGATAGCATCGGCCTGCTCCTCGCCCTGCTGCGCGGCTTCGGCCAGGTGATCTTCCTCGCCGACCCGCTGGCCGGGGCCTGCGTGCTCCTCGCCCTGCTCCTGGCCTCCTGGCGGGTGGCGCTCTGGGCGTCGTTCGGCAGCGCCCTGGCGCTGGCACTGGGCCTCTGCCTGAAACTGCCCACCGACACGCTGCTGGCCGGCCTGTTCAGCCTCAACGGCGTGCTCATCGGCATCGCCCTGGGCAAGCGCCTGGCCAGCCTGCCGGTGGTCGTCATCGGCGTCGCCCTCGGCGTGCTGCTGCAACCCGGCTTCGCCACCTTCGGCCTGCCCGCCATGACCGCGCCCTTCATCCTCGCCTGCTGGCTGGTGATCGCCGGCGGCCGCCTGCTGCGCCAGAACGGCACGCGGCCGCGCCCCACCCACCTGCGCCACTGAAAGGGCGGCTCTGCTAAGGTTCGTCTCCTGAGGAGGACTCCATGGCCGAGGCACACAGCAGGCGCGAGCGTCTGTACAGCATCATCTTCCAGGCCGACACCCCGGCCGGGCGGCGCTTCGACACCAGGCTCATCTGGCTGATCCTGGCCAGCCTGGCCATCGTGCTGCTGGACAGCGTCGAGCACATCCACCGTCGCCACGCCGGCCTGCTGTCCGGGCTCGAGTGGGCGATCACCGCGCTGTTCATCGCGGAATACCTGCTGCGCCTGTACAGCGCGCCGAAGCCGCTGCGCTACGTCTTCAGCTTCTTCGGCCTGGTGGACCTGATGGCGATCATCCCCGGGGTGGTCGCGCTCTTCTACCCGGATGCCCAGTACCTGTTGATCGTCCGCGCCCTGCGCCTGGTGCGGGTGTTCCGCATCTTCAAGCTGCGCCATTACCTGGTGCAGGCGAACTTCCTGCTCAGCGCGCTGCGCGGCAGCCGGCAGAAGATCGCGGTGTTCCTGCTCAGCGTCTCGACATTGGTGGTGGTGTTCGGCGCGTTGATGTACGTGATCGAAGGCCCGGAGAACGGTTTCACCAGCATTCCCACCAGCATCTATTGGGCGGTGGTGACCCTGACCACCGTCGGCTTCGGCGACATCACCCCGAAAACGCCACTGGGCCAGGCAGTGGCCAGCCTGGTGATGATCACCGGCTACTCGATCATCGCCGTGCCCACCGGTATCTTCAGCGCCGAACTGGCCAACGCCATGCGCCAGGACGGACAGCTGGACCGGGAGTGCGCCACCTGCCGCAAGCGCAGCCACGAATCCGCCGCGAGCTTCTGCAGCCGCTGCGGCAACCCGCTTTTCCCGCGAGGAGGCGAACATGGAACACCTTGACCAGGCACGTTGGGACGCCCTCTGGCTGCGCCTGGGCGCGCCCGCGCCCGAAGGCAGCTTCGATCAGCTGCGCGAGGCCTACGGTGCGCCCCAGCGCCAGTACCACAGCACCGCCCACATCAGCGCCTGCCTGGGCCACTTCGACGAATGGAGCCACCTGGCGGACCACCCCGACCGGGTCGAGCTGGCGCTCTGGACCCACGACCTGGTGTACGACCCGAAGCGCCAGGACAACGAGGCCGCCAGTGCCGAGCAGACGGTCGCCTGGCTGCTCCAGGCCGGGCTTGGCGAGCACGGCGAGGCGCTCCGCGGGCTGATCCTCGCCACCCGCCACATGGAACCGCCGCGTGCCGGTGACGCCGAGCTGGTGGTGGACCTGGACCTGTCGATCCTGGCAGCCCCGAAGGAGGTCTACGACGCCTACGAAAAGGCCGTGCGCGCCGAGTACGAATGGGTGCCGGAACCGCTGTTCCGAGCCGGGCGCAGCAAGCTGCTGAAGCAGTTGCTGGACATGCCCCGCCTCTACCACAAGACCCCGCTCGCGCAACGCTGGGAGCAGCCGGCGCGCGAGAATCTGCTTGGCGCCCTGCAGGCCTTGGCCTGAGAATAAGCAAATTCGTTTTCAGTATTTAAAAGAATATATGGCACACCGCTATATTCCCTTGCCCTCACCCCCTAGAAGGAACGATCCGTGAAACGTCTGTTCTCCGCTTCGCTGCTGGCAGCGGGCCTGGCCCTGGCCACCGCGGCCCAGGCCGCCCCCACCCTGCTCAACGTCTCCTATGACGTGATGCGCGACTTCTACAAGGACTACAACGCCGCCTTCCAGAAGCACTGGCAGCAGGAGAAAGGCGAGAACATCACCCTGCAGATGTCCCACGGTGGCTCCAGCAAGCAGGCCCGTGCCGTGATCGACGGCCTGCCCGCCGACGTCATCACCATGAACCAGGCCACCGACATCAACGCCCTGGCCGACAACGGCGGCCTGGTGCCGCAGAACTGGGCCGAGCGCCTGCCGAACAACAGCGCCCCCTTCACCTCCGCCACCGTGTTCATCGTGCGCAAGGGCAACCCCAAGGGTCTGAAGGACTGGCCGGACCTGCTCAAGGACGGCGTCCAGGTGGTGGTGCCCAACCCCAAGACCTCCGGCAACGGCCGTTACACCTACCTCTCCGCCTGGGGCTACGTGCTGAAGAACGGTGGTGACGAGAACAAGGCCAAGGAGTTCGTCGGCAAGCTGTTCAAGCAGGCGCCGGTGCTCGATACCGGTGGCCGCGCCGCCACCACCACCTTCATCCAGAACCAGATCGGCGACGTACTGGTGACCTTCGAGAACGAAGCCGAGATGATCGCCCGCGAATTCGGCCGTGGCGGCTTCGAGGTGGTCTACCCGAGCGTCTCCGCCGAAGCCGAGCCGCCGGTGGCCGTGGTCGACAAGGTGGTCGACAAGAAAGGCACTCGCGAGGCCGCCGAGGCGTACCTGAAGTACCTGTGGAGCGACGAGGGCCAGACCATCGCCGCCAACAACTACCTGCGCCCGCGCAACCCGGAGATCCTCGCCAAGTTCGCCGACCGCTTCCCCAAGGTCGAATTCCTCTCCGTGGAGAAGACCTTCGGCGACTGGCGTGACGTGCAGAAGACCCACTTCAACGACGGTGGCGTCTTCGACCAGGTCTACACCGGCCAGTAAGCCGGGCGGCAGACACGAAAACGGCGACCCTCGGGTCGCCGTTCTGCTTTGTGGATCAGGCCGGAACCGCCGGCCTCACTGCCCGAAGGTGCTGGCCCACTCGCCGAACTTCATGCACAGGCCGAAGCTCATCACGTCATCGGTATCGGCCAGGCAGTTGACCGCCAGGCGCGCCGTGCCGCCCTTGGCGTAGTCGCTCGCGCAGGCCTTCTCGTTGCGTTTCATCTCCTTGTAGGCCGTGTCCATCTTGTACATGGCGTCGTCCAACTGGGCCTGGGTGGCGCGCTTCTGGCGCACGGCCTCGCGACCGATCTTCTGCGTTTCGGTGATCAGCGACGGCATGCGGCGGATGGCGGCGGCACATTGCACCATGCCTTTCTGGTGCAGTTGCCCGGGGTTCAGCTCTTCCTCGTCGTCCTCGAACAGGGAGCTGCGCGAGGAGGTGCGCTGGAGCTCGGAGTCGTCCAGGCCCTGGATGGTGTTCACCTGCAGCTTCTGCTCGGTGACATTGCGGCTTTCCGGTGGCGGGGTATCGGTGAAATGCACCTTCCCCTGTTCGTCGCGCCACTGGTAGACCTGGGCGAGAACCGGCTGGGCGATGAGCATGGCCAGAAAGGCCAGGGCGATGCGAGCGAACATCCTTGTGCTCCAAATGGCAGAACGCCAGCACAGTACACAAGGGCTGCCAGGCTGTCCACGCGCCGTGGTGACGGTGGTCGGAACGGCATGACCGCGCGTCAGGACGCGCGAGCGGGCTCAGGGATGGCGACGCCCGAGGCCGGCGGGCACGCCGCTGGAATCGGTGGGTTGCCAGGGGCCGTTGGGGCTGTTGGACCAATGCCAGCCCTGGTCCCAGTGGTAGTAGGTGCGCTCGCGGTAATAGAGGTCCTGCTCGCCCTCGAGCACGTACACGCCGAGCGCCGTGTCCCAGTAGCAGGCAGCGCCGGGCGGCGGCGCGTAGCGCGGGTGGCTCTTCATGCGCGTGACCTTGGGCGGCAGCGGCTGGGACGGCGTCACTGGCGCACGGTTCTGCTGGCCGGGCGGCGGCAGCTGTTGCGGCGCGGCAGGCCCGCCGCCGTGCTCGGGCGCTGGCGGCTGCAAGGAGCAGCCGGCGAGACCGAGGAGCAGGCAGGCAAGGGAAAGTCGAAGGGTCGAATTCATGGCTGCGTGCTCTCGGTCGATGGATCAGGGCTGGTCCGGGCTGTCGATGGTCAGGCGCTGCTGCTCCTGCACAGCACTAGACAACGCCGGGCTGCGTCCGATCCATTCGCCTGCCTTGGCATTGCCCTCGCGGGAGATGCGCGCCACCAGCTGCACCTGGGCGAAGTTGGAGATCTTCAGCTGCGGCATCATCGCATCGGCGTCGCTGAGCACCACCTCGGCCGGCAGGTCCTTCACCGTCAGGCGCTTGACGGCCAGCGGCATGGGCGGGCCTTCGGCGGCGCGGGCGAAGATGAACACCGCATCCCCCGGCTGCACCTTGTCCTTGAGCGCGGCGGCCAGGTCGACACGGACCTTCAGCTGCGGCATGGACTTGGTGACGGTATCGCGTTCCGGCAGCGTTTCACCGCTCTCGGCGAGCTTCTCGCGGGCACGCTCGATGCCGCCCTGCAGGGCGCCGCGGGACGGATCATCCTGCGGCAACACCGCGATCAGGCGCTCCCAGTAGCCGATGGCGTCCTTGAAGCGGCCCTCCTCGAAGCCGGCGATGCCCAGCAGGCCAAGGCTGGTGACTTCGTTGGCATCGGCCTTCAAGGCCTCTTCGGTCAGCGCCTGCACCTCGGGGGTGAAGCGCTTCTGGCTGGCGAAATACAACGCCTGGGCCCACTGCCCCAGCAGCTCGGGCTGGCGGCCGGCGACCTGCACGGCGCGCTCGTAGGCCCTGGCGGCATCGCCGGCACGCTCCTGGGCCATGTAGGTACGGCCGAGGAAATACCAGCCTTCGGCGGAATCCGGCTGCGCCTGCACGACCTTCTCCAGGCGCGCGGTCATCTCTTCGATGGTGCGCGGCTGCTCGCGCATCTCACGGGCCAGCTCGACCTTGTCGCTGGCGCCCCAATGCAGGTACAGGCCGATGCCCAACAGCGGCACGGCCAGCGCGGCAGCGAGCGGCAAGGCCTTGCCCAGGCGCGAGCTGCGGCCGGTGTCGGCGCCCTCGGTGTCGGCCAGCAGCTCACGCGCGGCTTCGGCACGGCCGGCCTCGAGCTGCTCCTCGGTGAGGGTGCCGGCGGAGCGCTGGCCCTGGAGTTCGGCCAGGCGCTCCTGGTACAGGGCGACGTTGAGTGCGGTGCGATCCTCTTCGGCCTGGGCCTTGCGGCCACGCAACACGGGGATCAGCAGGAATGCGAGGGCGACCAGCAGGAGCAGGCCGGCGGCGAGCCAGAAATCGATCATCAGTGGTTCTTGTCCTGAGTCTCTTGGTTGAGCAGCGCATCCAGGCGGGCGCGCTCATCGCTGGAAAGCAGTGCGTCGCCGGGGGCGTTCTCGACGCGGCGGCGGCGCAGCACGATCACCCCGAGCACCAGCAGGCCGCCCACCAGCAGGCCCGCCGGGCCGTACCAGAGCAGCAGGGTGCGGCCGTTGACCGGCGGCTTGTAGCGCACGAAGTCGCCGTAGCGGGCGACCAGGTAGTCGACGATCTCGTCGTCGCCCTTGCCCTCTTCCAGCATGCGGAAGATCTCGCGGCGCAGGTCGGTGGCGATGGGGGCGTTGGAGTCGGCGATGTTCTGGTTCTGGCACTTGGGGCAGCGCAGCTCCTCGGTGAGCACGCGGAAACGCTCGCGCTCGGCCTCGTCCTTGAACTCGTAGGTGTCGATGGCCGCGCGGGCCACGCCGGTGAGGGCGAGGCCGAGAGCCAGGGTGGCGAGCAGGCGCTTCATTGGCCGGCCTCGTCGACCAGGGCCTGGTACAACGGCGCCAGTTGCTCGCGCCAGACGACTTCGTCGATCACGCCGACGAACTTGTGGCGGATGATGCCGTCCTTGTCGATCAGGAAGGTCTCGGGGGCACCGTAGACGCCCAGGTCCAGCCCGAGGCCACCCTGCTCGTCACGGATGTCCAGCTGGTAGGGGTTGTGGAACTCCTTCAGCCATTTCAGCGCGGCGGCGTTGTCGTCCTTGTAGTTGACGCCGTGGATGACCACGCCCATCTGCGACAGCTTGTTCAGCACCGGGTGCTCGACCCGGCAGGAGATGCACCAGGTGCCCCAGACGTTGACCAGCGCCGGCTTGCCCTTGAGGTCGGCCTCGCTGAGGGTGCGCGAGCCGTCCACGGACGGCAGGGAGAAGGCCGGGAAGGGCTTGCCGATCAGCGCCGAAGGCAGCTCGGCCGGGTCGAGGAACAGGCCGCGATAGAGGAATACCGCCACACCCAGGAAGATCACCAGGGGCAGCAACAGGATCAGGCGCTTCATGCTTGCGCTCCAGCCATGCCCAGTGCGTCACGCACGCGGGTCTTCACCTTGACCCGGTAGCGCGGGTCGAACGCTGCCAGCACGCCACCCAGGCCCATCAGCAGGCCGCCGAGCCAGATCCAGCGGACGAAGGGCTTGACGTGCACGCGCACGGCCCAGGCACCGTCGCCCAGGGGTTCGCCCAGGGCCACGTAGAGGTCGCGGGTCAGGCCGGCATCGATGCCCGCCTCGGTCATCATCGATTGCTGCACGGTGTACAGGCGCTTCTCCGGGTGCAGCACGGAAATCTCGCGGTCGCCGTCAAGCACGCGCACGGTGCCCTTGTCGGAAGTGAAGTTGGGGCCCTCGTGGTGGGCGGCGCCCTCGAACACGAAGCGATAACCACCCAGTTCCACGGACTCGCCCGGAGCGAGGCGCAGGTCGCGCTCGGCGCTGTACTGGCTGGAAAGCACCACGCCCAGGGCGCACACGGCGATGCCGGCGTGGGCCAGTTGCATGCCCCAGTAGCTGCGGGTCAGGCTGCGGGCGCCCTTGATCAGGCCCTTGTGGCGGGTCTTGTCGAGCAGGTCGCGCACGCCGGCCAACACCACCCAGGCGGCCAGGGCGAACACCGCCAGCACCGCCCAGTGGAAGTCGCCATAGATGAACGCGCCAAGCATGCCGAGCACCAGGCTGCCGATCAGCACCGGCCCGAGCATGCCCAGCAGCCACTTAATCGGGGTGTCCTTCCAGCGCACCAGCACGCCGACCGCCATGACCACCATCAGCAGCGCCATCAGCGGCACGAACAGGGCGTTGAAGTACGGCGGGCCCACCGACAGCTTGGCGCCGGAGATGGCGTCCAGCACCAGGGGGTAGAGAGTGCCGAGGAGAATCATCGAGGCGGCCACCACCAGCACCAGGTTGTTCACCAGCAGCAGGGTTTCGCGGGACCACAGGGCGAAGCCCACCTGGCTCTTGACCACCGGCGCGCGGACGGCGAACAGGGCCAGCGAGCCGCCCACCACCATCAGCAGGAAGATCAGGATGAACACGCCGCGCTCCGGGTCCGAGGCGAAGGCATGCACGGAGGTCAGCACGCCGGAACGGACCAGGAAGGTACCCAGCAGGCTGAGGGAGAAGGCGGCGATGGCCAGCAGCACCGTCCAGCTCTTGAACACGCCGCGCTTCTCGGTCACCGCCAGGGAGTGGATCAGCGCGGTGCCCACCAGCCAGGGCATGAAGGAGGCATTTTCCACCGGGTCCCAGAACCACCAGCCGCCCCAGCCGAGCTCGTAGTAGGCCCACCAGGAGCCGAGCACGATACCGACGCTGAGGAAGGCCCAGGCGATGATGGTCCACGGGCGCGACCAGCGCGCCCAGGCGGCGTCGAGGCGGCCGCCGAGCAGTGCGGCGATGGCGAAGGCGAAGGCGACCGAGAAGCCCACGTAGCCCATGTAGAGCATCGGCGGGTGGACGATCAGGCCGAAGTCCTGCAGCAGCGGGTTGAGGTCGTTGCCGTCGGCCGGCATGTTCGGCAGCAGGCGGTTGAAGGGGTTGGAGGTGATGATCAGGAACGACAGGAAGCCGATGCTGATCATGCCCATCACCGCGAGCACGCGGGCCAGCATCACCTCCGGCAGCTGCCGGGAGAACACCGACACGGCGAAGGTCCAGCCGCCGAGGATCAGCGCCCAGAGCAGCAGCGAGCCCTCATGGGCGCCCCACACGGCGCTGAACTTGTAGTACCAGGGCAGCGCGCTGTTGGAGTTGCTGGCGACGTAGGAGACGGAGAAGTCGTCGACCATGAAGGCGTAGGTGAGGCAGCCGAAGGCGAACGCCAGGAAGGCGAACTGCCCCCAGGCGGCGGGCTGGGCCAGGCTCATCCACTGGCGATCACCGCGCCAGGCGCCGATCAGCGGCAGGGTCGCCTGCACGGCGGCCATGCACAGGGCGAGGATCAGGGCCAGGTGGCCGAGTTCGGGAATCATGGAATCAGCCCTCTTTCTTCGCAGGGGCCATCTGGCCGCTTTCTTTCAACGCCTTGGTCACTTCCGGCGGCATGTATTTCTCGTCGTGCTTGGCCAGCACTTCATCGGCCACCAGCACGCCATCGGCGTCCAGCTTGCCCAGGGCGACGATGCCCTGCCCTTCGCGGAACAGGTCGGGGAGGATGCCGTGGTAGCGGATGGTCACGTCCTTGGCGAAGTCGGTGACCACGAACTGCACCTCCAGGGAATCCTGCGAGCGCTGTACCGAGCCATCGCGCACCATGCCGCCCGCGCGGATGCGGGTGTCCTTCGGCGCTTCGCCGTTGGCGATCTGCGTGGGTGTGTAGAACAGGTTGATGTTCTGTTGCAGCGCCGACAACGCCAGCGCCACGGCGATTCCCACACCGGCCAGGATGGCCAGGATGATGAACAGGCGCTTCTTGCGGACCGGATTCACTTCGACTCCTCCCGGCGCAAACGGCGCGCCTCGTCTTGCAGGTAGCGACGGCGCGCCATCAGCGGCAGCGCGACGTTGAGGATCAGGATCGCCAGGCTGATGCCGTAGGCGGTCCAGACATAGAGGCCGTGATGGCCCATGGCGAGGAACTCGCCGAACGTAGCGAAATTCACGATGCCTTCTCCACCAGCGCCTTCACTTCGGCCTTGACCCAGCTGGCCCGCGCCTCGCGGCGCAGCACGTCCAGGCGCATGCGCACCATCAGCACGGCGGCGAAGAAGCAGTAGAAGCCCAGCACCATGATCAGCAGCGGCACCCACATCTCGGCAGGCATGGCCGGTTTCTCGGTGACGGTGAAGGTGGCCGGCTGGTGCAGGGTGTTCCACCACTCCACCGAGTACTTGATGATCGGGATGTTGATCACGCCGACGATGGCCAGCACCGCGCAGGCCTTGGCGGCGCTGTCACGATTGCTGATCGCCTGGCCCAGGGCAATGACACCGAAGTAGAGGAAAAGGAGGATGAGCATCGACGTCAGTCGGGCATCCCACACCCACCAGGCGCCCCAGGTCGGGCGGCCCCAGATGGCCCCGGTGAGCAGCGCGATGGCGGTCATCCAGGCGCCGATGGGCGCGGCGGCCTGCAGGGCGACGTCGGCGAGCTTCATCTTCCACACCAGGCCGACCACGCCGCACACGGCCAGCATCACGTAGCAGGACTGCGCCAGGAAGGCGGCCGGCACGTGGATGTAGATGATGCGGAAGCTGTTGCCCTGCTGGTAGTCCGGCGGTGCGAAGGCCAGGCCCCAGACCAGGCCGACGAGGATCAGGATGCCCGCAGCCCAGGCGAACCAGGGCAGCCAGCGACCGCTGATCTCGTAGAACCATTTGGGCGAACCCAGCTTGTGGAACCAGGTCCAGTTCATGAAGGCTGCCTCAAAACTACTGCGCTTGCCGTTACTGCGTTGAAAGCAGGCTCGGGCTGCTCATTCAGGGCGACCAAGCTCCGCGCCCTCGCCTGCTTTCGCCTTGTCTCGGCTGCGCTCGCTACGTTCTTCAACAGCTTTCTCATGGTCAGGCAACTCTGTTTCTTATTCGCCGACGCTGATGGTCAGGCCGGCGGCTATGGCAAAGGGAGTCAGGGTCACCGCCAGGGCGGTGAGGCAGGCCAGCCACAACAGGTGGCCCACCGCCGGCAGTCCTTGCAGGGCCGCCTGTAGCGCCCCGCTGCCAAGGATCAGCACCGGGATGTACAGGGGCAGGATCAACAGCGCCAGCAACAGCCCGCCGCGCTTGAGACCAACGGTCAGGGCAGCGCCGACCGCACCGAGCAGGCTCAGCACCGGCGTACCCAACAGCAACGAACCGAGCAGCACCGGCAAACAGCGCGCAGGCAGGCCCAGCATCAGCGCCAGCAAGGGCGCCAGCAGCACCAGTGCCAGCCCGGAAAAAAGCCAGTGTGCCAGTACCTTGGCCAAAACCAGAAGCGGCAGGGGGTGCGGCGAAACGACCCACTGTTCCAGCGATCCATCCTCGAAATCACTGCGGAAAAGCCCGTCCAGCGAGAGCAGGACGGCCAACAGGGCCGCCACCCAGACCAGCCCCGGAGAAAGGCTTTGCAACAATTGCGTCTCAGGGCCGACGGCCAGGGGGAACAAGGCGATGACGATAGCGAAGAACACCAGGGGGTTGGCCAGCTCCGCCGGTCGGCGGAACAGCAGGCGCGCTTCGCGAGCGACCACCAGGCCGAATACACGGATCATGCGGCGCGCCGTCCGAGGTCGAGTTCGCGGTAGCCGGCGGGGACACGGGCCATGCTGTGGTGGGTGGTGAAGACCACCAGGCCGCCCGCATCGCAATGCTGGGCCAGGTGTTCCTCAAGTTGCGCCACGCCCTGCTTGTCGAGGGCGGTGAAGGGTTCGTCGAGGATCCACAGCGGCGGCGCGTCGAGGTACAGGCGCGCCAGGGCCACGCGGCGCTGCTGGCCGGCGGACAGGGTATGGCAGGGAACGTCCTCGAAGCCGCGCAGGCCCACCGCCTCCAGCGCCTGCCAGATGGCATCGCGGCTGGCCGGCTGGTGCAGGGCGCAGAGCCAGGCGAGGTTCTCCTCGGGGCTGAGCAGGCCCTTGATGCCCGCGGCGTGGCCGATCCACAGCAGTTCGCGGGCGAGTTCGCCGCGCTGCCCGGCGAGGGCCACGCCTTTCAGGCGCACCTCGCCGGCGGTCGGCTGCATGAGCCCGCAGAGCAGGCGCAACAGGCTGGTCTTGCCACTGCCGTTGGGGCCGGCGACCTGCAGCATCTCGCCGTGCCCCAGGCGCAGGTCGAGCCGCTCGAACAGCATCCGCCAGTCGCGCTCGCAGGCGAGGTCGTGGGTCTCGAGATAAGGACTGGTCACGGCAACGGATACCCTGGGGGAACTCAAGTCATGGAGGTGTCGGCCGCTATACTCAGGTGCGCACGAGTTCGGCGCCCGGCCCGGACGGGGCGGCATTATACATGTCCACCACGGCCCCCGAAGGGGGCTTTTCAACAGGTTGTTACCCTTGATGACCGAGATCAGTTCCTCGCGCCCCATCAGTGCCACCCCGGCGGCCAGCCGCCCCGTGCAGACGGTTGCGGAAGCCGCCGTGAAGCTGCTGCAACCGATCGGCGGGCTGCTCGCAGCGGGTGACAGCGCGGACGCCGAAGTGGTCAGCGTCAAGGAAAACGCACAGAACAGTTTCCAGGTGCTGCTCAAGCTCACCCTGAACGGTGGCCAGCAAGCCACGGTGGAAGCCAGCAGCAACCGCCCACTGGCCCAGGGCAGCCTGCTCAACGTCACCGCCGTCTCGGAAACCCGACTGATGGTGGCCCTGCAGCCCGGCGGCACCGCCGTACTGGACAGCATCGACCTGGACCAGTTGCCGGTGGGCACCCTGGTACAGGGCAAGGTGGTCTCCAGCGAGCAACTGGCCAAGGCCCGCAGTACCGTCTACCGCTCCCTGATCAACCTGATCAACACACCGCTGGCCGGTCGTCAGATGGCGGTGGAAGGCCCGCTTCCGCTGCCCATTGGCAGCCTGCTCAGCGCCCAGGTGCAGAGCAGCCAGTCCCTGCAGTTCCTGCCCCTGTCCGCCCAGCTCGACCAGCTCGCCCTCACCCAGCAGCTCGCGACCCAGCAGAGCCGACAGGGTTCGCTGGAGGGCCTGGTGCAGGCACTCAAGGGCATGGGCGACGAGCTCCCGACCAACCTGCGCGGCACCGTCGACCGCCTGCTGGCGAGCCTGCCCGACGTCTCCCAGCTCAGTGACGCCAAGCTGCTGGCCAAGGCCGTGGAGAACAGCGGCGCCCTGCTGGAGGCGCGCCTGCTGGCCGGCCATGGGGCAGCCCTGGGCCAGGACATCAAGGGCAACCTGCTGCGCCTGATCGCCCAACTGCTGCCCAATCTGCCCAACGGCCCGGCCGCGCTGCCCACCGCCGGCGCCAGCAACGCCATGGCCCAGGCCCTGCCGGCCTTCATCCGCAGCGCCCTGGGCTCGCTCGGCCAGGCCAGCGCCCGGCAACAGGCCCTGAGCTTCCCCCTGCCCTCGCGCCTGGCGCAGCAGGCCGAGGGCGAAGGCGACCTGGAGCTGCTGCTGAAGATGGCGGCGGCCGCGGTCTCGCGCCTGCAGACCCACCAGTTGTCGAGCCTCGCCCAGTCGCAGATGACCCCCGAGGGCAACCTGCTCACCACCTGGCAGCTGGAACTGCCCATGCGCAACAACCAGGACATCGTGCCCCTGCAGGTGAAGGTGCAGCAGGAGCAGACCCCGCAGAAGCGCAAGGAAGAACAGAAGGAGACCCTGTGGCGCATCGAGCTGGCCTTCGACATGGAGCCCCTGGGGCCGCTGCAGGTACAGGCGCAACTGATACGCGGCGCCATCTCCAGCCAGCTCTGGGCCGAGCGTGCGCGCACCGCGAGCCTGATCGATGGTGAATTGCCCAACCTGCGTGAGCGCCTGGTGTCCGCCGGCCTCGAAGTCAGCGAACTGGCCTGCCGCCAGGGCATACCGCCGCAAGGCCCGCGCACCAACCTGCAACAGCGCTGGGTGGACGAGACCGCATGAACGCCCTGCCCTTCCCCCGCAGCCGGAGCACACCGCAATGACCCAGGCCAAGCAGCCACGCCAGGCCATCGCCCTCTCCTACGACGGCGCCACCGCCCCCAGCCTGACCGCCAAGGGCGACGACGAACTGGCGGAAGCGATCCTCGCCATCGCGCGGGAGTACGAAGTGCCGATCTACGAGAACGCCGAGCTGGTGCGCCTGTTGGCGCGCATGGAGTTGGGCGAGGCCATTCCCGAGGCGCTCTATCGCACCATCGCCGAGATCATCGCCTTCGCCTGGTACCTCAAGGGCAAGTGCCCGGCAGGCTTCGTCGCCGATGGCGAGCGCGACGTCACCCCAGCGGTGCCGTTGCTGGGCGGCCCTAGGGGCTGAAGGCCAGCACCTCGCCCTCGACGCCCTTGCCCAGCGGGAAGTCGAGCAACTGCCAGGCGAAGTAGCCATCACGGAAATAGAACACCTGCTTGTAGCCCCAGCTCACCGCAAGCTGCGCCGCCAAGGCGCCTCTCGGGCAGACGTCGCTGTCGCAATAGATCACCAGCGGCACATGCCGGGGCCAGTGGGGCATCGCCAGGCCGGCGAAGCGATCGGCCAGGTCCAGGTGCACGGCGCCATGCACATGGCCCCAGCTCCATTCCGCCGAAGGCCGCACATCGATGAACAGGGCGCCGTAGTCGTACAGCCGCTTGGCCTGGAGCACATTCACCGTGGTCGCCCCCTTGACGCTCAGGGGCGCTTCCTCGGCCAAGGCCAACGGCAGGACGCACAACAGCAGGAGCGGCAGAAGTCGCATGGCAGACCTCGCGGAATCGATACCCGAGCCTTGAGCTTAGGCAGCGACCGGAGCAGGCCTTGGAACTATTGGTTCAGAGGGGATGGGGTGGTTAGACCGGGAGGGAGTTAGCGGGGCTCAGCCCTGCTTCTGCTTGCGGGCGAGTTGCAGCTTGCTGACCAGCTCGGCCTCGGCCTGGGTGAGGCCGCAGGAATGGGTGAGGTCGTCGACGCTGGCGCCCATGCCGGCAAGCCGCGCGGCCTGGGTGAAGGACAGGCTGCTGGGATCGCGCTGCTCGATCTGGCTGACCTTGTCGGGCAGCGGCGCCACCACCCGGCGCAGCTCATGCAACTCCTCCCCCATGCGGATGCTGCCGCTGAGGTAGGCGTCGAGCCGCCGGGCGAGCTCCTTGATCCGCTGATCGCGCACGGCGTCCCGCCTGGCCTGCTCCTCGGCGGCCAGGCGCTGCCCTTTCTGCAGCCGCACGCAGGTGACTGCGAGGGCTGCACAGGCGACCGCCAGGACCGCCAGCGCGATCTCGATCAGCACGTCAGATGCTCTCCAGCTCCGACCACTCTTCTTCGCTCATCATCTTGTCCAGCTCGACCAGGATCAGCAGCTCGCCATTCTTGTTGCAGACGCCCTGGATGAACTTGGCCGATTCCTCGTTGCCCACGTTGGGCGCGGTCTCGACCTCGGACTGACGCAGGTAGACCACTTCGGCGACGCTGTCGACGAGGATGCCCACCACCTGCTTGTCCGCCTCGATGATGACGATGCGGGTGTTGTCGGTGACCGAGGCCGAATCCAGGCCGAAGCGCTGGCGGGTGTCGATCACGGTGACGACGTTACCGCGCAGGTTGATGATGCCCAGCACGTAGCTCGGGGCACCCGGGACCGGCGCGATCTCGGTGTAGCGCAGCACTTCCTGGACCTGCATCACGTTGATGCCGTAGGTCTCGTTGTCCAGGCGGAAAGTCACCCATTGCAGGATGGGATCTTCGGAACCTTGCCCTGACGATTTCTTCATGTTCCCTAGCCTCTTCTAGAACCGCCCGGGGCGGCGTTCGCGGGTTCTGCCCGCTTTTTTACAAACCTGGGCGCCTCGCTCGTGCGAGGCGCCGGCATTCAGTTGAGCGACATCTTCTTGACGGCGCCGCTGGCGATGAGTTCGGCCAGCGCGGAGACATCCAGCAGCGCGCACATGTGTTCGATCACGGTACCGGCGAGCCAGGGACGCTGGGTGCGCTGGGTGCGCCATTTGATCTCGCTCGGGTCCAGGCGGATGGAGCGGCTCACCTGGTGGACGGCCAGGCCCCATTCGTAGCCCTGGACGGAGATAACGTACTGCAAGCCTTCGCGGAAATCATCGCGGTAACGGTCCGGCATGACCCAGCGCGCGGTGTCGAGCACCTTCAGGTTGCCGGCCTGGCTCGGCAGGATGCCGAGGAACCAGTCGGGCTGGCCGAACAGCGGGGTCAGCTCCTGGCCGGCCAGGGGGTAGATGGAGCCCAGGCAGACCAACGGGACCGCGAGCGTGAGGCCGGCCACGTCGAACAGCAGGCACTCGAACGGCTCTTCGGCCCAGCTCGGACGCTCGTCGAAGGACATCGGCTCGCTGTCGAGCAGCGGCGCGTTGACAGCCTTGAGCTCGGCGACCGGCTCGACCAGGCTGGGGCGGGCGACGGGAGCGACGGGAGCGGCCGGCGCCACGGGGGCGGCGGGCACGGCCTCGGTACGCAGCTCGGTTGGCGCGGCGACCAGCGTACGCAACGGCGCGGCCTCGATCACCGGCCTGGCAACGGGTGCCGGCGCCGCGACCGCAGCGGCGACCACCGAAGGAGCCGCCACGGGCGCAGGCGATGGCACGGCCGCGATCACCGGCTTGGCGGTCATCAGGCGGGCATCGCGGACCTGCTCTTCCAGCACCGCTGCCTCGAACTCGTCCAGGGTGATGCTGTCGGCGAGTTCGATCGTCGCTTCCTGCAACAGGGAATCGAGGTAGGACTGCAAGGCCAGCTGCGGCCTTGTGGCGGTGGCGACGGTACGGCTCATTGATGGGACCTGCAGGAGTGGACTCCAGAGTCTATCGGCAGCAAGGCCGCGCGACTTGAGGGATGCAATTCAGCATAGACGCTCATTTCAGGCTACCTGGGCGGCCAGTTGCTGGCTGAGCAGATGCTTGAGCAGCGCACGGTAGGCGATCACCCCACGGCTGTTGGAATCGTACTGCGAAGGCGTGACCCCGGCGCGGCTGGCATCGCGCAGGCGGGTGTCCACCGGGATATAGGCCGGCCACAGGTGCTCGGGATAGGAGTTGCGCAGCACCCGCAGGGTATTCAGGGAGGCCTGGGTGCGGCGGTCGAACAGGGTCGGGACGATGGTGTACGGCAGCGCCTGCTTGCGCGAGCGGTTGATCATGGCCAGCGTGCTGACCATGCGCTCCAGGCCCTTCACCGCGAGGAACTCGGTCTGCACCGGGATCACCAGTTGCTGGCTGGCAGCCAGGGCGTTGACCATCAGCACGCCCAGCAGCGGCGGGCTGTCGATGATGGCGTGGTCGAACTCCTGCCACAGCTGCGCCAGGCTCTTGGCGACCACCAGGCCCAGGCCGTTCTGCCCCGGAGACTGGCGCTCCAGGGTCGCCAGCGCGGTACTGGAAGGCAGCAGAGAAATGCGCTCGTGGCTGGTCTGCAGCAGCAACTGGCGCGGCAGGCCATCCGGCACGTTGCCCTGGTGCAGGAACAGGTCGAAGCAGCTGTGCTCCAGGGTATCCGGGTCATGCCCGAAGTAACTGGTCATCGAACCGTGGGGGTCGAGGTCGACCACGACCACGCGCTTGCCGGCGTCGGCCAGCAGGCCCGCCAGTGCGATCGACGAGGTGGTCTTGCCTACACCACCCTTTTGATTGGCTACCGCCCAAACTCTCATCTTCTTCATCCTCCCGGCAGAAACGCCGCCTTGCCGAGAATCATTGTCCGCCTGCGGGGGCCGGCGACGGGGAATTGACGCCCCCCTCTGCAGAGGGGCTCGCTGCTGGCGACGGTGCAGGTTGCGTGCCAGCACGCTGCAAGGCGCCATCAGGTTTCGCATTGGCACTGCCGACGCCGCTCACCGCGCGACGCACGTCCAGATTGCGGGAGATCACCAACACCACGCGCCGGTTACGCCCGCGCCCTTCCGCCGTCGCGTTGTCGGCTACCGGCTGGAACTCGCCATAGCCGACCGCCGCCAGCCGCGCCGGGTTCACACCGTCCATCGACAACATCCGCACGATGCTCGCGGCCCGCGCCGTAGACAGCTCCCAGTTGGAAGGATAGTTCGTCGTGCTGATCGGCAGGTTATCGGTGAAACCTTCCACGTGCACCGGGTTTTCGTAGGGGGCGAGGATCTTCGCGACCTTTTCGATGATGGTGAAGGCTTCGTTGGCCGGAATGGCGTCGCCGCTGGGGAACAGCAGGCTGGAGTTCAACTCGATCTCCACCCACAGCTCGTTGCCGCGAACCGTCATCTGTTCGTCCTTGATCAGGTCGCCGAACGCATCGCTGATGTTGCGGGTGATTTCCCGCAGCGGATCACTGGCGTCGCCGTCGCTGCTGCCGGAGTCCTGGGTCATGGATTTGTCGGACTCGGTGGTGCGCGGGCGCTCCTCGCCCACGGGTATCGGCTTGATGGAACGGTCCGGCTGGTTGAAGACCCCGGTCAGGCTCTCCGAGAGGATCTTGTACTTGCCTTCGTTGATCGAGGAGATGGAATACATCACCACGAAGAAGGCGAACAGCAGGGTGATGAAGTCGGCGTAGGAGACCAGCCAACGCTCGTGATTCTCGTGTTCTTCCTGATGACGTCTGCGGGCCATGTCGCCTCCATCAGTCCATGAAGCCTTGCAGCTTCAACTCGATGGAGCGCGGGTTCTCGCCCTCGCCGATGGAAAGGATGCCTTCGAGCAGCATTTCCCGGTAGCGCGACTGGCGCATGGCAATGGACTTGAGCTTGTTGCCGATGGGCAGCAGCAGCAGGTTGGCGAAGCCGACGCCGTAGATGGTGGCGACGAAGGCCACCGCGATACCGCCGCCCAGCTGGCTGGGATCGGCCAGGTTGCCCATCACGTGGATCAGGCCCATCACCGCGCCGATGATGCCGATGGTCGGAGCGTAGCCGCCCATGCTCTCGAACACCTTGGCGGCCTGGAAGTCGCGGGCTTCCTGGGTGTAGAGGTCCACTTCGAGGATGCTGCGGATGGCCTCCGGCTCGGCGCCGTCCACCAGCAGCTGGAGGCCCTTGCGGGCATAGGCGTCGGGCTCGGAATCGGCGATGGGCTCGAGCCCCAGGAGGCCTTCCTTGCGCGCCGCCATGCTCCAGCCGACCACGCGGTTGATGCCGCCGGCGAGGTCGATCTGCGGCGGGAAGATGATCCAGCGGATGACGACCAGGGAGCGCTTGAACACGCTCATGGGGGTCTGCAGGAACGCCGCGCCGAGGGTACCGCCGATGACGATCAGCGCCGCAGGGCCGTTGAGCAAGGCCCCGGCGTGCCCACCTTCCAGGTAGTTGCCACCGATGATCGCGACGAGCGCGAGAATGACCCCGACGAGACTCAGTACATCCATTGAAGCGTGCTCTCCATTACAGGCACGCCTCGGCGATGTGCCTGCCGATATCGTCGAGCCCGTAAACGGCATCGGCCAGGTTGGCCTTCACGATGGCCATGGGCATGCCGTAGATCACGCAGCTGGCCTCATCCTGCGCCCACACCTGGCTGCCGCCCTGCTTGAGCAGGCGCGCGCCCTCACGGCCATCGGCGCCCATGCCGGTCAATACCACCGCCAGGACCTTGTCGTTATAGGCCTTGGCCGCGGAACCGAAGGTGATGTCCACGCAGGGTTTGTAGTTCAGGCGTTCATCGCCGGGGAGGATGCGCACGGTGCCGCGCGCGTCCACCATCATCTGCTTGCCACCGGGCGCCAGCAGCGCCAGGCCGGGGCGCAGCACGTCACCGTCCTCGGCCTCCTTGACGGATATCCGGCAGAGCTTGTCGAGGCGCTCGGCGAAGGCTTTGGTGAAGGCGGCCGGCATGTGCTGGATCAGGACGATGGGCGCCGGAAAGTTGCCGGGCAGCTGGGTCAGCACCCGCTGCAGGGCCACCGGGCCGCCAGTCGAGGTACCGATGGCCACCAGCTTGTAGGACTTGCGCTTGGGGCTCGGGCTGGAGGAGCCGCCAGCGCTTGAGGCCGGTGCAGGCGCAGCGCCGGCACTGGGACGCGAGGGTGCCGGAGCGGGCGCGGCGTGGCTCGGCGACGGCGTCGGGGCCGCCGGAGCCGGGCTGTAGCTGCTGTAGCGACGGTTGCTGCGTGCGATGCTGTGGACCTTCTCGCAAAGCAACTGCTTGACCTTGTCGGGGTTGCGCGAGATGTCCTCGAAGTTCTTCGGCAGAAAATCCACCGCACCCGCGTCCAGGGCGTCCAGGGTCACCCGGGCGCCTTCGTGGGTCAGGGAGGAGAACATCAGCACGGGGGTCGGGCAGCGCTGCATGATGTGCCGCACTGCAGTGATGCCATCCATCATCGGCATCTCGTAGTCCATGGTGATCACGTCCGGCTTGAGCGCCAGCGCCTGGTCGATGGCCTCGCGGCCATTGGTGGCGGTACCGATCACCTGGATATTGGGGTCGGCGGACAGAATCTCCGAAACGCGACGACGGAAGAACCCGGAGTCATCAACCACCAGAACCTTGACTGCCATAAACACTCCTAACAGGCGGCCCGACGGGCCGCCTAATCGATCAACCGCGGCGCGCGTAGCGCTTGAGCATGCTCGGCACGTCGAGAATCAGGGCGATGCGCCCATCACCGGTGATGGTCGCGCCGGACATGCCGGGCGTGCCCTGGAGCATCTTGCCCAGGGGCTTGATCACCACCTCTTCCTGGCCGACCAGCTGGTCCACCACGAAGCCGATGCGCTGGGTGCCCACGGAGAGGATCACCACATGGCCTTCGCCCTGTTCCTCGTGGGCGGCATCGCGAACCAGCCAGCGCTTGAGGTAGAACAGCGGCAGTGCCTTGTCGCGGACTATCACCACTTCCTGGCCGTCCACCACATTGGTGCGCGACAGGTCGAGGTGGAATATCTCGTTGACGTTGACCAGCGGGAAGGCGAAGGCCTGGTTGGCCAGCATCACCATCAGGGTCGGCATGATCGCCAGGGTCAGCGGCACCTTGATGACGATCTTCGAGCCCTGCCCCTTCTGCGAGAACACGTTGACCGTGCCGTTGAGCTGGGAAATCTTGGTCTTCACCACGTCCATGCCGACACCACGGCCGGAGACATCGGAGATCTCGGTCTTGGTCGAGAAGCCCGGGGCGAAGATCAGGTTGTAGCACTCCAGATCGGTAAGGCGGTCGGCGGCGTCCTTGTCCAGCAACCCCTTCTCCACCGCCTTGGCGCGGAGGATGTTGGCATCCATGCCCTTGCCGTCGTCGGTGATCATCAGGAGGATGTGGTCGCCTTCCTGCTCGGCGGAGAGCACCACACGGCCAGTGCGCGGCTTGCCGGCGGCCTCGCGCTCCTCGGGCGTCTCGACGCCGTGGTCGACGGCGTTGCGCACCAGGTGGACCAGCGGGTCGGCCAGGGCTTCGACCAGGTTCTTGTCGAGGTCGGTTTCCTCGCCCACCAGCTCGAGGTTGATCTCTTTCTTCAGGTTGCGCGCCAGGTCGCGGACCAGGCGCGGGAAGCGGCCGAAGACCTTCTTGATCGGCTGCATGCGCGTCTTCATGACGGCGGTCTGCAGGTCGGCGGTGACCACGTCGAGGTTGGACACGGCCTTGGCCATGGACTCGTCGCCGCTGTTCAGGCCGAGGCGCACCAGGCGGTTACGCACCAGCACCAGCTCGCCGACCATGTTCATGATCTCGTCCAGGCGCGCGGTGTCCACGCGCACCGTGGTCTCGGCTTCGCTGGCGGGAGACGCGGCCTTGTCGGCCGCCGCCGGTGCAGGCGCCGCAGCGGGCTTGGCAGCAGGCTTGGGCGGCTCGGCGGCCTTCGGAGCCGCAGGCTTCGCGGCGGCAGCAGGCTTGGCGGCCGGTGCGGCAGCGGGCTTGGCCGGTGCCGCGGGTTTGGCGGGCGCGACCTCGGCAGCCTCGGCAACGAACTTGCCCTTGCCGTGCAACTGGTCGAGCAGCGCTTCGAATTCGTCGTCGGTGATGTTGTCGCCGGCGCCGGGTGCAGCCGCCTGCGGGGCGGGCGCGGCGGCAGCCGGTGCGGCGGCTTCCGTCGCGGCGAACTTGCCCTTGCCGTGCAACTGGTCGAGCAGCGCTTCGAACTCGTCGTCACTGATCTCGTCGCCCCCACCGGCAACCGGTGCGGCAGGCGCGGGGGCGGCTGCGGCCGGCTTCGCCGGTGCGGCGGCCTCGGTCGGCTCGGCAACGAACTTGCCCTTGCCATGCAACTGGTCGAGCAAGGCTTCGAATTCGTCGTCGCTGATCTCGTCGCTGCCGGCAGCGACCGCCGCGGGAGATGCAGGGCTTTCGGCAGCAGGCGCGTCGAGCACGTTCAGCAGTTGCTCGAACTCGCTGTCGGTGATGTCGCCGGATGCGGCGGGAGCGGCCTCGGCGACCGGTTCAGGCTCGGGCTCGTACTCCGGCTCGGCGGCGGGCGCTTCCTCGTCGTCGCCACCCGGCTCGGCCAGCCGCGCCAGGGCGGCGAGCAGCTCGGGAGTGGCCGGCGTCGGCTCGGCACGCTCACGCACCTGGCTGAACATCTCGTTGACCGTGTCCAGCGCCTGCAGGACCACGTCCATGAGCTCCGCCGTCACGCGGCGTTCGCCCTTGCGCAAGATGTCGAACACGTTCTCGGCGATGTGGCAGCACTCCACCAGCGCATTCAGCTGGAGGAAACCGGCACCGCCCTTGACCGTGTGGAAGCCGCGGAAAATGGCATTGAGCAGATCCATATCGTCCGGACGGCTCTCGAGCTCGACCAGCTGTTCGGACAATTGCTCCAATATTTCGCCGGCCTCAACCAGGAAGTCCTGGAGGATTTCTTCATCGGCGTCGAAGCTCATTCGGTTGCTCCCTAGAATCCAAGGCTGGATAACAGATCATCGACATCGACCTGACCGGACACGACATCATCACGCTTATCGGCATTGATCTGCGGACCTTCACCCCTGGAAGGCTCTTTTTGTTTTTCTTTTTCAGCCACGAGCTCCGCACGGTCGTGCTGGATGCCGGCGAAACGATCGACGTCGCTGGCCATCAGTACCAGTTTCACCAGGTTGCTCTCGACTTCGGTGACCAACTGGGTAACGCGCTTGATCACCTGGCCGGTCAGGTCCTGGTAGTCCTGAGCGAGAAGGATGTCGTTCATTCTGGACGAAAGCTGCTCGGTGTCGCGTTGACTGCGAGCAAGGAAGGTCTCGATACGCTTGGCCAGGTCGCGGAACGCATCCGCGCCAATTTCCCGACGCATGAAACGGCCCCACTCCTCACCCAGGCTCTGGGCTTCGTCGCCCAGCCCGTTGAGCAGCGGCGCGCTCTCCTCCACCAGGTCCATGGTCCGGTTGGCAGCCTTCTCCGTCATCTTCACCACGTAGGAGAGACGATCGGTGGCATCGGCGATCTGCGAGACCTCGGTGGCGTGGGGCAGGTGCGGGTCGATCTGGAAGTTGACGATCGCGGTGTGCAGCTCGCGCGTCAGCTTGCCGACTTCCTGGTAGAGCCCACGGTCACGGACCTTGTTGAGTTCGTGGATGAGTTGCACGGCATCGCCGAAATTGCCTTTTTCAAGGGTCTCGACCAGCTCGCGCGCATGGTTTTTCAGGGTCGACTCTAGGTCTCCCGATTGGGAATCTTTCTGGTCCATGGCGTCCTCGCGACTGGCATCAGCCGTTGACCCGTTCGAAGATCTTCTCGATCTTCTCTTTGAGCACCTGGGCGGTGAAAGGCTTGACCACATAGCCATTCACACCGGCCTGGGCCGCTTCGATGATCTGGTCACGCTTGGCCTCGGCCGTCACCATCAGCACCGGCAGGTGCTTGAGGCGCTCGTCGGCACGCACGGCGCGCAACAGATCGATCCCGGTCATGCCGGGCATGTTCCAGTCGGTGACCAGGAAATCGAAATTGCCACTGTGCAGCATGGGTAGAGCGGTGGTGCCATCATCGGCCTCTGCGGTATTGGTGAAACCCAAGTCACGCAGGAGGTTCTTGATGATGCGTCTCATCGTCGAGAAATCGTCCACGATGAGGATTTTCATGTTCTTGTCCAAATCGACCTCCGTACAGTCCTAAACGCCCCCGAATAACGGGGGCGTCGATCAATCGAAAAACCGGCGTGCCGATCAGTGTGCTCGCCATTCGCCCAGCCGCGACCGCAAACGCGCGGCACATTGGCTGTGCAACTGGCTCACACGCGATTCACTGACCCCCAGCACTTCGCCGATTTCCTTCAAATTCAGCTCTTCGTCGTAATACAGCGCCAGTACCAGGCGCTCTCGTTCCGGCAGATTGGCGATGGCGTCAGCCAGCGCCGCCTGGAAGCGCTCGTCTTCCAGATCATTCGAAGGTTCGAGATGGGTGACTCCGGTATCTTCGTGCGTCGCGCCATGCTCACCGTCCTGCAACAGGTCGTCGAAGCTGAACAGGCGACTGCCCAAAGTGTCGCTCAGGATGCCGTAGTAATCTTCGAGACTCAATCCAAGTTCGGCCGCAACTTCCTGATCTTTAGCGTCTCGCCCGGTTCTCGCCTCAATTTTCCGGATGGCATCGCTCACCATCCGGGTGTTGCGGTGGACCGAACGTGGTGCCCAGTCCCCCTTCCTCACTTCGTCGAGCATGGCACCGCGGATGCGGATGCCGGCGTAGGTCTCGAAACTGGCGCCCTTGCTGGAATCGTATTTCTTCGAGGCTTCGAGCAGGCCGATCATGCCGGCCTGCATCAGGTCCTCCACCTGCACGTTGGCCGGCAGGCGGCCCAGCAGGTGGTAGGCGATACGTTTGACCAGCGGCGCGTAGCGCTCGATCAACTGGTGCTGGGAATCCCTAGCCTGTGCCTTGTTGTACATACGAAGTCCACTAGCGGGTGTCATATGGCCGAATCCGCGATCGGTTGCTGCACCAGGCGCTCGACGAAGAACTCCAGATGACCGCGTGGGTTAGCCGGCAGGGGCCAGCTATCCACCTTCTGGGCAATCGCCTTGAACGCCAGGGCGCACTTCGAGCGCGGGAAGGCTTCGTAAACCGCGCGCTGCTTCTGCACGGCCTTGCGTACGGATTCGTCATAGGGCACCGCACCGACGTACTGCAAGGCCACATCCAGGAAGCGATCAGTCACTTTTGTCAGCTTAGCAAAGAGGTTGCGACCCTCCTGTGGACTGTGTGCCATGTTGGCCAATACGCGGAAACGGCTCATGCCGTAGTCGCGTTTGAGGAGCTTGATCAAAGCATAGGCGTCGGTGATGGAAGTGGGTTCGTCACAGACGACCACTATCACTTCCTGTGCCGCACGCACGAAGCTGACCACCGCATCACCGATACCGGCGGCGGTGTCGATCACCAGCACATCGAGGTTGTCGCTGATCTCGCTGAAGGCCTGGATCAGGCCGGCGTGCTGCATGGGCGAGAGCTGCACCATGCTCTGGGTGCCGGAAGCGGCCGGCACGATGCGTACGCCCCCCGGCCCTTGCAGCAGCACGTCACGCAGGTCGCACTCGCCGGCGATCACGTCGGCGAGGGTGCGCTTGGCGGTGAGGCCGAGCAGCACGTCGACGTTGGCCAGGCCGAGGTCGGCGTCCAGCAGCATCACCCGGCGACCGAGATCGGCGAGGGCCAGCGAGAGGTTCACCGACACATTGGTCTTGCCGACGCCACCCTTGCCGCCGGTCACAGCAATCACCTGTACGGGATGCAAACTACCCATTTATCACACCTTGTCTCACGTCGACTGGGCCACTTGGCGGGCTCGTGCCACTCATCCGGAGTGGCTGGGGGTTCTAACCGACTCGGCGGGCCGGATTCTGGTACAGGCCGGCGAAGAGGTCGGCCATGGCTTCTTCGCTGGGGTCTTCCGGGGTCTGCAGGCTGACCGCACGACTCACCAGCTGGTGGCTGCGGGGCACCTGCAGGTCATCCGGAATCCTAGGCCCATCAGCGAGATAGGCTACCGGGAGATGCTGGCCGATAGCCAGTCCTAAAACCTCTCCCAGGCTCGCCGCTTCGTCGAGCTTGGTCAGGATGCAGCCGGAAAGACCGCAGCGCTTGTAACTATGGTAGGCCGCCTTTAGCACTTGGCTCTGACTGGTTGCAGCCAGCACCAGATAATTCCTGGCTTTGACCCCTCTGCTGGCCAACGTTTCCAACTGCATTTTAAGCGCAGGATCGGCTGCCGGCAGGCCCGCCGTATCGATCAGCACCACGCGCTTGCGCGCCAGGGGTGCCAGGGCCTGGGTCAGGGACTGGCCCGGGTCGACGTGGGTCACGGAGACGTTGAGGATGCGGCCGAGGGTCTTGAGTTGCTCCTGGGCGCCGATGCGATAGCTGTCCATGCTCACCAGGGCGATCTGCTGGGCGCCGTACTTGAGCACGTAGCGCGCAGCCAGCTTGGCCAGGGTGGTGGTCTTGCCCATGCCGGCGGGGCCGACCAGGGCGATCACCCCGCCCTCCTCCAGCGGCTCCTGCTGCGGGGTGCGGATGGCGTGGGCCAGGTGGGCGAGCACCATGCGCCAGGCCTGGCGCGGGTCCTTGACCGAGGCGACGCGCTCCATCAGCGCCCGCGACAGTTCGGCGGACAGGCCCATGCGCTGCAGGCGACGCCAGAGGCCGGCCTGCTGCGGGCGGCGGCTCTGCATCTGGCCCCAGGCGATGGAGCCGAGTTGTACTTCGATCAGCTCACGCAGGCCGTTGAGCTCGAAACGCATGGCGTCCAGGCTGCGCTGGTCGGCGGCGGCCGGCGCGGCGGGCCTGGCCGGAGCGGCGGCGGGAGACGGGGCCACCGGCGCGGCGGACGGGCGCTCCAGGCGCGACGAACGCATGGCGGCGGCGAGGCTTTCCGGGGACAGCTCCGAGCGGTCGGCGATCAGCTGGCGGTTCTTGCCGGCATCGGCCTGGCCACCGCGGTTGCTCAGCTCCGCGTGGGCCTCGGCGATGCGGGCCTGGGTGCGGCGCAGCTCGGCTTCGAGGGCCGGGTTGGGCTTGCTCGGCGCGGGAGCCGGCATGGGATAGTCGAGCGCGGCGGTGATCTCCACGCCACCTGCGACCCGACGGGTGCCGATGATGGAGGCATCCGCGCCCAGTTCGTCCCGCACCAGTTTCATGGCCTGGCGCATATCCGCAGCGAAGAAGCGTTTGACCTGCATGGCCTGTGACCTCGGTTAGTTCTGCCCCACAGTCGCGACTATGGTGACCTGCTTGTTGTCCGGTATTTCCTGGTAGGCCAGTACGTGCATGGTTGGCACGGCGAGCCTTGCGAAGCGCGACAGCATCGCCCGGATCGGCCCGGCCACCAGCAGGATGGCCTGCTTGCCGAGCATCTCCTGGCGCTGCGCCGCTTCAACCAGGGAACGTTGCAGCTTCTCGGCCATGCCAGGCTCCAGGAGGATGCCATCCTCGGAGCCTTGCCCGGCCTTCTGCATGCTACTGAGCAATATCTGTTCCAACCTGGGTTCCAGGGTGATCACAGGCAGCTCCGGCTCTAGTCCCACAATGCTTTGCACGATTGCGCGGGCGAGCGCCACGCGAACCGCCGCCACCATAGCGGCGGGATCTTGACTCTTCGGGGCGACGTTGGCGATCGCCTCGGCGATAGTGCGGATGTCGCGCACCGGCACCTGCTCCTGCAGCAGCGCCTGCAGCACCTTGAGCAGCGTCGAGAGCGACACCAGGCCCGGCACCAGTTCCTCGGCCAGCTTCGGCGAGCTCTTGGCCAGCAATTGCATGAGCTGCTGCACCTCCTCGTGCCCGAGCAGCTCGTGGGCGTGCTTGTGCAGGATCTGGTTGAGGTGGGTGGCGACCACGGTGCTGGCGTCCACCACCGTGTAGCCGAGGGACTGCGCCTGGTCGCGCTGGCTACCATCGATCCATACGGCTTCCAGGCCGAACGCCGGATCCTTGGCGGCGATGCCATTGAGGGTGCCGAATACCTGGCCCGGGTTGATCGCCAGCTCGCGATCCGGGTAGACCTCCGCCTCGGCCACGCTGACGCCCATCAGGGTCAGGCGATAGGCGTTGGGCAGCAGGTCGAGGTTGTCGCGGATGTGCACCGAGGGCATGAGGAAGCCCATTTCCTGGGACAGCTTCTTGCGCACGCCCTTGATCCGGGTGAGCAGTTGGCCACCCTGGTTGCGGTCCACCAGAGGGATCAGCCGGTAGCCGACCTCGAGGCCGACCATGTCCACCGGGGTGACGTCGTCCCAGCCCAGCTCCTTGGTCTCCGGGGCGCGCTGGGCGGGCAGCAGTTCCTGCTGGCGCTGCGCTTCCTGGACGGCCACCTCCTTCTCCTTCTGGCCCTTGCGCCAGATCCACCAGGCACCGCCGGCGGCGATCAGGCCAAGGCCGAGGAAGGACACGTGGGGCATGCCCGGGACCAGGCCCATGGCGATGAGGATGGCGGCGGAAACGGCCAGGGCCTTGGGCGAGGCGAACATCTGGCGGTTGACCTGCTGGCCCATGTCCTCGGAGCTGGAAACGCGGGTCACCATGATCGCGGCGGCGGTGGACAGCAGCAGCGAGGGGATCTGCGCCACCAGGCCGTCACCGATGGTCAGCAGGGAATAGATGCGCCCGGCGTCGCCGAAGGTCAGGCCGTGCTGGATGATGCCGATGGCCATGCCGCCGATCAGGTTGATGAACAGGATCAGCAGGCCGGCGATGGCGTCACCGCGGACGAATTTGCTGGCACCGTCCATGGAACCGTAGAAGTCGGCTTCCTGGGAGACTTCGGCGCGGCGCTTCTTGGCCTCGACCTGGTCGATGATGCCGGCATTGAGGTCGGCGTCGATCGCCATCTGCTTGCCGGGCATGGCGTCCAGGGTGAAACGCGCGCTCACCTCGGAGATACGCCCGGCACCCTTGGTGACCACGACGAAGTTGATGATCATCAGGATCGCAAAGATCACCGCACCGACCACGTAGTTGCCGCCGATGACCACCTCACCGAAGGCCTGGATCACCTTGCCCGCGGCATCGTGGCCGTCCTGGCCGTGGAGCAGCACCACGCGGCTGGACGCCACGTTCAATGCCAGGCGCAGCAGGGTGGAGACCAGCAGGATGGTGGGGAAGACCGCGAAGTCCAGCGGGCGCAGGGCGTAGACGCTGACCAGCAGGACCACGATGGAGAGGGCGATGTTGAAGGTGAAGAACACGTCCAGAAGGAACGGCGGCACCGGCAACGTCATCATGCCGAGCATGATCAGCACCAGCAGCGGCACCCCCAGGTTGCCCTTGGAAAGGCTGGCGAAGTTGCCGCGCACGTTGCCGATCAGTTGCGAACGATCCAAATCTCTACCCTCACGCAATGGCGAAACACAGCCCTCGCCCATTCAATCTTTTGACGCGCGGATGCGCGCTGGAGGGCTTGTGCAAGAAGCTCACCAACTTCGCCGGAATCGGCTTTTCAGAGGGGTTGCAGGGGCAGTGGCCGACCGCCCGCGGGTCAGTCGTCGCGGCGCAGGTCGGCAGGGATCGGCGGCTCCGCCAGGGGCGCGGGGCGCTTGCCCTTGCCGGCGCGGAACTGCTTGAGCTGGTAGACGTAGGCCAGCACCTGGGCGACCGCCAGGTACAGGCCGGCGGGGATTTCCTGGTCCAGCTCGGTGGAGTAGAACACCGCCCGCGCCAGGGCCGGGGACTCCAGCACGGTGATCTTGTGCTCCTGGGCGATCTCGCGAATCTTCAGGGCGGTGAAGTCGTTGCCCTTGGCCAGCAGCACGGGCGCCGTGCCCTTGGCCGGGTCGTACTTCAGGGCCACGGCGAAGTGGGTCGGGTTGGTGATCACCACGTCGGCCTGGGGCACGGCGGACATCATGCGGCGCTCGGCCATCTCGCGCTGCATGCGGCGGATGCGCGACTTGACCTCGGGCTTGCCCTCGCTGTCCTTGTACTCGTCGCGCACTTCCTGCTTGGTCATCATCAGCTTCTGCTTGTTGTCCCAGAGCTGGTAGGGCACGTCGATGGCGGCGATCAGGATCAGCCCGCAGGCCAGCCAGACCGCACTCCAGCCCACCACCTGGACGCTGTGCAGGATGGCCTGCTCCAGCGGCTCGTGGGCGATGGCCAGGAGATCGTCGGCATCCGAGGACAGCACCATCAGCGCCACCATCAGGATCAGCCCGAACTTGCCCAGCGCCTTGAGCAGCTCCACCACCGCGTGCATGGAGAACATGCGCTTGAGGCCGGACAGCGGGTTCATGCGGCTGAACTTGGGTGCCAGCGCCTCGAAGGAGAACAGCCAGCCACCCAGGGAGATGGGCGCCACCAGGGAGACGATGAGCAGGGTCACCAGCAGCGGCGTGATGGCCGAGAGCGCCATCTGCCCGGACTGCAACAGCCACAACGCCATGCTGCGCTCATCCATCAGCACCTCGCGCGGCAGGGTGAAGTTGGACTGCATCATGCGCATCATCATGTCCGCCAGGCCGCCGCCGGAGGCCAGCACGCCCCCTGCCCCGCCCAGGGTGATGGCGAGGGTGTTGAGCTCCCTGGAACGGGCGATCTGCCCCTTCTCGCGCGCCTCCTGCTGGCGTTTCGCCGTGGGTTCTTCGCTCTTGTCCGCCCCGCTCTCACTCTCCGCCATGGCGCACCTCGGCAGCAGGCCCGGCTAACCGGCCGGGACGGGCAATGGGCTGCGCGCAGCCGGGCTGGACGATCATCAGCGCGCCCTCGCCAGCTCGCGCAGGAGCTGCAAGGCGTCGGAGGCGAGGATCTGGTACTGGGCGAGGATGTCGGCCATGCCGATCCAGATGATCACCAGGCCCAGGGCCACCGTCAGCGGGAAGCCGATGGAGAAGATGTTCAGTTGCGGCGCCGCGCGGGTCATCACGCCGAAGGCGATGTTGACCACCAGCAGCGCGGTGATCGCCGGCAGCGCCAGCAGCAGGCCGGCGCCGAGCACCCAGCCGAGCTTGGTGGCCAGCTCCCAGTAATGCGCGGCCATCAGGCCGCCTCCCACCGGCAGGGTGACGAAGCTCTCGGCGAGCACCTCGAACACCACCAGGTGGCCGTTCATGGCCAGGAACAGCAGGGTCACCAGCATGGTGAAGAACTGCCCGATCACCGGCACCGAGACGCCGTTGGTGGGGTCGACCATCGAGGCGAAGCCCAGGCCCATCTGCACCGCGAGGATCTGCCCGGCGACGACGAAGGCGTGGAAGAACAGTTGCAGGGCGAAACCCATCACCGCGCCGACCAGGATCTGTTCGGCGATCAGCAGGAAGGATTGCAGGCTGATGGCATCCACCACCGGCATCGGCGGCAGCGAAGGCGCCAGCACCGCGGTGATGCCGAGGGCCAGGTACAGCCGCACCCGGGTCGGCACCAGCTGGGTGCCGATCAGCGGCATGGTCATCAGCAGGGAGGCGATGCGGAACAGCGGCAACAGGTAGCTGCCGAGCATCCCGCCGATCTGCGCCGCACTCAGCTCGAACATGTCAGCCGATCAGCATGGGGATGTTGTGGTAGAGGTTGGTCATGTATTCCATCAGCTCGCGGGTCAGCCAGGGGCCGGCCCACATCAGCGAGATCAGCATCACCAACAGGCGCGGCAGAAAGCTCAGGGTCTGCTCGTTGATCTGCGTGGCGGCCTGGAACATGGCGACGATGAGGCCCACCACCAGGCTGGGCACCACGAGGATGCCGACGATCACGCAGGTCAGCCACAGCGCTTCGCGGAACAGGTCGACAGCGACTTCGGGCGTCATGGCTAAACCCCTCCAAAGCTTCCGGCGAGCGTGCCGATGATCAGCGCCCAGCCATCCACGAGCACGAACAGCATGATCTTGAACGGCAGCGAGATGATCAGCGGTGACAGCATCATCATGCCCATGGCCATCAGCACGCTGGCCACCACCAGGTCGATGATCAGGAACGGGATGAAGATCATGAAACCGATCTGGAATGCGGTCTTCAGCTCGGACGTGATGAAGGCCGGGATCAGGATGGTCAGCGGCGCGGCGTCGGGCGACTGGATGTCGGTGCGCTTGGACAGGCGCACGAACAGCTCCAGGTCGCTGGAGCGGGTCTGCGCCAGCATGAAGTTCTTCACCGGCACCTCGGCGCGCTTGATCGCCTCCTGCGCCGGCAACTGCTCGTTGAGGTAGGGCTGCAGGGCGTCGCGGTTCACCTGGTCGAACACCGGCCCCATGATGAACATCGTCAGGAACAGCGCCATGCCGGTGAGGATCTGGTTCGACGGCGTCTGTTGCAGGCCCAGCGCCTGGCGCAGGATGGAGAAGACGATGATGATCCGGGTGAAGCTGGTCATCAGCATGACGAACGCCGGGATGAAGCTCAGCGCCGTCATGATCAGCAGGATCTGCAGGCTGACCGAGTATTCCTGCTGGCCTTCGGCGTTGGTCGACAGCGTGATGGCGGAGATCGACAGCGGGTCGTCGGCGCCCAGCGCCAGGGGTGCCGCCAGTGCCAGCAGCAGGGCGATCAGGATGCGCCAGTAACCCATCAGCTCTTGTCCTTGTCCTTGCCCAGCAGCTCCATCAGGCGCTGGGCGAATTCCGGGGTGGCGGGCTCGGCGTCGGGCATGTGCACCGGCTCCTTGAGCACATGCAGCGGGGTGATGCGCCCAGCGGTGAGGCCGAGGAGTATCTGTTCGCCGCCAACCTGTACCAGCACCAGCCGATCACGCGGGCCCAGCGCCTGGCTGGCGATCAGCTTGATCACCTGGCCGCCACGGGGGTTCATCTGCTGGACCCGGCGCAACAGCCAGGCGAGCAGGAAGATCACGCCCACCACCAGCAGCAGGCCGATGGTGAGCTGCCCGAGCTGCGCCGCGACGCCGCCGCCGGCATTGACCACCGGAGCCGCTGCAGCGGGGGCCGCCATCGTCATCGGGGTGGCGGAAGCCGCCGGTGCGACCGGCTCGGTGGCGAAGGCCAGCAGCGGCAGGCAGGACAGAGCGAACAGGAGTCGGCGCATGGCGTCAGCGCAGCTTCTTGATGCGTTCGCTGGGGCTGATCACGTCGGTCAGGCGGATGCCGAACTTCTCGTTGACCACCACCACTTCGCCATGGGCGATCAGGGTGCCGTTGACCAGCACGTCCAGCGGCTCTCCAGCCAGGCGGTCCAGCTCGATCACCGACCCCTGGTTCAACTGCAGCAGGTTGCGGATGGTGATGTCGGTGTTGCCCACTTCCATGGAGATCGACACCGGGATATCGAGGATCACGTCGAGGTTGGGACCATCCAGGCTCACCGGCGCGTTGGAGCGCGGCATGCTGCCGAACTCTTCCATCGGCGCACGCGGATTGGACGGTGCCGCAGCGGCAGCCCCCTGGTTCATCAGTGCGTCGATATCGTCCTGGCTGGCCTCGTCGCCGGCCTCGGCCAGGGCCGCCGCCCACTCGTCGGCGAGCGCCTGTTCCTCGGGGGTGGTGTTTTCTTCGTCTGCCATCGGTTGACCTCGGCTGGCTCAAATGGGGTGTGGAGCGACCGTCAGCGCTGGCGGTCGATCGGATCGAGAATCTGCAGGGCCAGGTTGCCCTTGTGGGCCCCCAGCTTGGCCTTGAAGGCCGGCACGCCGTTGGCGCGCATGATCATGTGCTCGGGCATCTCCACCGGGATCACGTCGCCCGGCTGCATGTGCAGGATGTCGCGCAGGCGCAGCTGGCGGCGGACCACGGTGGCGCCGACCGGCACGCTGACGTCGAGGATGTCCTCGCGCAGGGCCTTGATCCAGCGCTCGTCCTGGTCGTCGACATCGGACTGGAAGCCGGCGTCGAGCATCTCGCGGATCGGCTCGATCATCGAGTAGGGCATGGTGATGTGCAGGTCGCCGCCGCCGCCGTCGAGCTCGATGTGGAAGGTGGAGACCACGATCACCTCGCTGGGGCTGACGATGTTGGCCAGTGCCGGGTTCACTTCGGAGTTGATGTACTCGAAGTTCACGTCCATCACCGCGTGCCAGGCTTCCTTCAGGTCGACGAAGGCCTGGTCCAGCACCATGCGCACCACGCGCAGCTCGGTGGGGGTGAATTCCCGGCCCTCGATCTTGGCGTGACGGCCGTCACCGCCGAAGAAGTTGTCCACCAGCTTGAACACCAGCTTGGCGTCGAGGATGAACAGGCCGGTGCCGCGCAGCGGCTTCATCTTCACCAGGTTGAGGCTGGTGGGCACGTACAGCGAATGCACGTACTCGCCGAACTTCATCACCTGCACGCCGCCCACCGCCACGTCCGCCGAGCGGCGCAGCAGGTTGAACATGCTGATGCGGGTGTAACGGGCGAAGCGCTCGTTGATCATCTCCAGGGTCGGCATGCGTCCGCGGACGATGCGATCCTGGCTGGTCAGGTCGTAGCTCTTGACGCTCCCGGGTTCCGCGTCGTTCTCGGTCTCGACCAGGCCGTCGTCGACGCCGTGGAGCAGCGCGTCGATCTCGTCCTGGGAAAGCAGGTCTTGGACTGCCATCGGTCTCCCCTGCTACTGCAATACGAAGTTGGTGAACAGCACTTGTTCGATCGCCACCTTGCCGGTCTGCGCCTTGGCCACCTCCTGGATGGTCGCGGTCGCCTGCTGGCGCAGCATCTCCTTGCCCACCGGCGTGACCAGGGTGTCGAAGGCCTGGCTGGAGAAGAGCATCACCAGCTTGTTGCGTACCACCGGCATGTGCACCTTCAGCGCGTCCATCTCGGCCTTGTCGCGGCCCATCAGGGCGACGGTCACCTGCATGTAGCGCTGGTGGCCGTTCTGGTTGAAGTTGACCACGAAGGCCGGGGCCAGCGGTTCGTACAGGGCGATCTGCTTGACCGGTGCGGCGTGCTCGGCAGCCGCTTCGGCGTCCTTGGCATCGTCCTTCTTGGCTTCGCCGCGACCGAGCAGGAACCAGGTCGCGCCGACCGAGGCGCCCACCACCAGCAGCAGCACGACGACCAGCAGGATGATCAGTTTGAGCTTGCTCTTGCCGGCCGGCTTCTCGCCACCGCCCGCGTCCGCCTTCGCTTCTTTCTTCGCCATGCCAAAATTCCGTCGCTGATTCGGGTTCACACCCGCATTCAATGGGTTGAGAGCAAGTGTTATGCCAGCTTCTCAACAAACGCCGCAGCGGATATACCAGTGTCCTTGGCGCCTGTCACCCACGAAAAAGGCGCCCGGTGGCTTTTCGTTCAGCCACCGGGCGCCTTCAGTCTAGAACATGGCGATTGCCGGGAGACGGATCAGGCGTAGTAGTCCACCAGGCCACGCCCACCGCTCGCCGTGGGGCTGCGAATCTCGCTGATGCCGACGGCGATCTCCTCATCGCCGCCCCCGCCCAGGTGCGAGGTGCCGCCATTGCCCCGGCCGCTGCCACCCTCGTTGCTCTGCTGGCCCTGCCAGCCACGGTTCAGCGACTGGTCGGAGACGTTGACATCCAGCTGGTTCATGCCCTGCTGCGAGAACATGTCGCGCAGCCGGTGCATCTGCCCTTCCAGTGCGTCGCGCACCCCGGCATTGGGGCTGGCGAAGGTCACCTGGGTCTGGTCCTGGTTCATGTGGATACGCACTTCCAGGCGCCCCAGCTCCTGCGGGTCGAGCTGGATCTCGGCCGACTTGAGGTTCTGGCTGGACAGCCACATGACCCGGTCGACCACCGCTTCGCTCCAGCCACCCTGGTTCATCGCCACCGGCTGGCCGGGAACCAGTGCCGGCGTGCGCTGGGCCAGGGCCGATTGCTGGCTGATGGCCTGGCCGAGCGCGTTGAGGCGGCTGTCGAGGACTTCACTGCGGATCTCCGACTTGCTCTCGCCCAGGCCCTGGGTCAGTTGCTCGGAGAGTTCGGCCACCGGCAGCTCGACATCCACCGGGGCCTCGGTCGTCTCCGCCGGCTTGTCGGAGAACGCGGCCATGGCGCTGGCGAAACTCTGCCCGGCACTGGCCGAGTTCTGCGTGGTGACGGTGGTGGTGGTGGCGACCTGGACCTGGTCGCCCTCGCCGGTGGTCTGCAGGCCGACCTGCATGCCGGCGAAGCCCTGCAGCGGGTCCGCCTGCGCATCGACTTCCAGAGTTGAAGTGCCGGGGGTGGTCGCGGCGACGCCGGGCAGCCCGGTGGGCAGGGTGACTTCCGGCGCCGGTGGCTCGACCACCGGCGGTGCGATCTGGCCGCTCATGGCCATCAGCAGCAGCGGGTCGATCACCGGGTCCTCGGGCTGGGTGCCGTCGCTGGCGGTGACGGTGTCGTCCCTGGCATCGCTCCCCCCGCCGCTTCCCTTCCCGCCGTCTCGGTCGGCCGGCAAGTCGTTGCCGCTATCGGCAACCGTCGACGGCTTGCCGGTGCTGTCGTTGGCCGGCCGATCCGCCGAATCGTCCGCCTTGCGGGTGTCATCGGGCTTGTCGCGGGCGGGCTTGGCCGCCGGCTCGTTTCGTTCTACAGGCTTGGCCTGCTGCTCCTTCGCATACACCTGGGCAAAGCTGGGAGCCGCATTCCTGCTGGGCTCCGGGGCTTTCACCTGGGCTTTTGCCGCCTGCACTTTCGGCTTCACGTCAGGGCTGGCCTGCAGAAGCATATCGGTGGCAACGGGCATGGGCACTCTCCGCTGAGGGGTTGGTTCGTGCCAGGGGGATTGCAAGGGGCGGGCCAAGTTCCAGCCGTGCAGGGAAACGGTGCTTCAGAAGCTGTGGCGCTGGCGCTCGGAGCGGAACAGGATGCGCACGATGGCGAACTCGCGCTCGATGCGCTCGACCAGGTCCGGCGCGTCTTCCAGGCGCTCGCGGCGGGCGCTCTCCTCCAGCTGCTTGCACAGGCTCGCCAGCAACGGCGCGCCCATGTTGCTGCAGCTGCCCTTGAAACTGTGCGCGGCAAGGCGCAAGGCCTGTGCGTCCTGCTGGTCGCAGGCCTGGTGGAGCAGGCGCACGCGCTCTTCCGAGTCGACCAGGAAGGTGTCCAGCAACACCGGGTACTCGTCTTCCATGACTTCCTGCAAAGCGGCCAGTACGCCATTGTCGATATGCAGATCGGACAACCGGATCACTCCTTGAACGACACGATGGGAATCAGGATGGGCGCGGCCAGACGAACTCCGCGCGAATGCCCTTGCCATCCTCCGGCAAGTCGCAGCGCGCGGCAAGTTGTCTGACCAGGGTCAGGCCTCGGCCGCTGAGGCGGGAGGTGTCCGCCGCACGCGCCAGCACCGCCCGCGCATCGAAGCCCTTGCCGCTGTCCTCGACCCGGATCGACAGGCGCCCGCCCTCCTCGCCCTCGGGCAGCAGTTCGAGGTGGATGCGCACATGGCCGTCCTCCAGGCAGGCCAGGCGCAGGGCGCGCTCGCGATAGTACTCGGCGAAGCCGCGCGCATCGCGCTTGAGCGACGAGTCCAGGCCCAGCACACCGTGCTCCAGTGCGTTGGAGTAGAGCTCGGCGAGCACGGTGTAGAGCGCCCCGCCCTGGTCGCGCAACCCCTGCACCTCCAGCAGCAGCTGCAGGAGGAAAGGCAGGGGATTGAAGCGCTTGAGGGTCTGGGCGCGGAATTCGAAGCAGGCGGACCAGTCCAGCGGGCTCAGTTGGCCGCTGTCGGTGAAGGCCAGTTGCGGACGCTGTTCGAGATCCTCGACGAGCGCCACCTCGATCATGCTGACGTCGTCCTGTGCCTCGCCACGGAACGCGGCCAGGGTGCGCTGGATCTCATCGAACAGCTGCTCGGGGCGGGTGTTGCCGGCGAACACCCGCTGCAGGCGTTCGTCACCGAACAGCTCGCCGGCCTCATTGCGGGTTTCCAGCACGCCGTCGGACCAGAGGAATACGCGGTCACCGACCTCGATCGGGTAGACCTCGTACTTGGCGTCGAACACCGCGGGGTCGAGCACCCCGAGCGGCAGGTGCCGCGACACCAGCGGCACCACCGGGCTGCCGTCGGCACGGCGCAGGTAGCCATCGGGCAGGCCGCCGTTCCACACCTCCAGCACACGGCGCTGGAAGCTGAGGTTGAGCAGGGTCGCGCAGCAGAACACGCCCACCGGCAGGATGCGCTTCAGCTTGGCGTTCATCTCCCGGAGGATGTCGGCCATCGCGTAGCCCTTGGCGGTCATCCCGTAGAACACCTCCGCCAGCGGCATCGCGCCGATGGCGGCCGGCAAGCCGTGGCCGGTGAAGTCGCCGAGCAGCACGTGCATGCCGCCGGAAGGCTTGAACGCGGCCAAAAGCAGGTCGCCATTGAACAGCGCGTAGGGCGATTGCAGGTAGCGGATGTTGGAGGCGTTGAGGCAGCCGGAGTGAGCCACCTTGTCGAACACCGCCTTGGCCACCCGCTGCTCGGTGAGCAGGTGCTCGTTGTGCTTGGCGATCAGGTCGCGCTGGTGCAGGACCGTCTCCTGCAGCCGGCGCAGGCGATCCATGGCCTTGATCTTGGCTTCGAGGATGACGCGGTTGTAGGGCTTGGCGAGGAAGTCGTCACCCCCGGCTTCCAGGCAGCGCACCAGCGCCTCGTTCTCGGTCAGCGAGGTGAGGAAGATGATCGGCACCAGCTCCTCGCCCGCCAGTTGCTTGATCCGGCGCGCGGCCTCGAAGCCGTCCATGACCGGCATCAGCGCGTCCATCAGCACCATGTCCGGCCGCTCCTGCTCGAACAGCGCCACCGCTTCCAGGCCATTGGCCGCCGTCAGGGCACGGTGGCCCTGGCGGTTGACGATGGTGGAGAGCAGCATGCGGTCGGCTGCGTTGTCCTCGGCGATGAGGATCGACAGGCGGGCCGACATGGCGGTTTCAGGCAATCTGGAACAGCTGTTCGAAGTTGGAGATGGCGAGGATCTTGCGGACGTCGGGGTTGCAGTTCACCAGGCGGATCTGCGCGCTGTCGCCGCCTGCGTGGTCACGCAGCAGGAGCAGCATGCCCAGGGCCGAGCTGTCGAGGTAGGTGGTGCCCTTGAGGTCCACCACGTAGCGCGTGGGGTGGATGCTCACGCGCTCGTAGGCGTCGCGAAATTCCTGGTGGGCCCCGAAATCGAAACGTCCCTGGATGACGATGGTCAACTCTTGCCCGTCGCTCGAAGGCAGCGAGGTGATGGCCATGCAAGACTCCTTGATCAGATGAAAACGCGTGCTGAAGATTTAGCACCCGCCTGGAGCCTCGGCAACCGCGATTTAGCGTTCCTCACGCCCGATGAGGCGTTGCGAGAGCTCGTCGAGCAGCTTCTGCTCGCGCTTGTCCTGGATCGCCCGCGCTTCGTCGATGTAGCGCTGCACCAGTTTCTTCAGGCCTTCCAGGCGTGCGTAGCGCTGCTGCCAGGCCTCACGCGCCTTGACCAGGTTCTCGCGGTGCCAGGCCACGCTCTGGGTCTGCTGGGCGACGGCCGTTTCCAATTGCGAGAGAAAGCGCTGGTAGTTGGTCAGCCACTGGCCGGAGACGCCCTTGCTGCCCTGGGTGATCCACTGCTGCTGGTAGTCGGACCGGAAACGCTCGAGATCGCCGAGCTTGCCTTCGGCCTGGCCGAGCAGACCCTGGCAGTGGCCGACCTGGCGGGCGGCGTCGCGCTCGGCTTTCTGCGCCATGTCCACGACGGGGGCCAGGCGCGCGGCGCGGTCACGGGCCATGGATCATCAGCCCGCGCTGCCGGTGTTCAACACCGCTGCCAGGCGCTCGACACTCTGCGCCAGCGGCTCGCTTTCGTTGAGCCCCTGGTGGAGGTAGCGGGCCATGGCCGGTTGCCGGGCGATGGCCAGGTCGGTGTCGGCGTCGCCACCGGCGACATAGGCCCCGACGCTGATCAGGTCGCGGCTCTGCTGGTAGCGCGACCACAGTTGCTTGAAGCGCTGGGCCAGCTTCATGTGCTCCGGGCTGACCACCTGGGGCATGACCCGGCTGATCGACGCCTCGATGTCGATGGCCGGGTAGTGCCCCTCCTCCGCCAGGCGTCGTGACAGCACGAAGTGGCCATCGAGCACGCCCCGCGCAGCGTCGGCGATCGGGTCCTGCTGGTCGTCGCCCTCGGACAACACGGTGTAGAAGGCGGTGATGGAGCCCCCGCCCTTCTCGCCATTGCCGGCACGCTCCACCAGTTTGGGCAGCTTGGCGAACACCGATGGCGGGTAACCCTTGGTCGCCGGAGGCTCGCCGATGGCCAGGGCGATTTCCCGCTGGGCCTGGGCGAAGCGGGTCAGCGAATCCATCAGCAGCAGGACGTTCTTGCCCTTGTCGCGGAAGTACTCGGCGATGCGCGTGCAGTACATGGCGGCGCGCATGCGCATCAGCGGGGCGTCGTCCGCCGGGGATGCGACCACCACGGAACGCTTGATGCCCTCCTCGCCGAGGATGTGCTCGATGAATTCCTTGACCTCGCGGCCCCGCTCGCCGATCAGGCCGACGACGATGATCTCCGCCTCGGTGAAGCGGGTCATCATGCCCAGCAGCACCGACTTGCCGACGCCGGTGCCGGCGAACAGGCCGAGGCGCTGGCCCCGGCCCACGGTGAGCAGGCCGTTGATGGAGCGGATACCGACGTCCAGCGGCACGGAAATGGGGTCGCGGTTGAGCGGGTTGATCACCGGGCCGTCCATCGCCACCCAGTCCTCGGCCTTCATCCCGCCCTTGCCGTCCAGGGCGCGCCCGGCGCCATCGAGCACGCGGCCGAGCATGGACATGCCCATGGGCAGGCGCCCGGTATCGGGCAGCGGCACCACGCGCGCACCCGGGGCGATGCCGGCGAGGCTGCCCACCGGCATCAGGTAGATCTTGTTGCCGGAAAAGCCCATGACCTCGCCTTCGACCTGCACCGGGTGGTAGCTGTCGTCGTTGATCACCAGGCAGCGGCTGCCGATCGCGGCGCGCAGGCCTTCGGCCTCGAGGGTGAGGCCGACCATGCGCAGCAGGCGCCCCTCCACCACCGGCTGGGTGGGCAGCCGTACGGCATCGGCGTAGCCGCCGAGGCGCTTGGCGAAGCTGATGCGCTCAAGACGCATGGGGAGGTTCCGGGGAACTCAGGTCGAGGGCGATGTCGGCAGCCGGCGGGTGTACCTTCTGCTCGCGCTGCTGGTCGAACAGCTGCTTGAGCGCCTGGCTCATGCGCGTCTCGATGCTGGCATCGACGCGGCTGTGCTCGGTCTCGATGCGACAGCCACCGGGCAGCAGCGTCTCGTCCTCGAGGATGCGCCAGGTTTCTTCGTGGCGCTCGCGCAGGGCCTTCACCAGCTCGAAGTCCTGCGGGTTGATGTGGATGCGCAGGTTGCTGGCGCCCATGGGCAGCAGCTTCAGGGCCTCGCGCAGGATCTGGCGGATCTGGCTGGAGTCCATCGCCAATTCGCGCTGGATGACCTGGCGGGTGATCTGCCCGATCAGGTGCACCATGGCCTCCTCCAGCTGCTGGTCCTGTTCGGCGATGGGCGCCATGAGCTGGCCCATGAGGCTTTCCAGGGACTCCAGGCGCGCGTTGGTGGCCACCTCGGCCTCCTGCCGTGCCTTGATCTGGCCGGCGTGGAAGCCGTCCTTCTCGCCGGTGGCGAAGCCCTCGTTGTAGGCGTCCTGGCGGATCGCTTCCAGCTCATCGAGCGTCAGCGGCTTGACGGCCTCGGGCTCGACCTCCTCGATCGCCTGGGGCGTTTCCAGCATCAGGGCGGCTTCAGCGGCTTCGGCAGTGGCCGGTGCGTCCGGCTGCCGGACGGGCTCGACCGGCTCCTCGGCCACATCGGCGGGCCCCTCGGGGTCGAAGCTGGGCAGGGACCAGCGGTCGAAGGCGCTCACGTCCTTGGCGCGGATCAGCTCGCTCTGCGCTTCCTTGGTAGCCATCGGGCGGGCCTCAGATCATTTCTTCGCCGCCCTTGCCGCCGAGCACGATTTCTCCGGCTTCGGCCATGCGACGGGCGATGGTGAGGATTTCCTTCTGCGCGGTCTCGACGTCGCTGACGCGGACCGGGCCCTTGGCCTCGAGGTCGTCGCGCAGCAGCTCGGCCGCTCGCTTGGACATGTTCTTGAAGACCTTCTCCTTGATCGCCTCGTCCGACCCCTTGAGGGCCAGCACCAGCACATCGGAGGACACCTCGCGCATCAGCGCCTGGATGCCGCGGTCGTCGACGTCGGCCAGGTTGTCGAAGACGAACATCAGGTCCTCGATCTGGCTGGACAGGTCCTCGTCCACCTCGCGGATGGAGTCCATGAGCTGGCCCTCCACCGAGCTGTCGAGGAAGTTCATGATGTCCGCCGCGCGTTTCACGCCACCCATGGTGGTGCGGGTGGAGCTGGCGTTGCCGGCGAACTGCTTCTCGAGGATGAGGTTGAGTTCCTTGAGCGCGGAAGGCTGCACGGTGTTCAGCGAGGAGACGCGCAGGATGATGTCCAGGCGCACCTTGTGGTCGAAGTGGCTGAGCACCTCGCCGGCCTGGTCCGGGTCGAGGTAGGCGACCACGATGGCCTGGATCTGCGGGTGCTCGTAGCGGATGACATCGGCCACGGCGCGCGGCTCCATCCACTTCAGGCTGTCCAGGCCGCTGGTGCTGCCGCCCAGGAGGATGCGGTCGATCAGGTTGTTGGCCTTGTCCTCGCCCAGGGCCTGGGTGAGCATCTTGCGGATGTAGCCGTCGGCGCCGACGCCCAGGCTGGTCTGGTCGCCGACGATCTCGACGAACTCGCCCATCACCTGCTCGACCTGCTCGCGATGCACGTTGCGCATCTGCGCCATCGCCACGCCGACCTTCTGCACTTCCTTCGGGCCCATGTGGCGCAGCACCTGCGCGGCATCGGTCTCGCCGAGGGAAAGGAGCAGAATGGCGGCCTTGTCCACCTTGGTCAGCTTGACCGGGGCGCGGTTATCACTCATCGGCGTTGATCCACTCTTTGACTACCAGGGCCACGCGACCCGGGTCTTCGGCTACCAGGCTCTTGATCGCGTTCAGTTGTGCATCATACCCCTCGCTCGGGCTCGGCAGCAGGATGCTTTGCGGCCCACCGAGGCTCACCCGATCATCGGACAGCTCGCCGGACAGCCCACCCATTTCGCCCAGCTCGACGTCGCCGTCGCGACCGCCGCCGACCAGGTCCTTGCCCTTGCCGCCGCCGGAGATGTTGTTGAGCACCGGACGCAGCACGAACCACACCAGGATCAGGATCAGCAGCGCCGGGAAGAGCTGCTTCAGGCCCGAGGTCAGCATCTGGAACCAGACCTGTTCGTACCACGGCAGTTCGATCACCTCGTCGCCACCGCCGACGAACGGGGTGTTGATCACGCTGACGCTGTCGCCACGACTGGCATCGAAGCCCACGGCATCCTGCACCAGGCGGGTGAAGCGGGCGATCTCGTCGGCCGTCCAGGGCACATGGGTGGTCTCGCCCTGGGCGTTGACCTTGATCTGGTCATCGAGCACCACGGCGACGGAAAGCCGGCGCAGGCGACCCTGCTGCTGCTTGGTATAGCTGATGGAACGGTCCAGCTCGAAGTTGCGCGTGGTCTGGTCGCGCTTGTCGGTCGGGTACGGCGCCAGCATCGGCTTGCCGGTGGCCTGGTCGATGATCTGCTGGCCGTTGTCGTCGAGGATCGGCTGGCCGGGCGCCACGGCCGGTGCGGCAGCGGCCGGAGCCGCCTGCTGCGGGGCAGTGGCAGGGCCCGGGGGCTGGTTGGACAGCGCGCCGGGAACGCCCTGCGGACCGGAGGCGGCCTGGCGCTCCTCATTGAGCTTCTGCTCGCTGCGCAGTGCCGGCTGGTCCGGGTTGAACATTTCGGCGGTGGACTCCACCGCGCTGAAGTCGACGTCCGCGGACACTTCGGCCTTGTAGCGGCCATTGCCCAGCACCGGCTGCAGGATGCTGTGCACGCGCTGGGTGAACAGGCCTTCCATGCGGCGCGTGTAATCGTACTGCTTGCCTGCCATGGACAGCTCGGAAAGCTCCTGCTGGTCGGACAGCAGCGTGCCCTTCTGGTCCACGACAGTGACCTGGCCCTTGTCCAGTTCCGGCACGCTGGTGGCGACCAGGTTGACGATCGCCATCACCTGGCTCGGCTCCAGGGAACGCCCCGGGTACAGCTCGACCAGCACCGAGGCGCTGGGCTTGCGCTCGTCGCGGACGAACACCGAGCTCTTGGGAATGGCCAGGTGCACGCGAGCGCCCTTGACGTTGTTCAGGCTGGAGATGGTGCGTGCAAGCTCGCCTTCCAGGCCACGACGGTAGCGGGTCGCTTCCATGAACTGGCTGGTGCCGAGGCCCTGCTCCTGGTCGAGGATCTCGTAGCCGACGTTGCCATCGTTCGGCGCGATACCGGCGCCGGCCAGCTTGATGCGGGCACGGGCGACGTCGTCGGCCTTGACCAGCAGGGCGCCGGAGTTGGGTTCGATCTTGTAGGGGATGTCGGCACCGTTCAGGGCTTCCATCACCTGGTTGGCGTCCATGCCGCTGAGGCTGCCGTACAGCGGGCGGTAGTCCGGCTGTTGCGACCAGAGCACCACGGCGAAACCGATCGCTACGCTGGCGGCGAGACCGACCAGCAGGCCGATCTGGCGCAGCATGCTCATCTGCGACAGGTTTTCCAGGAATGCCAGCCCGAACAGGGGCTTCTTCTCGCCTTGCTCGCCCGCCTGGGCCGGGACGTTAGCGGTTGCCGCGTCTGCCATTTCTCAACCCTGCCCTTAAACCGGCATCTGCATGATGTCTTGATACGCCTGGACCAGCTTGTTGCGCACCTGGGTCATGGCCTGGAAGGACACGCTGGCCTTTTGCGAGGCGATCATCACGTCGGTGATGTCGACGCCGCTCTGCCCCATCTCGAAAGCGGTGGCGAGCTGGCTGGACGCCTGCTGGGTTTCGTTCACCTTGTTGACGGCCTGGCCGAGCATGTCGGAAAAGCTCGGCGCATTGACCTCGGGCGTAGCGCTGGCCACGGGCTTGGTACGGGCCATGGCCTCCATCTGCATGGAGCGCATTTCCAACATCAGGCGATTGAATTCGACACCCTGGCTCATCACATTCCTCCGCGACCGCAATTTTTTGACACTGGAGCGGTCTTTGCGGGGGAGGTTGCAACAAGGGTGCCAAGGTGGGGGTGGAGAGCTGCAAGCTTCAAGCGGCAAGCTTCAAGTAGCAGGCAGGAGCAGGCCCACTCGGGGTGAGTAGGCCAGATTTCTTGAAGCTTGCAGCTTGCCGCTCAAGCGCTAGCGCGACTCCCAGCGTCAGCTGGCATACAAATACGCCTCCACATCCATGCCCGCATCGCGCATCTGCGCGAGCTTGTAGCGCAAGGTGCGCGGGCTGATGCCCAGGCGTTCGGCGGCTTCCTTGCGGCGGCCGCGCTCGGAACGCAGGATGTCGATGATCATCTGGAATTCGTGTCGACGAAGGTCTTCGCCCAGCGCGCCCGCGGCGTCCGCAGCGGACGCGGCAGGGCTGGCGGGCAGGCCGACCGGCGCCGGAACGACGGCCGCAACCGGGCTCAGGGGTACCGATACCGGTGCGACGGCCATGCCGATGGGCGCGGTGAGGCACAGGTCATGGGGCTGGATCAGGCCGCCCTGCTGGAGGATCAGCGCACGCTGGATGGCGTTGTCCAGCTCGCGGACGTTGCCCGGCCAGGGGTGGCTGACCAGCGCCTGGCGCGCCTCGGCGGAGAAGCGCACCGGGGCGTGGTTCATTTTCTTGACGTGCTTGCCCAGCAGGCGCTCGGCCAGGGGCAGGATGTCCGCCGGACGCTCGCGCAACGCGCGCCAGGCCAGGGGGAAGACCGAGAGCCGGTAGTAGAGGTCCTCGCGGAAGCGCCCCGCCGCCACTTCGCCGGCGAGGTCGCGGTTGGTGGTGGCGAGCACGCGGATGTCCAGTTCGATGGGCTTGCGCGCACCGACCCGCTCCACCTCGCGCTCCTGCAGTACGCGCAGCAGCTTGGCCTGCAGGCCCAGGGGCATCTCGGAAATCTCGTCGAGGAGGATGGTGCCGCCATCGGCCAGTTCGAACTTGCCGGGCTGGGCGGCGATGGCGCCGGTGAAGGCCCCCTTCTCGTGGCCGAACAGGGTCGCCTCGAGCATGTTGTCGGGGATCGCCGCGCAGTTGATCGCGATGAAGGGCTTGTTGGCACGCGGCGACTGCTGGTGGATGTAGCGGGCGAGCACCTCCTTGCCGGTGCCGGACTCACCGGAGATCAGCACAGTGGAGTCGCTACGGGCCACGCGGGCGGCCAGTTCCAGCAGTTGCAGGCTGGCCGGCTCCTGGGCCACGGGGCCCTCCCCTTCGCCGGCGCTGGCACGCCCCAGGGCATGGCGCTCGACCAATTCCAGCAGTGCGCGCGGCTCGAAGGGCTTGACCAGGTAATCGGCGGCGCCCTGGCGGATCGCATCGACCGCGCGCTCCACGGCGCCATAGGCGGTCATCAGCAGCACCGGCAATTGCGGGTAGCGGGTACGCACCAGCGCGAGCAACTGGTGGCCATCCATGCCGGGCATGTTGACGTCGCTGATCATCATGCCGAAAGGCTCCTCGCCGAGCGCCACCAGGGCGGCCTCGGCGCAATCCGCTTCGCGGAAGTCGTAGCCGCCGAGCATCAGGGTGTCGGCAAGCGCTTCGCGCAGGGCACGGTCGTCTTCGACCAACAGAACTTTGACGGTCATGGGGTTACTCCTGAATTACCGGCTGTGCCGTGCCAAGCAGCGGCAGGACCAGGGTGGCGCAGGTGCCACGACCCGGGCGGGAGCTGAGCAGCAACTCGCCCTGGTGCGCACGCGCCACCGCCTTGACCACCGCGAGGCCGAGGCCCGTTCCGGTGGTCTTGGTGGTGAAGAAGGGTTCGCCCAGGCGAGCCAGGGTGGCGGCATCCATGCCCGGGCCGTTGTCACTGATGCACAGGCGCAGCGTGCCGCCCCGGCTGTACAGGTGGATCTTCAGGCGCACATCGCGGCCGGCGGCCTGGATGGCGTTTTCGATGAGGTTGAGCAGCGACCCCACCAGGGTGTCGCGGTTGCACAGCAGTTCGCCGCCGCTGGCGTCGCACTGCCAGCGTACGGAGAGGCCACTGACATGGGATTCGGCGGCCGAGCGCAATGCGGCGAAGAGCATCACCGGCTTCAGGCGATCCGGCAGCGGCAGGTCGCCGCGGGCGAAGATCAGCATGTCGCGCACTTGGTGCTCCAGCTCGTGCAGCCGCTCCTTCAGGCGCCCGGCGAAACGCTGCTGCTGCTCCACCGGCAGTACCTGCTCGGTGAGATGGCTGGCATAGAGCAATGCTGCGGAAAGCGGCGTACGGATCTGGTGGGCCAGGGAGGCGACCATGCGCCCCAGCGCGGAGAGGCGCTCGTGGCGGGCCAGTTGGTCCTGCAGGCGACGGGTTTCGGTGAGGTCGGCGAGCAACACCAGTTGCCCGGGCTCGCCGTTCAATGAACGGGTGGCGATGGACAGGCGGCGGCCGTCCTTCATGGATATCTCGTGGCCATCGTCCTTGCGGGGGGCGAAGTTGCGGGCGATGACCTCGCGCCAGAGCATCCCCACCAGCGGCTTGCCGAGCAGGCTGCGCGCCACGGGGTTGGCTTCCCGGACCACGCCCTGGCCGTCGATGACGATGACACCGCCGGGCAGCAGGTCGAGCAGGCTCTGCAGGCGCAGGGCCAGGCGTTCCTTCTCGGCGAGTTCCTGCATGCGCTGGGCGCTGACCAGGGCCAGCTGCCCCTTGAGTTCCGTCACCCGAGCTTCCAACAGGCTGTACGACTCGCTCAGCTGGTTGGACATCTGGTTGAACATGGCGAACGCCTGCTCGAGGCTGGCTCGGCCGGCCTCTTCCACGGGCGCCGCACTGGCGGACTCAGGTTTCTGCGATGGGCTGGCACTGGCGGTCATGATTCTCTCTCGCTCGGCAAACCGTCAGGAGACGGTCAGTCGATAGAGACATAGCAATACCCGTGCCTAAAAAAACATCCTTTTAAAACAACGAATTACGAAATAAGCGTCAATCTTCTGCCATTTCGTCGTCGCGACGGCTCATGCCGTACTTGCGCATCTTCTCCACCAGGGTGGTGCGGCGGATGCGCAGGCGCTCGGCGGCGCGGGCCACCACGCCGGCGGCGTCGTCCAGGGCCTGCTGGATCAGCCCCTGCTCGAGGTTGCCCAGGTAGTCCTTGAGGTCCAGGCCCTCGGGCGGCAGCATCGCCGGGCTGCTGACGCCAGGCAGGCCGGCACCGATGGCGGAGCGCTCTTCGAGCTCCTCGCGCAGGCTGGCGGCCAGTTGCTCGTCCTCGTCATCCACGTGGCGGAATTTCTTCGGCAGTTCGGTCACGCCGATGACGCCGTAGGGATGCATGATCGCCATGCGCTCCACCAGGTTGGCCAGCTCGCGGACGTTGCCGGGCCAGTCGTGGTTGCACAGCGACATGATGGCGGCGGAGTTGAAACGGATGGAGCCACGCTTCTCGTGCTCCATGCGCGAGATCAGCTCGTTCATCAGCAGCGGGATGTCCTCGACGCGCTCGCGCAGCGGGGCCATCTCGATGGGGAACACGTTGAGGCGGTAGTAGAGGTCTTCGCGGAAGCCGCCGGTCTCGATCATCTGCTCGAGGTTTTTGTGGGTGGCGGCGATGATGCGCACATCGACGTTCTGGGTCTTGTTGCTGCCCACGCGTTCGAAGGTGCGCTCCTGAAGCACGCGCAGCAGCTTGACCTGCATCGGCAGCGGCATGTCGCCGATCTCGTCGAGGAACAAGGTGCCGCCGTTGGCCAGTTCGAAACGCCCGGCACGGCTGGTGATGGCACCGGTGAAAGCACCCTTCTCATGGCCGAATAGTTCGCTTTCCAGCAGCTCGGCAGGGATGGCGCCGCAGTTGACCGGAACGAAGGGCGCGTCGCGACGTTTGGAGTGGTAGTGCAGGTTGCGCGCCACCACTTCCTTGCCGGTGCCCGATTCACCCAGGATCAGCACGCTGGCGTCGGTGTCGGCCACCTGCTGCATCATCTGGCGCACCTGCTGGATGGCACGGCTGGTGCCCACCAGGCTGCGGAACAGGTTCGGCTCGCGCTGGCGGCCGCGCTCGCGCGCCTGGTCGTACATCTCGCGGTAGACCTGGGCACGGTGCAGGGAATCCAGCAGCTTGTTGTAGCTGGGCGGCATCTCGAGGCTGGCCAGCACGCGGCGGCGCACCTCGTCGGACCAGTCGGCCGGGACCACCTGGTCGATCAGCAGCACGGGCAGGAACTCGTCCCAGGTCGCCACCTGCTTGAGCAGCTCGGTGGTGCCGCCCTTGGACTCGACATCCCCGAGCAGGACGCAGAGCACATCGCGCGTGGCGTTCAGCGCGCCGACGGCTTCACGCCAGTCGCGGCTGGCGCAGGCCAGGTGCTCTTCGCCGAGAAAGTTCAGAATGACCGCCAGATCACGGCGGCGATCGCTGTTGTCGTCAATCAGCAGAATCTTGGTTTCACGCCACATGCTTGTTCTGTTCTTTGCTCGAGGGCTGATGCCGCCTCTGCAGCGGCACAAGGGCAACCGGTGCCATCAGATTCCCGATGAGCGCCAGCAATTGGCCACTAGTAAAGTCAAAAAAGTGCCAAGAGTCAAATTTATGGCGTGCTTTTTTTGCGTCTGGCGACAGATAGCCTAAGAGGCTGAGGGTGCAGCGCCGATCACCTGTCGACGCCGCATCGGGACGCTATCAACCGAACAGTTGATAGACCTTGGCGCTCTGGTTGGAACGGACGAGATTGCGGAGTTCGTCGGCGACCTGGTCGCGCTGCTGGGCACAGGCTTCGGTGAGACGACGGTAGACATCGATCAGCGCTTCCAGCTGGGCACGCAGGCCCTCTTCCATGTCGGCGCAATCGAGCATGGCGACATTCACCTGGTCGCGGCACTGGCGGTCGAGCTGGCTCACGATTTCCCAGTCCTGGCTCTCGAAGGCGGAGACCAGGGCCAGGCGGGTTTCTTCGATCTGCTGGAGCATGGCTTGGCTCATTTTCCTCTCCTAACTCAGGGCGCTATGGCATCCCAGCCGGACTTCACTTCACGCAGCAGGCCGGCAACCTCGGTGAGAACCGCAGGATCGTTGGCTTTGTTGGCGTGGATGAGGCGCGCGATCATGTATTCGTACAGGCGATCGAGATTGGCCGCGACTTCGCCACCGCGAGTCGGGTCCAGTGCTTCGCGGAGGCCGCCGATGATACCGATGGATTTGCTGATCAGCTCGCCTTTCAGTGAACCCTGGTCGCGCATCATCGCGCCCTGGGCCTGAGCCATGCGTTCAAGCCCGCCTTCCATCAGCATCTGGATCAGGCGATGAGGGCTTGCATCAGAGACCTGAGCCTGAACATTCACCTGCTGATACTGCTTCATGGCCAACATCGCTCTCATCTCGCAACTCCTCGTGAACCAGTGTTTCTTCGATGTCCATAATATCGGCTGGTTTCACGGGAGCTTTAAGCCTCCTGCTGAGCTTTTTTCGTCATTAAGACGCGAGCTGACCAAACCTCGGGTTCGGTCAGTTCTTCTTGGTCAGGCCAGGCAGTGCGTCGAGCTGAGAGGTCAGGCTGTCGCTGGTGCCCTGCATCTGCGCCAGCAGGGAGTCGAGGGTGGTGAACTGCTTGTACAGGCGGGTCTGCAGCGCGGTCATGCGCAGGTCGAGGGCCTCCTGCTGCTTGTCGACCCCCTTGATGGTGTCGCGAAGCACCTTGCTGCGCTGCTCGATGACGCCGGTGGAGTCGGTGTAGGGCTTGGCCTGCTTGGTCATGCGGCTGGCCAGGCCGTTGTCACCGGTGAAGAAATCGGAGATGCCCTGGTAATCGGCGGCGATGGCCTTGTCCAGCTTGGTGGCGTCCAGGTCCAGGGTGCCGTCCTGCTTGGTGGTGATACCCAGGCTGGCCAGGGCCTTGACGGAGCCTTCGCCACTGGGGGTGACCAGCTCGCTGCGCATCGAGGCGAGCAGGGAGCGTGCGGTGGAGTCGCCGGCCAGCGCCGCCACCACGGGGTCGCTGCCTTCCACGGTGGTCACCTTGGTCAGCGAGCTGATGGTGCTGACCATCTTGTTGTACGCGGTGACGAAGTTCTGGACGTTGGTCTTAACCGCGCTGCTGTTCTGCGAGACGGTCAGGGTCAGCGGCTTGTTGGCCTCGGTCTCGGCGGTCAGGTTCAGGGTGACGCCATCGATGGCGGTGGTGACTGCGTTGGAGTCGCTCACCACGTTGAGGCCGTCCACCGTCAGTTTCGCGCTCTGGGCGGTCGACAGGGTCTTGCCGGCCTTGGCCACGGCCGCGTCGTACTCGGCGGTGCTCGGGAAATCCGTCGGATTCAGGGTCGGGCCGGGGAAGGTCAGCTGGCTCAGGTCGGTGTTGCTGCCCGAGGTGCTGGTGCCGGTCATGGTGATGTCTTTGCCATCGCCCATCTTGCTGCTGCTCAACACCAGGCGCGAACCCTGGTTGTCGGTGACGATGGTGGCGGTGATGCCCTTCGCCGCGCCCTGCTTGTTGATCGCGTCGCGGATGCCGGAAAGGGAGTTGTTGGTGCTGTCGACGGCAACGGTCAGCGCATCGTCGCCACCGATCTTGATGTCCAGCGAGCCTTCGTTGAACTTGGTGGTCGCGCCGGTACTGAATGCGGCGGACGCGATCTTGCTGCCGGTGGCCAGTTGGGTGACGTTGATCTTGTAGGTCCCGCCGATGGCGCTCTGGCTGGCCGTGGCGTTGAGCGCTGCGGTGTTGCTCGAGGTCGCGGTGCGCGACAGGAAGCTGGTGGGGCTGTTGAGCAGCGACATCGCCGTCTGGAAATCACTGACGGCGCTCCGAAGCGAGCCGAGGGCGGTGAGCTTGGTCGTGGACTTCGACTCGAGGGTATCGAGCTGGTTCTGCTTCGGCGCCCGGGCGTTGGCCACCAGCGCTTTCACAGTGGCATCGATATCGATGAGTCCAGATCCAACAGTACCGATGGTGGTAGCCATCTCACACCTCCGTCAAAAAAACGTCCCGAGTTCCCTTCGGGGAACGATCATGAGTTTGGCACTCAAGAAACGTACCAACTCAAGCCTTGGCCTCGAACATCAGACTGCGGATGTCTTCCAGGCGTTCAGCGAGCTTCAGCAATTCCTCGGAGGGGATCTGCCGGATCAGCTTGCCGGAATCGGTATCGATGACCTTGACCACCACTTCCCCGCTGGAGTCATCGACATTGAAGTCCAGGCCGCGTTTCACCGTCTGGACGAAGGACTGGATATCGGCGACTGCCGATTCCAGGTCACCACCTTGGGCCTGGGAACGGGCATCCGCCTCGGCGGGGCTTGCCGCATTGCTGGCGGGCGCCACCTTCCTGGCAGCCTCCTGGCCGGGCGTTACGCTGGCAACGGGGTCCTTGGCCAACCTGGGCAGGGCACCGACCGACGTAATGTTCGAGATATCCATTTTACATACCTCACAATGGCCAAATGGGAGGAAGGGTTATCCCCTTCCCCCCATCGTTGCTGGGCGCTCTTCCTGCGTTATTGCAGCAGGCTGAGGACCGACTGCGGCAGCTGGTTCGCCTGGGCCAGGATCGCGGTACCGGCCTGTTGCAGAACCTGGTTCTTGGACAGGGTCGCAGTTTCAGCTGCGAAGTCGGTGTCCTTGATCCGGCTGCGAGCAGCGTCGGCGTTCTCGGAGATGTTCTGCAGGTTGGCTACGGTGTTATCGAAGCGGTTCTGCACAGCACCGAGGTCGGCACGTTGGGAGTCGATCGCGGCCAGGGCGCTATCGACCACTGCCAGGGCGCGCTGGGCACCATCGGCGGTGGAGATGTCGACGTTGGCAACGGTGTTCAGCGTCGAGGAGCTGGCGTTGAACACACCACCGGTCGCACCGGTCACCGCGAAGGATACCGGGGAATCCAGCTGTACGTAACCGAAGGCCTTGCCCCCACCCGCCTTCACGTCCGCGGATGCGCCGTAGGTACCGTCGCTGCCCTGTACGGCCACGTCGATGGTGCCTGCGGAGGTACCGGTGGCAGTGCCGAACTGGATCGTCTCACCGGTGGACGAGGTGATGGTGATCTTGTCGCTCTGCGTGTCGTAGTTGGCGGTCAGGCCAAGCTTGCCGGCGTTGGAGTTGATCTGGTTGGCCAGGTCTTCGTTGGAGGTCACACCCACCATCTGAACGGTGTTGGAACCCACGGTCATGTTGAAGGTGGCAGCACCGGAGGTGAAGTTCACATCGGCCTGGATCACGGTACGGGCAGTGGCAGAGAGGCCGGCGATCGAGCCGTCGAACTTCTGCGCGATGCTCTTCGCGCTGTCGGTCGCGGTGATGTTCACGTCCTTGGTCTGGCCATTGCCGACCACGGTCACGGTGCCGGAGGCGAAGGCGCCGCCGCTACCGGTGACCAGGGTGCCTGCGACGGTGGAGACCGAGGCGGCCGAAGCACCGGCAGCGTTGGTGGAGGCACCGCCACCGACCTGGTAGGAACCCAGCTTGGCGGAGGACGCGTCCTTCAGGGTCACGTCGATGGTTTCGTAGGCGTTGGAACCGACCTGGAAGCTGGTGGTACCGAAGGTGCCGTCCAGCAGCTTGCGGCCACCGAAGGTGGTGGTTTCGGCGATACGGGACAGTTCGGCCTGCTGCGCGGTCACTTCTTTCTGCAGGGCGGCGCGGTCGGCGTCGCTGTTCGAGCCGCTGGCTGCCTGGATGGACAGGTCGCGGATACGCTGCAGGATGTTGGTGGACTGCTGCAGGGCACCTTCAGCGGTCTGCGCCAGGGAGATGCCGTCGTTGGCGTTGCGGGTCGCCTGGTTCAGGCCGCTGATCTGGTTGGTCAGACGGTTGGAGATCTGCAGGCCGGCGGCGTCGTCCTTGGCACTGTTGATACGGTTGCCGGTGGAGAGACGCTGCAGCGAGGTGTTCAGCGAGTTGGACGATGCGTTCAGGTTGCGCTGAGTGTTGAGCGAAGCGATGTTGGTGTTGACTGTAAGTGCCATTTGGCGTCTCCCGAAGTACCTAGTATTTACCTGAGCTTTGCGACCTTCAGGACCTGCTGCTCAGGTGCCCCTAGAATTCGCATTCGAACTGTTTATCGGCGCTTGCTGGTGGAGCTTTAGGGGAAATTTGAAATTTATTTCGCCTTGGGCTTGCCGAGCAGGCTCGAACAGTGTTCGTACCAGGGTTATCGGCAGGCGTAGCGAAGGTTTAGCCTTTCGCCACGCCGTTCGTCGGCGACTTCCGGTCAGTCCGGCAGCCAGGCGGAGCGCCAGCGCGCGAGGTTGTCCCCCTCCAGCATCCAGTTGCCCAGCACCTGCTCCCGCAGGGCGTCGCCGGCGGCGGCCGTGGCGTCCAGGTCGGCCAGGTGCATGCGGATGGCGTCCACCCAGTCGCGGAAGCGGTTCTTCACCCGAGTGGCGGTGAGATCGCCGCGGTAGCAGAGCACGTCGCTGCAGATCACCGGGAAGCCGCAGGCCCCGTACTCCAGCAGGCGCAGGTTGCTCTTGCACTCGTTGAACAGGTTCTGCTCCAGCGGGGCCAGGGCCAAGTCGAGGTCCAGGCTGGCCAGCTTGGCCGGGTACTGGTCGATGGGCAGGCCGATGTGGAACTCATGGACGAACGGCCGCAGCTTCTCCGGGCACATGCCGAAGAACACCCACTCCACCTCCCCCGCCAGCTCGCGCACCACGTCGGCGATCAGCTCCAGGTCGCCCTGGTGGCTGCTGCCGCCGGCCCAGCCGACGCGGGGCTTGCGGCCGCGACGGCGCTGGCTGTGCAGGTTGCCCCACCAGTGGGTGGGCAGGGTGTTGGGCACCACGCGGATGTCCGTGTGCAGGTCGGCGAAGGCTTCCGCCAGGGGCTGCGTCGAGACCACGAAGCGGTCGGTCAGGGAAACCGCCTGGCGCAGGGATTTGAGCACGTCCCGGGGCATGGTCTCGCGGTGCATGCTCTTGAGCGGCAGGTTGGGCAGGTAGTCGTCCAGCTCGTAGACCTTGAAGGCGCCGGAAAGCGCCTTCACCTCGCGCATGCCCGCGATCTGCGGCTCCATGATCTGCCGCTGGAACACCACGCTGCGGGCACCGAAGCGCTCCAGCTCAACCGGCGCCAGGTGCACGGCGCTGATCAGGCCGTCGATCAGGCCCTCCTCGCGCAGCGCGGCGAACGGCTGGCGCACGCGGTAGTGGCCGCAGCCGGTGGCGTCCGCCGGGTAGCAGAGCACCTGGGGCAGCAACGGATGATGCACCCGCCGCGTGCCGTACTCGAAGCCGAAGCCATTGCCGGCCAGGGACAGGTTGGCGTTGTAGGCCGGATCACGGGCCAGGGTCGGCAGCCAGCGCTGCAACATCTCCTCGCGCGCCGCCTTGAGCGCGGCCTGGCGCTGCAGGGCGCCGTCGATGGCCAGCACGGGCAGCTCGATGCCGTCGCGCAGCACCGTGCAATGGGGCGTCCAGACGTTCAGCAGGCCCGCGCTGCGGATGCGCAGGCACAGGTCGATGTCGCCATAGAAGGCGCTCAGCTGCGCCTCGTCCATGCCGCCGACCTCGATGAAGGCGCTGCGTCGCACCATCAGGCAGGCCGAGCCGACCGCGCTGTAGTTCTGCGTCACCTGCAAGCGGTTCATGTAACCGGGGGCGTCGCCCTCTTCGCCGACGAAGGCGCGCCCGGCGACATCGTGCAACCCCAGCACCACGCCGGCCTGCTCGATGCACCCCATCGAATCGAGCACCTTGGCGCCCACCACCCCCACTTCCGGGCGCTGGGCGTGGTTGAGCAACTGCTCCAGCCAATCCTCCTGCACCACCTGCACATCGTGGCTCAGCAGCAGCAGGTAGTCGGACTCCACCGCCATCGCCACGGCGTTGACCGTCGCCGAGAAGTTGAACGCCCCGGCGAAGCGCCAGACCTTCACCTGCTCGCTCTGCAGCGCCTCGACACCGTCGAGCCACTGGCGGGTCGCCGGCTCCCGGCTCTCGCAGTCGACCAGGAGCAACTCGTAGCGGGCATAGCGGGTCTTCTCCAGCACGCTCTCCACGCAGCGCTGGAGCAGCGGCAGGTGGTCACGCACCGCGACCACGATGGACACCCGCGGCTGGTCCGCGTGGCCGTAGTCGATGTGATAGCGCCCCGGCATGAACGCCTGCACCGTGGCCGGGTAGCCACGGGCCTCCAGGTGGCGCTCCAGCGCGACCTGCTCGGCGGGGTTGAAGGCCAGGCTGGGAACATCCGCCACCAGCAGCACCTCGGGCAGGTGCAGCAGGCCGCTGCCGCCGGAGCCCTGGACCAGGCGCAGGACGAGGTCCAGCCGACAGGCATCGCCGAACACCGGATCGAAGCCGCCCAGCTCGACGAAGCTGCGCTGGCGCAGCGCCCAGTGACGGCTGTGCATGGCCGGGAAGCTCAGCAGCAGATCGAGGTTGAAGTCCGGCTTGAACAGCGCCCCCAGGGCGCCGGAGGGCGAACGCTGCAGCTCGTCGGCATAGAAGGCGTGGATGATCTCGCCGGTCTCCGCCTCGTGGGCCAGGGCCTCGGCGAGTTCCAGGCAGAACAGCAAGGGCCCGGCCTGGGTGAACTCGGTGCCCGCGTCCACCAGCAGCACCCAGTCGAAGGCGGAGGCGGCGACGAACCCATTGATCGCCTCAAAGGGGGCGTCGGGCGAGACCTGGACGAAACCGGCGCGCGTGCCCACGGCCGCTGCGCTGGCGCCGAAGACAGTGACCTCCACCGGCGCCGGCAGCGCGCGCTCCAGGCTCGCCAGGGTGCGCTCCAGCGCCCGCGCATCGTTGCGCTCGAGCACCAGCACCCCGAGCACGGGGCCTTCGCCCTTGCACAGCGCCAGGCGCTCGTCGATCAGCGCGCGCTCGGCCGCTACCGGCAGGCGCGAATCGAGCCAGGCGAGCAGCTTGGGCACCAGGCCCACGGCCATCTCGCCCATCAGCTCGGCGACACGGGCCGAAGCCAGGCCGTCGACACCGAGGTTGAAATAAGGGCGCGCCCGTGCCGCCAGCGCCTGCTGCCGCTCGCGGAACGCCGTATCCACCAGCAATTGGCGGATGGCCTCGGCGAGCTCACCGGGCTCGACGTCCAGCACGCCCGCCTGGGCGTCGTAGCACGGCCCGAACAGGGTGTTGGCCGGGTGCTGCAGGTTGATCGCCGGGGTGCCGCAGAGCATCGCCTCGACGCAGTAGTTGGAGTCCACCGCCACCAGCACGTCGGCGCTGGCGGCCCAGAGCGGGCCATCCTCGACCAGGTAGAAATAGCGCTCGGGGTCCGCGCCGCGCTCGGCCAGCAGCTCCTTGAAACGGCGTTCGCCGAAGTGATAGTTCGGCGGCCGGTCCTTGATGATCGGGTTGAAGTGCAGGCCGGCACGGAACAGGGTTTCGCAGGCGTCGATGAAAGCGCCCACCGTCTGCCCGAAGATGCCTTCGTCGCCATGGGCGGTCAGGCTGCTGGTCCAGGTGGTGCCGAACACCACGACGGGCTCGCCCTCGCGCAAGGCGTGCCGGCGCCGCAGCTCGCCCTCGTGGACCAGCCGTTCGCCGGCCAGCTTGAGGAACTTGTCCCAGGCCGGGTTGCCGGTGACGCGCAGGCGCTCGGCCGGCACGCCGTAGTCCAGGTACCCCTCCAGCCCGCGCTGCCCATAGACGGCATGGATGTCCGCCACCAGTTGCGCGTGCACGGTGTGCGGGTCGTTCAGGGCCAGGGCGTGTGACAGGTGCAACGAAGGGATGCCCTGGGTCCGCGCCCAGTGCATCGCCACCTTGGACACCGGCAGCACGTCCTCGCTGCCGATCATCAGGCACAACTGGTAGTGCCGCTGGGCCAGTTCCAGGCCATGCAGCACGGTCATCAGCAGCGGCAGCTCGGCATCCAGGCGCGCGCCGATCACACGCGCCAGCGCCCCGCCCTCCTCGGCCGCCAGCAGCGCCGGCAGCGCCTGCTCCAGGTGCTGGCCGTACAGCTCGCGCAGCGGTTCCCACTCGGCACGTATGCCCTGGGCGCCCATGTCGCCGAGCTCCTGGTCCATGGCATAGAGCTTGCCGCCGGCCTCCTCGACGATATCGATCAGCGCCTGGGAGATGTACGGGGTCAGGGTGACCACGGTGAGCGGGCCGTGGCGCTTGAAGAATTCCTTCAGCACGCCCACCTGGGGCTCCCAGAGGAAACTGACGATGGCGGGGGTTTTCACGAGCTGACTCCGCTGTGGGTCTTGAAGTAATCGCGCAGCAGCGCGGTCGCCAGGTGGTACTCGAGGCCGGAGACCAGGTCCACGCCTTGCCGCTGCCGCAGCATCGGCTCCACCACCCAGCCCCGGGCGATGGCCATGTTGCGGCTGTCGATGGCCTGGGCCCGCTGCCAGCGACGCAGCTGCTCGGCGACCTCGGGCGCCAGCCAGGGCTCCAGGGCGAAGTCGGGACGATGGAAGGCCAGGGCCTGTTGCAGGAGGAACAGCACGTGCCGGGTCCGCAAGCTGCCGAGCGGCCCGGCCGTCTGCGCGGCAAAGGCTTCGGGGCCCTGCTCCAGCAGGGCCTCGATACCGGCCAGCGACGGCGCCGCGAGCACCGCCTCGCGGGCGGCCAGGCGTTCGGCCCAGGCGGCGTTGCCGGCCGGGTCGCGACGCTTCTCCAGGGCCACCAGGTAGCGCCCGCTGGCCGAGGTACCGAGCCTGGCGAGCACCTTCTGCTCCAGCTGCAGCGCCAGGCCGAAGAGCGCCTCGTCGCTGTCGAGCCAGGACAGCAGCCGCAGCCATTTGAAGCGCCGCTCCAGGCGCAGGTAGAGCAAGGCGTTGTCCCACAGCCCCGCGTAGGGCTCCAGCGCCACCAGGCTCAGGCCCCGGGCATCGGCCGCCGCCAGCAACGCGGCAGGCGAGCAGAGCGCCACGGCCGGGTCGTCACGGCCACGCTCGGGCCAGGCCGCCGGCGACTCGCCGAAGGCCGCCTGCCAATGGGCGGGCGAGCGCAGGTCGAGGACCACCCGCCCCTCCGGCCGCAGGCCTTCGGTGCAGCGATCCAGCAGTTGCGCCAGGTCGCCCGGTGCCGGCAGCGCGGCGAAGGCGCGAACGCCGTCCCAGGCCTCGCGGGCCCCGGCGGTCGGTTCGACGGCCACGCGCCCGGCCAGGTGGCGGGCGGCGAAGTCGTCCTCCACGGCACGGCGCAGGCGGGCGATGCCGGGGTTGTCGAAGAGCTGCGGCCCTTCGGACAGCGCCAGGTGGTTGGCGCTCCAGTCTTTCTCGTCAAGCGGCTGCGGATTCATGTGCGGTTCCAGGGGCCAGGCCCCATCAGTGTCTGTTCAGGTGGCGGCCGAGCACGAAGGCCTCGGCGGCCTCCATGCCCACGCAGGCGCCGCGCCAGCGGGCCAGGTGCTCGACGGCCTTGAGCGAGCGCGGATGCGGCCATTCGCGCATCTCCATCGCGTAGGCATCGAGGGCGCGCAGCTTGGTGTCGAGGGTCGAGCCGATGTCGTTGAACCAGCCCGGCCAGAAGGCCGGCGCGCTGTGGGGCACCTGCCATTCGGTGGACGAGGGGATTTCGAAGAACAGCAGCGTGTGCACCGGGTGGCCCGGCTGCGGGCGGCAGGCGGTGACCACCGCCTCGTGCAGGCGCCGGTGGTCGATGTTCACGTCGCCGCTCCAGTGGGCATAGACGATGCCCGGGCGGTGGCGGGCGACCAGCGCCTCGACGGGCTTGACCAGGTCCAGCAGGTCGAGGCTGTCCAGGCGGTTGTCCGGCAGGTCGAAGCACTCCAGGCCCTGCACGCCGAGGATGCGGTTGGCCTCGGCGCAGGCATCGCGCAGCGCCTGCTGCTCGGCCTCCTCCGGGGTGCCACGGCTGAACAGGCCCTGGGCCATGATCGCCACCTGCACCTCGTCGCCGTCGGCGACATGACGGGCGATGCTGCCGCCGCAACCCAGCACCTCGTCGTCGGGGTGGGCGGCGATGACCAGTACTCGTTCCTTGCTCATCGGGGGTCTCCGGGGGTGGCGGGTACGCCGAAGCGGCGTTCCAGCTGGGCGGCGGTATCCAGCAGGACATCAGTGGTGAAGAAGGCATCCGAGGCGTTGCGGCCGCAGAGCACCAGCGCCGGGGCATGCTCCAGAACGCGCTCGCGCAGCTCGCGGTTGGCGGCGTCCTGGGCCAGGGTGACCTCCGGGAAGCCGTTGGCGATGGACTGCTCCAGCACCAGCCGGGCCTCGCAACCGGGCGCCAGCACCGCGGCATCGCGCAGCTCGCGCAGCACCGCCGCGGCCTGCTGGGCAGTGGTCTCGCCCGGCGCATCGAGGGCCTCCACCGTCAGGCGCCAGGGCGCCTCGTTCCGTTCCAGGACGTTGTCGTAGAGGGTGATGCGGAAGGCGCGCGCCGCCGGGTCGTTCAGGTACAGGTAATGGCAGTCGCAGGCCGCCGGCCGGTCCAGCAGGAAATGGAACAGGCGCAGGGGCAGGAAGCGCGGCGGCGCGGAGGCGACCGGCAGCCCCAGCGCCCTGGCCAGCAGCGCCAGCGGCGCGGTCCAGACCAGTTGCTCGAAGCCCAACCGCTCGCCGTCGGCCAGGTTCAGCACCTGCGCCTCGTGATCGACGCCCTGGACCTGGGCACCGGTGAGGATGCGCCCGCCGCCGGCCCGCAGGCGCTCGCAGAGGGCGTCGACCCAACTGCCGACACCGCCGTTGCGGGGGTAGCGATGGCGTACCGCGCTGCGCCCTTCCAGGTAGTCGCGGAACGCCACCTTGGCGTCGTAGACCGCCGAACGCTTGAGCTCCCGGCATACCTCGGCGCTGCCGGCGATGACACGGCCATAGCCGAGGAAGCGGTGGCTGCTCGCGCTGAGCTGGTCGAAGGGCGCCACGTAGAAACGCCTGAGCAGCGGGAAGAACACCTCGCGCGCCAGCGGCTCGCCGAAGTGCGCGAGCAGCGCCGCCTCCAGGCTCGGGGCGTCGCGGTCGGTGGTCAGGCTGTTCAGCAGCCCGGTGAAGCAGGCCTGGTAGAGGCCGGGCGCCAGAGCGCTGATGTCGATGAACTGGCTGCGGTCGTTGAGCACGCCGGCGAAGACGTTGCCCACCCGCAACACGGGCACGTCCTGCCAGTCGAGGCCGGCCTCGTCGAACAGCAGGCGGTCGACCCGCGCATCGCCGGTCATCGCCGGGACGTGGGTGCCCTGGTCGAACGCATTGCCGTCCTCGTCGCGGTAGGAACGCAGCAGCCCGCCGCACGCGTCGGCGCGCTCGATCAGCACCACGGGCAGGCCGCAGGCCTGTACCCAGTTCGCCGCCAACAGCCCGGCGATACCACCGCCCACCACCACGACCGGGCGCACGGCGTTCATGCCCGCACCGCCGGCTTGCGCGCCACCAGCAGCCAGGAGGCGAAGCGATGACCATCCGCCGGCTCGTAGCGCACCGACTGCTTTTCCTCCAGGTACAGCAGCTCGAAGTCGGCGAACAGCGCGCGCAGGTGCGCCTCGTCGGAGAAATGCACGCGGCCGGTGCCGGCGAAGGAGCCATCGGTGAAGCCGCTGCGGGTGTGCGGGTCGGCATCGGGCTGGCCACGGCGGGCGTCCGAATGGTTCACCGAGTACCAGTCGACGCCGATGAAGAACCCTCCGGGCACCAGGGCTTCGTGCACCTGGCGCAGGCAGCGGCGGATGGCCTCCTCGCCGTTGCAGGTGAGGGAGGCGCGGTCCAGCACCAGGTCGAAGCCCGGGGCGAAGGGCCAGGGCTGGGTGAAGTCGCCGGTGGCGATGGTCGCGGCCAGCTCGGGCAGGCGCTCACGCAACTGGGCGGCGATGGTCGGGCTGCCTTCCACGGCGTGGTAGTCCACGCCCAGGGACTGGAAGAACGGGATGTTGGCGCCCGCGCCACAGCCCAGCTCCAGCACGCGCCTGCCGGGGCCGAGCTCGCGGCAGTGACGCTTGGTCAGGCTGACCACATCGGACCAGGGCCAGATGGAAAGGTGGGTGCTGGCGGCGTAGCGCTGTTCCCACTCGATGGAAAAACTCATGTCAGCTCCCTGAATTCGCTGCGGCTGTCGCCGCTGTTCATCCACCAGTCCAGCACGCCGAGGCCGGGCACGAACGCGCCCCACAGCTGAGGATAGGTGGGCGGGGTGAAGGCCTGGTAACGCACCTCGATGCCCCGCGCGGCGAAGGCGGCCTCGTCGAGGTAGTCACGCCCCAGGGCGCCGGACAGGTAGCTGTCCGCCCCCAGGGCCAGGCAGATATCGAGCACCAGCTGCGACTTGCGGCTGTCGACGTCCAGCTCGCTGGCACGCACCAGGGGCGTCTCGATGCCGAGTTCGTCCAGCCAGAAGCCCAGCTGGCGCCAGCAGAGCTCGGCCAGGTTGTCCTGGCGCTCGGCGTACAGCTGCTCCAGCTGTGCGTAGCGTTCGGCGAAGCGCGGTGCCCGGCGATAGTTCATGGCCACGGCCTTGAGGTGGTCGCGGCGCCAGTCGCGGCTCTCGTCGATGCGGGTCTCGCGCAGGGTGCTGGCCAGGTGGCCCCGGCCGAGCACCGGCACCGTCAACCACTGGGCGCCCTGGGGCGTCTTGATGCGATTGCGGTTGATGAAGCTGTTCTTCTCGAACTGCACGGTGTCGAGGAAGACGAAGCGGTCGACCCGGGCGATGCGGTCGAAGTAGCCCAGCCACGGCAGGTAGGCGGGCTGGTGGATGGCGACCTGGCGCGCGTCACTCATCGAAGAGCTCCGCCAGAAGCGGCCCGCGCAGGCCTCGCCAGTCCTCGGCGAAGAGCGCCAGGACCTCGACGTCGAAGACCCCATCCGGGCGGTGGATGTGCCGACGCAGGCGCCCTTCCGGCACGAAGCCCAGGCGCTGGTGGACCCGCAGGCTGGCCACATTGAAGTCGAGCACTTCCGAGCAGATCTTCTCCAGCTGCAGCCCCTCGAACACCTGCTCGGCGAGCAGCGCCAGCATGCGCAGGCCGGTGCCCCTGGGCTGGGGCGAGTCACCGAGGTTGAAGCCCCAGGTGCAGCGCCGGTGCCGCTCGCTGATGTCCGCGAGGCTGGCGTAGCCCACAGGCGTGCCGTCACGCTCCAGCAGCAGGTGGCGCGAGGCCGGGTTGGCCAGCTCGCGCTGCAACCACCTCTGGTGCTCGGGCAGGGCGATCTCGGCGGTGTTGTACATGCACTGGCGCACCGGCTCGGCGTTGCGCCAGCGCAGCAGCAACGCGGCATCGTCCAGGGTCACCGGACGCAGCTGGAAGATCGGTGCCGGCACCGCGCTCATGGCGCGTCCACCGGGGCGAAATCCCCCAGGCGGAGCAGCTCGCCGCTGCCGATGGCCCGTGTCGCGACGCTGCCCAGCGCCTGCTCGTAAAGGGCGGGCGGCAAGCCGTTGCCGGGGCGGCGCAGCCCCAGGTTGTGCTCGTCCAGGCGTTCACCCACGGCGATATCGCGCAGCGCCATGAGGCTGCGCCGGGCGAGTACGCGCATGTCCCCTTCGGCGCGCGTCGGGCGCAGGTAGGGCGAACCGAGGATGGCGTCGGCCCGGTGGATATGGGCGATCCATTCGGCCAGGCCCTGGGGGTTCTCGGAGAACCAGTGATCCGGCCCCGGCAGGTCGTGGTCGAGGGTGAAGTGCTTCTCGAACAGCCGCGCCCCGCGCGCCACCGCCAGGGAGGCCGCCAGGGGCCCCTGGGTGTGGTCGGAGAACCCGGTCAGCAGCCCGGGAAAGGCCTGCTGCAGGGTGCCCAGCTTGGCCAGGTTGACGTCCGCGTCGGGGGTCGGGTACTGCGAAGTGCACAGCAGCAGCGCGACCTGGGCCCCCTCGAACCAGCCCACCGTCTCCAGCGCCTGGTGCACGTCGGCCAGGTCGCTCATGCCGCAGGAAAGGATCAGCGGCAGCCCGGCGCCGGCGTAGTGGCGCAGCAGCGGCAGGTTGCTGAAATCGTCCGAGCCGACCTTGATCGCCGGCACGCCGATGCGTTGCAGCAACGCGAGATCGCTGCGGTTCTGCGGCGAAGAGAAGAAGGTGATGCCGACCTTGGCGCAATGGGCCTTGACCGCCCGCCACTGCGCCTCGTCGAACTCGTAGCGCTTGAACATCGCCAGCATGGACTCGGTGACGCTGCGCCCCTGGGACTGGTAGGTGAACATCTGCTGCGGGTCGCCGCAGAACTCCTCGGCCTTGAAGGTCTGGAACTTCACCGCATCGGCGCCCGACTCGCGGGCGACGTCGATCATCTTCAGGGCCAGGTCGAGATCACCGTTGTGGTTGATGCCCACCTCGGCGATGCAATAGGGCTTCTCGTCGGGCCCGATGGGGCGTCCGGCTATTTCGAAGCGGCGTGTCGACATGCTGATGGTTCCTCTGCGGCCGGCTCAGGAGCCGACCGACGCATCCAGGAGTGCGCGGCAGACCCGGACGGCGCCGAAGCCGTCGACCAGGTCCCAGGCGCGTTGGGAAAGCCCGCGCAGCCGCTCGGCATCGAGGCCGTCCAGCGCGCGCCGGTAGTGCGTGGGGGTGACCCGGGCGTGCTCGCCCAGGTCGATGGCCAGGCCGAGTTCGTGCAACCCCCTGGCCAGCTCGCGCTGGTTCTCGGCCAGCACCACCACCAGCGCCGGCAGGCCGAGGGCGCAACGCTCCCAGGACGACGAGCCGGCGGCGCCGATGGCCAGGTCGGCCTCGGCCATCAGCCGGGCCATGTAGTCGATCTGGCAATGCAGGCGCCAGCCGTGGGCGGCGCAGAGGGCGTCCAGCGCCTGCCGGTCCGCGTGCCCCTGGCCGATGACCACGTCCACCTGCAGTGACGGCCGCCAGCCGGCCAGCGCCTGCAGGGCATTCAGCGTCTCGCCCTGGTCGTCGCCGCCGGTGAAGAACACCAGCACGCGTTCCAGCTCACCCGTACGCGGGGCGGCCTGCTCGCGGGCCAGCAGGAACTCGTCGCGCAACAGCGCGTAGGTGGGGCCGAACAGGCGGGTCGCCGCGTCCGCCAGGCGGCCGGCATAGCGCGCGTTCGGCGCGGCGTGCAGGCCCTGGTCCAGCAGCAGGTCGCAGTCCAGCGGGCGGTTGGCCAGGTCGTCCAGCACCATGACCCGCCGCGCATGGCGACGAGCCAGGCCGTGCCACTCGGCGTCCAGGGCGTAGTGGTCGACGATGCACCAGTCGAAATGGCGTTCGCCCAGCAGCGCATGCAACGCCTCGGCGTCGGCGCGGTTGTCGATCCGCGCCTCGGCGGTGCCGGCCGCCCGCTCGCCGGCATAGCGTGCCGGCAGCTCGAGCAGTTCGTATTCGGCCGGCACCAGCGACAGGGGCGCACCCTCCAGGCCGCGACAGGCGAAGCTCAGGTGGGCGCCCTGCTCGTGCAGTTCGCGGGCCAGCGTCAGGCAGCGCATCAGGTGGCCGCTGCCGATGAGGGGCGACGCATCCACGCGAAACAGCACGCGCATCTCAGATGTCCCCCTCCAGCAGCAGGGTCGCGTACATCAGTTCGGCGCGGTGCCAGTCCTCGGGGCTGTCGATGTCCTGCACCAGGTAGCGCGGCAGGATCAGCGGCAGCGAATGCGCGGCGTGGATCGCCTTGCCCTCGTTCCAGGCGGCGCTGCGCCCCCAGTAGAACTGGCCGGCGTCGTGGTAGGCGCGCTCCAGGTCCTGGGAGCGGGTCTCGTAGAACTCGGGGTAGAGCGACTCGACGCCGCCGTCGGCATTCACCCGCAGGGCGCGCTGCACCGGCGAGGCGAAGTCGGTGACGGTGAAGGCGAAATCCTTGTCCGGGCGCGCGGCCAGAAGTTCGAAGCCTTCGACGAGCTTCTCCGGCAGCACCAGGGGCGCGGTGGCGTAGAGGCAGCAGGTGTAGTCGGGCTGGTAGCCGGCGGCGGCCAGCTCGCGCAGGGCGTGCTGGATCACCTCGACGGTGCCGGCATGATCGTCGGCCAGCGACGCCGGACGCACGAAGGGCACCTCGGCGCCATGGGCCAGGGCGATGTCGGCGATCTCGGCATCGTCGGTGCTGACCACCACCCGCTCGAACAGCCCGCAGGCCAGGGCGGCGCGGATCGAGTAGGTGATCATCGGCTGCCCCTGGAAGAGCTTCACGTTCTTGCGCGGAATCCGCTTGCTGCCTCCGCGGGCAGGAATGATGGCGACCTTGCTCATGGGCGTTTTTCCAGAAGGAACCAGTTGATGTCGTCGGTCGGGAAATTGACGTCGCGCCGATAGACGAAGCCGTAGTCGACCAGCTGCAGGTCGGGATACAGGTCGAGCATCTCGCCGGCGAAGTCCCGCTTGAACAGCTTGCCCGCATGGCCCCGGTAGCTGATCTCCACCGGCGAGGGGCTGTAGTACTCGGCGATCAGCACGTGACGGCGGCTGGCCTGATGGAGTTTGGCATAGGCCTGGGGCAGCAGCTCCGGCGGCAGATGGATGAGTACGCCCCGGGTGAAGGCCAGGTCCACGGGCTGTTGCACCGGGTAGTCGAACAGCGAGCCCTGCCAGATGTCGGCGATGCCCAGGGCCTGGGCGATGTCGCGGGCCTTGGCGTTGAGCTCGACGCCCAGCAGCGTCGCCTCGGGGAACAGGCGGTTCAGCGCGCGCAGGTTGAGCCCGCGGTTGGTGCCCAGCTCCAGCACGCTGTCGATGCGCCCGGCGCGGCGCAGGGCCTGGGCGAAGAAGGCGGTGACGTTGGCGACGTGCACCTCGCCGTCGTTGCGGTCGACGTACTGGTCGCCGAACTCGCCTTGCCAGAATCGTTCTTGCTCGGTCAGCTCACGCACGGGTTTCTCCAGTCACTGCAGGACGCTGGCGAGGGTGCTCGCCACCTGGTCCTGCTGTTCGTCGGTCAGGTCGGGGAACAGCGGCAGGCTCAGGGCCTCGGCGTAGTAGCGCTCGGCCTCGGGGAAGTCGCCCAGGGCGAAGCCCAGCTGCTGGTAATAGGGCTGCAGGTGCACGGGGATGTAGTGCAGGTTGACGCCGATGCCGGCACCGCGCAGGGCTTCGAAGATCGCCCGGTGGCCGTGCTGCAGGCGCTCCAGGCGCAGGCGCACCGGGTACAGGTGCCAGGCCGGCTCGGCGCCCGCCTGCACCTGCGGCAGCTCCAGCGGCAGGTCGGCGAGCCGCTCGCCATAGCGGGCCACCAGTTGCCGGCGACGGGCGACGAAGGCGTCCAGGCGTTGCAGCTGGGACAGGCCGAGGGCGGCCTGCAGGTCGGTCATGCGGTAGTTGAAGCCCAGTTCCAGCTGCTGGTAGTACCAGGGGCCTTCGCTCGGGCCCGTCATCGCCGCCGGGTCTCGGGTGATGCCATGGCTGCGCAGCCGGCGCAGGCGCTCGGCCAGCCGGGCGTCGTTGGTGGTGAGCAGGCCGCCCTCCCCCGTGGTGATGATCTTCACCGGGTGGAAGCTGAACACGGTGATGTCGGCATGCTCGCAGCAGCCCACCGGGCGACCGCCGTAGCGGGCGCCGATGGCATGGGAGGCGTCCTCGATCACGCGGAAGCCGTAGCGTCGCGCCAGTTCGGCGATACGTGCCATGTCGCAGCTCTGCCCGGCGAAGGCGACGGGAACCACCACCTTGGGCAGGGTGCCGTCGCGTTCGGCGCGCCGCAGGCGGGCGTCGAGCTGGGCGACGTCGAGGTTGAGGGTCGCCGGGTCGATGTCGACGAAATCCACCTGGGCGCCGCAGTACAGGCCGCAATTGGCGCTGGCGACGAAGGTGTTGGGGCTGGTCCAGAGGCGGTCGCCCGGCCCCAGGTCGAGGGCCAGGCAGGCGATGTGCAGGGCTGCGGTGGCGTTGCTCACGGCGATGCCGTGGGCGGCCTGGCAACGCTGGGCGACGGCCTGCTCGAAGCATTCGATGGCCGGGCCCTGGGTCAGCCAGTCGGAACGCAGGGTGTCGACCACCGCATCGATGTCGGCCTGGCTGATGTTCTGGCGACCGTAGGGAATCATGGTCAGGCCCAGGCGTCGGCCAGCTGTCGCAGCTCGGGCACGCTCAGGTAGTGGGGGTTGCTGTCGGAGACGTACTCGAAGCCCTCCTCCACCGCCACGCCCACGCCACCCAGGCCGTCGCGGGCGTAGTCGTACTGGGTGTTGAAGGTGATCGACGGGGCGATGACGAAGTGCCGGGCGAATTCGAAGGTGTGGGTGCTGTCGTCGCGGGAGATCATCATCTCGTGCAGCTTCTCGCCCGGGCGGATACCCACCTGCTTGTGCGGCATGCCGGGCGCCAGCGCCTCGGCCAGGTCGGTGATGCGCGCGGAGGGGATCTTCGGCACGAACAGCTCGCCGCCGTGCATGCGCTCGAAGCTGCGCATGACGAAGTCGACACCCTCGTCGAGGGTGATCCAGAAGCGAGTCATGCGCGGGTCGGTGATCGGCAGCTCGCGGGCGCCTTCTGCGATCAGCTTGCGGAAGAACGGCAGGACCGAGCCCCGGGAGCCGACCACGTTGCCGTAGCGCACCACGGCGAAACGGGTCTGGTGGTCGCCGGTGATGTTGTTGGCGGCGACGAACAGCTTGTCGCTGAGCAGCTTGGTGGCACCGTAGAGGTTGACCGGGCTGGAGGCCTTGTCGGTGGACAGCGCCACGACCTTCTGCACGCCATTGGCCAACGCCGCATTGATGATGTTCTCGGCGCCGCTGACGTTGGTGCGGATGCATTCGGTGGGGTTGTATTCGGCGGCCGGCACCTGCTTCAGCGCGGCGGCGTGGACCACCAGGTCGATGCCGCGCATGGCCTGCTGCAGGCGGTCGGCGTCGCGCACGTCACCCAGGAAATAGCGCATGCAGGGGGCGTTGAATTCCTGCTGCATCTCGTACTGCTTGAGTTCGTCGCGGGAAAACACCACCACCCGCTTGGGCTGGTAGCGCGCCAGCAGGGTACGGATGAACGCGCGACCGAACGAGCCGGTGCCGCCGGAAACGAATACGGACTTGCCATCGAACATGCTGCTCTCCCCTGCCCATGTCAGCCGGCCCTGCGCCGGATGAACGCGCTGCCTTAGTCACTGACAGTTTTATGGCGCTCGCTTTTGATGTCGAGACCCAAAGCAAGCATGGTGCCAACCCGTTGAAATGCAAGGCGGCCCGGCAAGGAGGCGGGTGGACCGGCGCCGCGCGCGACGAGCGCGGCCGGCGGCTCAGTTGAGGAAGTTGAACAGGCTCAGGCCACTGATCTTCACGTAGCTCTGTTGCGCGGCCTGGAGGATGGTGGACTGCATGGTCAGGCGCGACAGGGCCTCGGCGTAGTCGAGGTCCTCCAGCGACGACTGCACGGACTTGTTCACCAGGCTGACGTCGTCGACGAAGCCTTCGGTGGAATCCAGGGTGTTCAGGCGTGCGCCCACCGAGCCCTGCACGGCCAGCACCTTGGTGTTGACGGCGTCGAGGTTGGAGGTGGCGATCGCCACGGCGTCGCGGATCTGCCGGTTTCCCGCCGGGGTGTCGGAGGACGATTGCAGCGCCTTGCGCAGGTCGGAGACCACGTTGAGCAGGCTGCGCTTCTCGGCATCGGGCTTGCGGTTGACGGCGAAGTCGTCGCCGGCCGCCGGCGTGCCGTCGATCTGCACCTTGACGCCGCCGTAGGTGATGAAATCGGAGGTCTGCGAGTTGGTGTCCAGGGCGCCGGTGGCCAGCTGCCCGGCCGGCGGGGTCGCCGGGTTGTAGGTGGTCCAGTCATAGCCGACCGGCAGGGTGGCCGGGTCGTAGACCACATAGCGCTGGGCATCGAGGAAGTGGATGCCGATGGCGTCGGTGGCCGCCGGCGGGTTGCTGGAGGGGAAGACGGTGTCGTAGTCCGTCTTGTCGACGACCAGGCCCTGGGAAATGGTCGCGGTGCTGCCGGTCCCCGTGGCGCTCTTGGACGTGGTCACGCGGTTGGCGTTGAAGACGTTCTCGAACAGGTCCTTGCCGTTGTCGCCCAGGGCCAGGAAGTTGCTGCTGGCCACCTGGACCTCGCGCCGGCCTTCGTCGCCCTGGTAGCTGTAGGTGCCATCGGCATTACGCACGAAGGGCTGGGTGTCGGCCTGGGACCCGGAAAACAGGTACTTGCCACTGGCGTCCTTGCTGTTGAGCAGGCTCATCAGCTCGTCTTCGCGCTGCTGCAGCTCAGTGGCCAGGGAGGCCTTGTCGGTGGAGTCCAGGGCACCGTCGCCCGCCTCGACGGCGATCTCGCGGATGCGCTGCATCACGTTGCCGACGGAGGTGAGGATGCTCTCTTCGGAGTTCAGGCTGTTCTTCGCGGCGGTGATGTTGGACTTGTACTGGCCGTTGAGCGCCTCTTCCTGGCTCAACTGCAGCAGGCGCACGGAGGCCACGGGATCGTCGGCGGGCGTGAGGATGCGCTTGCCGGTGCTGATCTGCTCCTGGGTCCGGGTCACGTTCGCGTAGTTCTTCTGCAGGCCCGCGACCTGGTTGTTGAAAGCCTGGATAGTCGAGATTCTCATTTCACATCAGCCTCAATTGAAGGCGCCTATGAGTGTATCGAACAGCGCGCGCGCAACTTGAATGACCTGGGCGTTGGCGTTGTAGTACTGCTGGAACTGGATCAGGTTCGCCGCCTCCTCGTCCAGGTTCACGCCCGAGAGCGAGTCGCGGTTCTCCTGCGCCTGGCTCAGCACCGCCTCGCTGGCATCGGAGTTGACCCGCACCTGCGCGGTCAGCGAACCGACCCGCTCCACCAGTCCGCTATAGGCATCGGTATAGGTGGCGCCGGTGCTGCCGTTGCCAACCACCGGCTTGGTCTGCAGGCCGACCAGGGCCAGGGCGTTGCGGTTGTCGCCGGTGCCCTTGTTGTTGAAGGCCAGGCTGAAGCTGTCGCCGCTCTGCGGGGTGCCGCCCATGGTGAATTCGTAGGTGTAGCTGTTGTTGGTCGACGGGTCGGTGTAGTTCAGCCGCAGGGTGTTGGTCTGCCCCGGGGTCAGCGCCGTGGTGGACGGCGACACGTAGCTCAGGGTGGCGCCGGCCGGCAGGGCGCCGTTGAGGGTGTTGGTGGTCGCGTCGAAGGTCAGCGCGATGCCGCTGGCGCCGAACAGGTCCTGCAAGTCGGTGACGTCGATCGGCGAGGGCCCGCTGGTCAGGGCCGGCTGGCTGATGGTGCCGGTGCCCCGGTTGTTGGTGGTCGCCTCGGCCCGCGCCGAGCCGGAGAAGGCCAGCTGGTCGGAGGTCTTGAGCACGCTCTCGAAATCCGTGGCGCCGCGCCGGGTCGGCTGCAGGGTGAACCGATCATTGGCCGCCGGCAGCGAGTCCAGCTGCACCTGGAAGCCCTGGTCGTTGCCCGCCGCGTCGGCGAAGCTCAGCGTGTAGGGGCCGGTGCCGGTGACGGTGACCGTCATCGCCGCGTTGTCCGACAGGCGCGTGGCGGTGTAGTTGGTGCCGTCGAAATCCAGGCGGTAGTCGCTGGTGCCGAGCCTGCTGGTGTTGGTGATGTTCAGCGTGGCGTTGGCGGTGCCGGTGTTGTTGACGTTCGGCAGCACCCGCAACGACGCCGACTGCGGGTCGTTGATGTTGCCGAACAGCGGGCTGCCGGCGCGACCGGCGGAGTCCAGGCCCTGCCCCAGCTGCTTGTTGATGGTGTCGGAGATGGTGATCGCCAGTTGGCCCAGGGCGTTGTACGACTGGTCCAGCGCGGTGTCGCGGTAGGCCAGCAGGCCACCCATCTCGCCACCGGAGATCTGCGTGGTGATGGTCTGCGAGACGCCGCCGGTGACCAGGTCGATCTGGTAGCGCGACGGGTCGTCGACGCCGGGCTTGGCCCGCAGGGTGGAGGCGGTGTTGCCCACCACCAGCGGCTGCCCGGTGCCGACGAAGAGGCTGACGCTGCCGTCGCTCTGCTCCAGGGTCTTGACCCCGATCATCTCGGAAATCTGGCGGATGGCCTCGTCACGGGCGTCCAGCAGGTCGTTGGGCTCGGCGCCGCTGGCGCGGGCCTTGGCGATGGCGTCGTTGTAGTTGGCGACGTTGGCGGCCAGGGAGTTGACCTGGGTGGTCAGCGCGCCGAGCTGGTCGTTGATCTGGCTGTTCTGCTTGTCGAGCTGGTCGTAGAGGGTATTGAAGGTGTCCGCCAGGCCCTTGGCCTGGGACAGCACCGCCTCGCGCGCGGCCACCGAGGACGGGTCCTGGGAGGCGGTCTGGAGCGAGGTGAAGAAGCTCTTGAGCGCCGGGCTGATGCCGGTGGTGGTGTTGGACAGCAGGCCGTCGAGCTGTTCGATCTGGCTCTTGAAGGTCTGCAGCTCGCTGTTCTGGCTGGTGGCGGTGCGCAGCTGCGAGGTGAGGAATTCGCTGGCCAGGCGACGCACGTCGACCACCTGGCTGCCGGAGCCGATGTAGCCGCCGCCGGTGAACTGCGGGATGTTCGATTGCTGCACGGCCTGCTGGCGCGAATAGCCCGGCGTGTTCACGTTGCTGATGTTGTGTCCGGTCACCGTCAGGGAGGTCTGCGAGGTGCGCAGCCCGGACAGCCCGATGGATAACAGGTCAGCCATGTCTCATCCTCATGAGCGGGGCACCGTCGACTCGCCGGCCGCTACAGCCTGGTAGGTCTGCATCTGCCGGGCGATCTGGGCGACCTTGCGCGCGTATTGCGGGTCGGTCGCGTAGCCGGCCTGCTGCAGTTCGCGGACGAAACGCTCAGGCTTGTCGGTTACTTCCAGTGCCTCTTGATATCGATCGTTCCCCTGCAGAAAGTTCACATAATCGTGGAAGCTCTGCTGATAGGAATCGTATGCGCGGAACGATGCCGCTTCCTTGACGGCCTGGCCGTCCTTGAATTCGGTGGTCAGGGCGCGGGCCGACTGCCCGTCCCAGCCGTGGGACTTGATGCCGAACAGGTTGTGGCTGCTGCTGCCGTCCTGCTGGCGGATGATCGATTTGCCCCAGCCGGTCTCCAGTGCCGCCTGGGCCACCAGGTAGCGCGGGTCGACGCCGATGCTCTTCGCCGCTTCCTGGGCCATGGGCAGCATGGTGTCGATGAACTCCTGCGGCGAGCTGAACGCGGACTTGCCCGGCGCCAGCGGCGGCTGGGCGATGCGCCGGCCGATCACGGCGTCGTTGCCGGCGATGCGGTTGGCGCTGGTCTCGGGAGCGCCATAGGACTTGGCCGGCAGCCAGTCGGAGCCGGCCAGGGCCTGGCTCTGCGCCGGCGCCTGGGCAGCGCCCTCGGCGGCATTGGCGGAGGGCACGATGCCGGCCAGCAGGCGGTCGGTGAGCTTGCTCGGCAGGCTGATGCGACGCATGGCCAGCAGCTTGGAGTCGTCGCGGCCTTCGGCCGGCGCCTCGATCCTGCTGCCCTTCTGCGGCCAGCTGATGCCATTGGTCTCGGCCACCTGGGCGAAGGGATTCGGGCCGGTGGACTTGGCGACGCCCTTGTTCTTGGTCAGCTGGCGGGTCAGCACGTCGGACAGGCCGATGCCCTGCCCCTTGGAGATGGTCACGGCCAGCTGCTGGTCGTACATGTCCTGGTAGGTCTTGCTCTCGTTGCTGTTGAGGAAGTTGCCCTCGGCGAACACATTGTTGGCCGAGCGCATGGCCTTCATCATCTCGTTGAGGAACAGCGATTCGAATTCCTGGGCGACCTTCTTGATATTCGCGTCGCTGTCCCGATCCTTGCCCACCTTGAACTGGGCCATGCGGTTGAGGTCGGTGTACGCGCCGGTATCGACGGGGCTGCCTGCGCCTATTCCTGCCGAGAGTCTGGAGTCCATGGCCGCCTCCTCAGATCACGATCAGGTCGGCCTGGAGGGCGCCGGCTTGCTTGAGCGCCTCGAGGATGGCCATCAGGTCGGAAGGAGCGGCGCCCACCTGGTTCACCGCGCGGACGATCTCGTCCAGGGTGGTGCCGGGGCCGAACTTGAACATCGGCTTGGCTTCCTGGTCGGCGTTGACCTTGGAGCGCGGCACCACGGCGGTCTGCCCGCCGGACAGGGCGCCGGGCTGGCTGACGATGGGGTCTTCGGTGATGGTCACGGTGAGGCTGCCATGGGTGACGGCGGCCGGCTGCACCTTGACGTTCTGGCCGATGACGATGGTGCCGGTGCGCGAGTTGATGATGACCTTGGCCACCGCCTGGCCGGCTTCCACTTCGAGGTTCTCCAGCACCGACATGTAGTCGACGCGCTGGCTCGGGTCCATCGGCGCGGTGACGCGCACCGAGCCGCCATCCAGCGCCTGGGCGACGCCCGGGCCGAGCAGCTCGTTGAGCTTGTCGACGATGTTCTTGGCGGTGGTGAAGTCCGGGCGATTGAGGTTCAGGGTCAGGGTGTTGCCCTGGTCGAACCCGCTCGGCACCGGGCGTTCGACGGTAGCGCCCGCGGGGATGCGGCCGGACGACGGAACGTTGACGGTGATCTTCGAGCCGTCGCTGCCTTCGGCGTCGAAGCCGCCGACCACCAGGTTGCCCTGGGCGATGGCGTAGACGTTGCCGTCGATGCCCTTCAGCGGCGCCATCAGCAGGCTGCCGCCGCGCAGGCTCTTGGCGTTGCCGATGGACGAGATGGTGACGTCGATGGCCTGGCCGGGCTTGGCGAAGGGCGGCAGGTCGGCGTGGATGGACACGGCCGCGACGTTCTTCAGCTGCACGTTGCCGGAGCCGGCCGGCACCTTGATGCCGAACTGCGCCAGCATGTTGTTGAAGGTCTGCAGGGTGAAGGGCGTCTGGGTGGTCTGGTCGCCGGTGCCGTTGAGGCCCACGACCAGGCCGTAGCCGATCAGCTGGTTGTTACGCACGCCCTGGATACTCGCCAGGTCCTTCAGCCGTTCGGCGTGGACGGTCGTGGCGGCGAGCAACAGGCAGAGGGCAGCGGTCAGTCGTTTCATCTTCGCGATCACCTGCTCAGAACGGCCACAGCGGGCTCATGAAGAAGCGGTCGAACCATCCTGGCTGGCTGGCATCGGCGAAGGCGCCGGTGCCGGAATAGGTGATGCGCGCATCGGCGATGCGGTTGGAGGAGACGCTGTTGTCGGTGCCGATGTCGTCGGCGCGGACCAGGCCGGCGATGCGCACCAGTTCGTCGCCGGTGTTCAGGGTCATCCACTTCTCGCCGCGCACGGCGAGGATGCCGTTGGGCAGCACTTCGGAGACGGTGACGGTGATCGAGCCGCTGAGGCTGTTGCTCTGTCCCGCCTGGGAGTTGCCGCTGGTGTCGCGGGTGCCGCTGTAGCCGACGTCCATGGACAGGTTCTCCGCCTTGAGCGGATTGAGGCCGGTGCTGGGGTTGTCGACCCGCACGCCGCCGCCGAACAGCGAGGTCAGCCCGAGGTTGGCGGTGCTGTCCTTCTTGATCTGCGAGGTGGCGTTCTTGCTGGCCTGGGTACGCTCGTTGAGGGTGATGGTGATGATGTCACCCACACGATACGCCTTGCGGTCGTCGTAGAGATTGGTTTCGAAGCCGGCCTGATAAATGGAGCCGTTGTTCTGCGCGGCGGGCATGGGCGTGCGCGGCAGGACAGGGGCGTAATAGGGATCGTTCGGCTTGGCGGCCGGCGCGACGCACCCGGTGAGCAGGTGGGCGGCGAGCAGCGAGACAGGAAGGATCAGCCGGTTCATGACAACTTACCTCGAGGGTATTACAGGTTCTGCGAGAGGAATCCGAGCATCGAGTCGGCCGTGGAGATGACCTTGGAGTTCATCTCGTAGGCGCGCTGGGTGGTGATCATGTTCACCAGTTCCTCGACCACGCTGACGTTGGAGTTCTCCAGGGTGTTCTGCAGCACGTTGCCCAGGCCGGTCAGGCCGGGGGTGCCGACCTGCGGCGCACCGCTGGAGGCGGTCTCCAGGAACAGGTTGTTGCCGATGGCCTGCAGGCCGCCGTAGTTGACGAAGTCGGCGGTCTGGATGTTGCCGATCACCTGCGGCGTCGGGTTGCCGAAGGTGGTGACGGACGCGGTGCCGTCCTCGCCCACGGTGAAGGTCTGCACCTCGGCCGGCAGCACGATCGCCGGCTCCAGGGGATAGCCCTGGGAGGTGACGACCTGGCCGTCGGAGTTCAGGTGGAAGCTGCCATCGCGGGTGTAGGCGACGGTGCCGTCCGGCATCAGGATCTGGAAGAAGCCACGGCCGTTCACCGCCAGGTCGAGCGGCTGCTCGGTGGTCTGCAGGCTGCCCTGGGTGAAGATCTTCTGGGTGCCGGCGATGCGCACACCGGTACCCAGTTGCAGGCCGCTGGGCAGTTCGCTGTCCTGGGTGCTCTGCGCGCCGGGCTGGCGGCGGATCTGGTACAGCAGGTCCTCGAACTCGGCGCGATCACGTTTGAAACCCGTGGTCGATACGTTCGCCAAGTTGTTGGAAATGGTGGTCAGGTTCATGTCCTGAGCCGCGAGGCCCGTCTTGCTGACCCAGAGTGCCGGAAGCATCTTCGTTCTCCTCGGGCGCCGGTTTCATGGCGCCGCGTACTGGTAATTAGCTGAGTTGCATGACCCGTGCCATCGCCGAAGCATCGTCTTCGGCGGTGCGCATCATCTTCACGTGCAGTTCGAACTGGCGGGACAGCGAGAGGATCGCGGTCATCTCTTCCACCGCGTTGACGTTGCTGCCCTCGAGGAAGCCCGAGGTCACCTGGACGGCGCCATCCACCGGCGCGGGCTGGCCGCTCTTGAGGCGCATCAGGCCGTCGGTGCCTTTTTCAAGCTGCTTGAGATCGGGGTTGACCAGCTTGATGCGGTCGACCTGGGCCATCACGTTCGGGGCCTCGCCCAGGGAACGGATGCTGATGGTGCCGTCGGCGCCGATCTCCACCTTCTGTTCCGGCGGGATGGCGATGGGACCGGAATTGCCGATCACCGGCAAACCGTCGCCGGTACGCAGCTGGCCGAGGGCGTCGACCTGCAGGCTGGCGGTGCGCACATAGGCTTCGCTGCCGTTGCCCGACTGCACGGCGATCCAGCCCTGGCCACCGATGGCGATGTCCAGGTCACGACCGGTTTCCTGCATGGAGCCCGGGGTGAAGTCGGTGCCGGGGCGCTCGCTCATGGCGTAGACGCGCGCCGGAAAGGTGTCGCCGAACACGGGCATGGAACGGGCCTGCTCATAGTCGCGGCGAAAGCCCGTAGTGGAAATGTTCGCCAGGTTGTTGGCGTGGGCACGCTGGGCCAGGGTGTTCTGGCTGGCGCCTGACATGGAGACGTACAGCATCTTGTCCATGGGGTTCTCCGAGTGGGCTTTTGACGCCCGCTGACTCTTTGCAGGCTATTCAGCAATTGCTGTGCCAGAAACGGAAAAACCAGTACAAGCCACTGATACATAAGAAAAAATGCAAAAGAAAAAGGCCCAAGCAAGGGGCCTTCGAATGCCGTGGCGGCGAGGGGCTGCCGCCAGCGGCAAGGTCCTTGCCGCCCGATGACCCGGGCGGCAAGCACCACTCAACGCAGGTTGATGATGGTCTGGGTGACCGCGTTCTCGGTCTCGATGGTCTTGGCGTTGGCCTGGTAGTTGCGCTGCGCCACGATCAGGTCGACGAGCTCGGTGGAGATGTCGACGTTGGAGGCCTCCAGGGCGCCGGACTGCAGGGCGCCCAGGGTGCCGGAACGCGGTGTGCCGATGACCGGCTCGCCGGATTCGGAGGACTGCACCCAGGAGGTCTTGCCCACCGGGGTCAGGCCCTGGACGTTGGCGAAGTTCGCCAGCACCACCTGGCCCTGAATCTTCGACTGGCCGTTGGTGTAGCGGGCGAAGATGTTGCCCTCGTCGTCGATCTCCAGGCCCGACAGTTGGCCGGTGGTGTAGCCGTCCTGGGCGACCTTGGTCACCGCGAAGGCGCTGGAGAACTGGGTCGAGCCACGGATATCGAAGCTGATGGTCGGCGCGGCGGCGGCACCGTTGGCGCTCCAGACCGGCGGCGTGGCGCCGTTGGACTGTGCCGGCACCCAGCCGGTGATGCCCAGGGTGCCGTCGGCGTTGACGGTGAAGCCGCCCGTGCCGGTGAAGGTGCTGGTGTCGAGCTGGCCGGAGCTGGTGAAGCCCACCGTGGTGCTGATCGGCGCGGTGCTGGCCGGGTTGGTCGGGTTGCGACCGTCGATCAGCACGTTCATGGTCCAGGAGTTGGCCGGGGTGGCCGACTTGACGAAGTACTGGGTCATGACGTGGGCGTTGCCCTGGGCGTCATAGATGTTCACCGAGGTCGACGAGTTGTAGGTGGTCGGGTCGGCCGGGTCGAACGGCGTCTTGGTCGGCACCGTGTTGGTGGAGTTGAGGTTGAACGGCTGGGTGATGGTGGTGGTGGCCTTGGGCTGCTGGTTGTTGGTCTGGATCACCAGGTCGCCGACCACGCCGCTCTGCAGCGCACCGTTGGCATCCACCGAGTAGCCCTGCAGGCGATAGCCGTTGTTGTCGACGATGTAGCCGTTCTTGTCGGTGCCGAAGTAGCCGGCGCGGGTGTAGCTGATGGCGCCGTTGTTGCTGGTGATGAAGAAGCCGTTGCCGTTCACCGCCAGGTCGAGGGCGTTCTCGGTGTAGTCGATGGTGCCTTGGTTGTAGAGCTGGGCGACGTTGCCCAGCAGCACGCCGCTGCCGATGGTCTTGCTGCCGGAACCGAGCACGGAGGCCGAGTATAGGTCCTGGAACTCGCCACGGGATTGCTTGAAGCCGACGGTGCCGGCGTTGGCGATGTTGTTGCCAGTGATATTGAGGTCACTGGAGGCGGCACGGATGCCGCTGAGTCCGATATTGAACGACATGGGATGCTCCTGTAACGCCGGCGCCGCCGACGATTATTGACCGATGACCTTGACCTTGGAGAGTGCGACGCTGCCCAGCCCGGCGAGGTTGAGCGTCATCTCGGCGCCATTCAGGCCGAGGGTGACGCTGTCCACGTTCGCCGGCAGGTTGGTGGACATCGCCACCGTCTTGCCGTCGATGGCCGCCTCGGCCTGGAAGGTGTAGGTACCGTTCGGCGCGACGTTGCCGCTCGAATCCTTGCCGTCCCACATGAAGCTGACCTGGCCGGCACTCTGGGCGCCCAGGTTGATGCGGTTGACGGTGTTGCCCTTGCTGTCCAGCACGTTGACGTAGACGTTGGTGCTGGCGCCGGTGAGGTTGATGCTGCCCTTCATGGTCTCGCTGGTGTCCACCACCGCCTTGTTGGTGGTGACGATGACCTTGCGGCCGACCAGGGAGGACGCCTGCAGCGCCTGCGAGGACTGGGTGCTGGAAAGGATGCTCTCGACACTGGTGTTCAGGTTGTCGAGGCCTTCCACGGTACTGAACTGGGCCAGTTGCGCGACGAACTCGCTGTTGGTCTGCGGGTCCAGCGGGTTCTGGTTGTTCATCTGGGCCACCAGCAGCTGCAGGAACTGGTCCTTGCCCAGCGAGCTGTCCTTGGTCTTGTCGTTGTCCTTGAGCTTGTACTGGTCGAGGACCGAGCTGCTCGAAGTTCCGCTTACGCTGTCAACGCTCATCTTGTTCCCTCACTCGCGCCTTACTGACCCAGGGTCAGCACGCGCTGCATCATCTGCTTGGCGGTGTTCATCATTTCGACGTTGGTCTGGAAGGCGCGACTGGCGGAAATCATGTCGGCCATCTCTTCCACCACGTTGACGTTGGGGTAGTACACGTAGCCATCGGCGTTGGCAGCCGGGTGGTTCGGCTCGTAGCGCGGGGTCAGGGCGCTCTGGTCTTCGATCACACCGAGCACCTGCACGCCACGACCGGATTCGTCCTCGCCGGCGAACAGCGAGCCGCTGCTGCCGCCCTCGCTGTTGAGCTGGCTCTGGAACATGGTCGAGAAGACCGGGTGACGGGCACGGTAGGTCTGGTTGATGCTGGAGGACACCGTCTCGGCGTTGGCGATGTTGCTGGAGATGGTGTTCAGGCGAGTGCTCTGGGCGCTCATGCCGGTGCCGGCAATGTTGAAGACGCTGGACAGTGACATGGTGTGATCTCCTCTTATTCGCCGCGCAGGGCGCTGACCAGCCCTTTGAACTTGCTGTTGAGCAGGGTGAAGCTGGCCTGGAACTGCATGGAGTTCTCGGTGTAGGTCGATTGTTCCTGCTGCAGGTCGACGGTGTTCTGGTCGATCGAGGGCTGGAACGGAATCCGGTACTTGAGGCTTTCGTCGAACAGGCTGGCGCCTTCGGCGGCGATGTGGCGCTCGTTGGTCAGGTTGGCATGGAAGGTGCCCTTGCTGTTCTCCACCTGCTGCTGGAGCACGGCCTTGAAGTCCAGGTCACGCGCCTTGTAGTTGGGCGTGTCGGCGTTGGCGATGTTGTTGGCCAGCACTTCGGCACGCTGGGTGCGGAAGTTGAGGGCCTTTTCATGGATGCCAAGGGCGCTTTCGAAGCTGATGCTCATGTCTCTGACCTTTGCCGAGTGGCAGTTCGGTTTGTCTGCCTGACATTCAGCAAAGGCTGTGCCAACTTTTAAAACCCTTTATTTTCAATGACTTGATATAAATCCGAGCGGCAATCGAAGCGGCAACGGCAAGGCATTACCGCTTTTGCCGGTGCCGACGGCAACGCGGTTGGGCGATCTTGCCGCTGGGCGGCAATGGCCGCCAGCGGCGATCGCCGCCCTGCCCTCTCCTTTTGCCCACGTGGTCTAGGCTTTGGTTTCCGCTTGGCGGCAGCCGCTGCGCAACGCCGCCATCGCCCCTTGATCGACGAACCCGAGGAGATCGAAATGCCCATCGAAAAAGCCCTGTACCGCGCCTACGCCGAAGCCTACGGCGGCCGTGAAGGCCGTGCCGTTTCGTCCGATGGCGTGCTGGATGTGAAGCTGACCACGCCCAAGGAACTGGGCGGGCCGGGAGGTGAAGGAACCAACCCCGAGCAGTTGTTTGCGGCCGGCTATTCGGCGTGCTTCCTCGGTGCCATCAAGTTCGTGGCCGGCAAGGAGAAGGTCGCCCTGCCGGACGACGCGTCCATCGAAGGCATCGTCGGCATCGGCACGCTGCCCACGGGTTTCGGCATCGAGGTGGAGCTGCGCATCTCCCTGCCGGGCGTCGACAAGGCCGTGGCCAAGGACCTGATCGACAAGGCGCACGTGGTGTGCCCCTACTCCAACGCGACCCAGGGCAACATCAACGTGACCCGCACGCTGGTTTGAGGGTACGCGCCACCGTTGCGGTGCCAATGAAAAGGGAGGCTTTCGCCTCCCTTCTTCATTTCATCCGCGGGTCACTTGACCTTGTAGATGATCCCCGGGCTGCACTGCACCATCTGGTACAGGTCCGGCAGGCCGTTGAGCGCCTCGGACGCACCGAGGAACAGGTAGCCGCCGGGTTTCAGCGTGGCGTGGATGCGCGTGAGGATGTCCTTCTTCACCTCGGCGGAGAAGTAGATCAGCACGTTGCGGCAGAAGACGATGTCGAACTTGCCCAGTGCCGCGTAGCTGTCCAGCAGGTTCAGCGGGCGGAACTCGACACGGTTGCGGATCGCCGGCTTGACCACCCAGCGCCCCGGCCCTTTGGGGTCGAAGTAACGGGTCAGGCGCTCCTGGGAGAGCCCGCGCCCCATCGCCAGGCTGTCGTACTCGCCGGCCTTGCAGGCGGCGAGCATGGCGCTGGACAGGTCGGTGGCGACGATGCGCACGCCGGCCTTGAGCTGGCCGAGGTTGGTCTTCTCGAACTCGTCGATCGCCATGGACAGGGAGAACGGCTCCTGCCCGGACGAACTGGCCGCCGACCAGATGCGCAGCGGCTGATTGGGCGAGGCCTTGATCATCTCCGGCAACACCCGGCTCTTCAGTACCTCGAAGGGATAGGTGTCGCGAAACCACAGGGTCTCGTTGGTGGTCATGGCATCGACGACCTGCTCGCGCAGGCCGCCTCGGGGGGAACCCTGGATCTTCTGGATCAGCTCCCCCAGGGTCTTGATGCCGTTCTGCTCCATCAGCTTGTTAAGGCGGCTGGATACCAGGTACTGCTTGTTGCTTCCCAGCAGGATGCCGCAGGTTTTTTCCAGGAAGGTCCGGAACTGCTCGAAATCCAAGTTACCTGAAGACACTAGGCCCGCCTCATTCATATCTGTTTCCTGGGGGAGTCATCCCTCAGCCGCCATCAGCGATTCTGATCCGCTCGATCACCCGCGCCGCCAGGTCGTCGGGTCGGAACTTGGCGAGGAAATCATCCGCGCCGACCTTCTTCACCATCGCCTGGTTGAACACGCCGGAGAGCGAAGTATGCAGGAGGATGTGCAGTTTCTGCATTCTCGCATCGCCTCGGATCTCCGCCGTCAGCGTGTAGCCGTCCATTTCCGGCATCTCGATGTCGGAAATGATCATCAGCAACTCCTTCTCCGGCGCCTTGCCCTGCTCGACCATGTCGTGCAGGTAGTTGTACGCCTGGCGGCCGTCGTTGAGCGCCGTGACCTCGACGCCCACCGTCTCCAGGCAGCGGATCAGCTGCTTGCGGGCCACCGACGAGTCGTCGACGATCAGCACCCGCTTGGTGACGGCACTGGCCTGGGTGTTCTGGTCGATCACGCCCTCGGAAATGACTTCGGAAGTCGGTGCGACCTCGGCGAGGATCTTCTCCACGTCGATGATCTCCACCAGGTTCTTGTCGACCCGGGTGACCGCGGTCAGGTAGTGCTCACGACCGGTCCCCTTGGGTGGCGGATGGATCTCCTCCCAGTTCATGTTGACGATGCGCTCCACCGAGCGCACCAGGAAACCCTGAACCTTGGTGTTGTATTCCGTGATGATGACGAAGCTGTTCTTCAGGTCATCCAGCCCGCGTCGACCGGTGGCCATGGCCAGGTCGAGGATGGGAATGGTGCCCCCGCGGATATTGGCCACACCGCGAACCACCGGGCTCGACTTGGGCATGATGGTGAGCTTGGGGCATTGCAGCACCTCCTTCACCTTGAACACGTTGATCCCGTAGAGCTGGGTCCCATCCAGCCGGAACAGCAGCAACTCCAGCCGGTTCTGACCGACCAGTTGCGTACGCTGGTTAACCGAATCCAATACACCGGCCATGCCAGGACTCTCCCGTTATTAGCTTCAGCACGCTTCGCCTTAGAGTAGCAGGCGGCACGGGCCTTGCTTTTGATCTTGATATGAACGCTATGACGACGATTTTCCGACACACGATGGCACAACGCCGCCATCTTTTTAAGGCTCTTTTACTTGTTTTGCTCGGCCTCGGCCATAACGGCGCCTCGGCTGAGGAACTCACTTCGCCCGAAGTCCTTATCGGCTCCACCCAAGGCTTTCTTGAGTTCACGGTGGAGGATTATCTGCAGACCAACAATATCCAGGGTCGTTACGACATTCAGATCAACCGTCTCGACCCGCGCCTGCGTCTCGCCGCCTGCGACAGGGAATTGACGGTCGCACTGGAAAGCCCGGCACAACCCATCGGCCGGGTCACCGTCAGCGTGCGCTGCGAAGGCAGCACGCCGTGGAGCATCTACGTCCCCGCGCAGGTGCGGCTGTTCCGGGAAGTAATAGTAGTAGCCCGTCCGCTGCGCAGGGGGGCGGTCGTCACCTCGGATGACTACAACCTGGTGGAACGCGAGGTGGGCCTGCTCAACCAGGGCTACCTCACCGACCCCGCACAGGCCGAAGGCTTCAAGCTGACCCGCGCCGTGGTCGCCGACCAGGTGCTGGCGCCGGTGCACCTGGAGACCGCAGAGGTGATCCGCAAGGGCGACCAGGTGGTGATCACCGCCAGGAGCAGCAGCATCAGCGTGCGCATGCCCGGCGAGGCCCTGTCCGACGGCTCGCCGGGGCAGCAGATAAGAGTACGCAACCTGCAGTCCAAGCGCGTTGTCAAAGCCCGGGTGGTAGGCCCGGGCCAGGTCGAAGTCGCAATGTAGGCACGGGTCTTGTATGTAAATACGTCATCTCGTGTAAAGTGCCGTTCCGACGTCACTTCCAGGCCCGGAAAAAAAGTCCGGAAATTTGCCTAAAGTTTCATTGGGCATGGCCGATAGCGTCGGTAAGCGTCCAAACACCCAGAGGTTCTGCATCATGGTCATCGACTTCAACCGGCTGAATAACGCCGCTACGCCGCCCGGTACGGGCCGTACGAGCAACGCCCAGGCCGGCGGCAAGAACGAAGCCGTCTCCAGCTCGACGACTCCGTCGCAGGCTGCCACCACCGACGCGGCCAAGACCGCCAAGACCGGTGAGAACGTGCAGCTCAGCAGCGATGCGCAGAACCTGCAGAAAGCCACCGACAAACTGCGTGACCTGCCCACCGTGGACAAGGAACGCGTCGAAAAAATCAAACAGGCCATTGCCGACGGCTCCTATCAGGTAGACAGTCAGCGCGTGGCCAGCAAACTGCTCGACTTCGAATCCCAGCGCTAGTCCCATGGCAGCGCTGGGGATATTGGACGCCCAATCCCCAGAGCCCGCGATGCAAGACACTATCCTGCTCGACCTGTTCACCAACGATATCGGCCACGCCCAGCGTCTGCTTGAGCTGATCGATACCGAATTCAAGGCCCTCACCGAGCGTGACCTGGGCCATCTCGAAAAGATCCTCGCCGACAAGCAGCCCCTGCTCGCCCTGCTCGATGCCCATGGCAAAGAGCGCACCGAAGCCCTCCTTGCGCTGGACCTGACCGCCGACCGTGCCGGCCTGCACAAGCTCGCCGAAACCTCGCCGCTGGGGGCCGACCTGATCGCCCGCAGCGAGGAACTGAGCGCCGTGCTCGAGCAATGCCAGACCGCCAACCAGCGCAATGGCCGGCTGATTCGTGCGAATCAGGCCTCGGTCGGCAGCACCCTGGCGATTCTGCGTGGTCAGGATGCTCCCAGCCTCTATGACAGCCGTGGCGGTGCCGCTAGAATCCCGCGACAGCGCCCGCTCAGCCAGGCCTGATAACAATAAAGGTACGACGACATTACCGGCACGATGCCAGTATGCTAGTGCCGGAAGTCATTCGTGCTTGGAGAGTCCTGGACCGTGTCCAATGCGTTTATCGAAGAAGATGGCCCCCAACCACCCAAGGTGCTCAAGGCGCCGGTGGAGATCCTTGCCAATCTTCGTCTGCTGCAGCAAAACCACGACCCGCTGATCATCACCTTCAACGAGCGCAGCCAGCGCTTCCAGACCTACCTCGTCGAGATCGACAAGGACAAGAAGATGCTGGCCCTCGACGAGATGATCCCCAACGATGGTGAGCGCTACCTGCGCAATGGCGAAAGCTTCCGCCTGGAAGGTTTCCGCGATGGCGTGCGCATCGCCTGGGAGAGCCCGCTGCCCGTGCGCGTCGGGGAGTTCCAAGGCGATGCCTGCTACTGGTGCCCGCTGCCCGAAGAGGTGATCTACCACCAGCGTCGCAACGCCTTCCGCGCTCCGCTGATGCTCAGCCAGCTGGCGGTGGTGGAACTGGCCGGCGACAAGCTGCCCAAGGGCCTGCCCGGGCACATGCTGGATATCTCCGCCACCGGCTGCAAGCTGCGCTTCCCGGGCGACCTCACCAGCCGCCTGCAGCCTGGCCAGGTCTATGAGCGCTTCAGCGCCCAGCTGCCGGTCGGCACCCTGGTCGCCGCCGTCGAACTGCGCCACGCCAGCTACGACGAAAAGCTCGACATGACCTTCGTCGGCATGCGCTTCTACCGCTCAAGCGGCCAGGAACAGCGCCTAATCGAACGCTTCGTCTACCAGCTGCAGCGCGAAGCCCGGCGCTTCGACAAGGACGACCTGTTCTAGCCACCCGCACCGCTCGCCTCGCGAGCGGTGCACGCCCCTCACGGCACGCGCACCTCTATCCCGAGCTCCGCCAGGCGCGGCAAGTGCTCCGGCCGGTCCAGCGCCCACATCACCGGCAACAGGCCATGGCTCCACTCCAGCTCCTTCAGGCGTTCGCAGGTGAGCGCCAGCAGCCGATCGCTGCCCCAGGGCATCGCCTCGAACAGCCGTGGATCGACCCGGCGCAGGCCCAGCAGCACGTAGCCACCTTCCTCCGTCGGCCCGAGCACCGCCTGATGTTGCTGCAAGGCCTCGCAGGCCGCTGCCAGGTAATCCGCATCCAGTGCCGGGCTGTCGTGACCGAACAGCACCACCGCATCGCTTTCCGCCAGGCCCAGCGCGGCGATGCGGCGCATGCGCTCGCCCAGGTCGCCCGCCGGCTGGCCGATCACGGTCCAGCCCAGCTCGCCGGCAAGACTCGAAAGCGCTTCGTCAGGACCATCGTCCAGCCACAGGAAGCGCTCGCCGAACCCCGCCACCGGCAGGCCCAGCGCCCGCTCGACCAACTGCCGCTGCAGGACACTCGCACCCTCCTCGCCCAGCACCGGCACCAACCGGTTCTTGACGCTGCCGGGCTGTGGCGCCCGGGCCAGCAGGTGCAGGGAAATGCTCAAGCTCATGGTCAGCCCTCCTCGGTCCGGTAGCGGGCGCGCAGCAGCGAGCGCCCGGGCGAGTAGTTCCGACAGCGGCGAGCGGCATTGATTCGGCGCCGATAGGGGACGCCCGTCGCCATCAGCTGGGACGGGGCTCCTCGGGGGGCGGGGGCGGCGGCGTGAAGCTGTCGCCGCCCATCTGCTCGTGCACCACCTGCTCGTCCACGCGCGGGTCGAGGGCGGCCACCAGGGGCGAGCTGACCTCCGGGGTCGCCACGTGATGCAACGGCGCCTCGTCGACGCGGTGCAGCCCGGTCACCTTGTCGGGCCGCACACGCAGCACCAGCACCAGCGCGCAGAGGCTGGCGAAGGCATAGAACATGTTCGGCCCCACCTGCTTCATCAGCGCACCGGTGACCAGCGGACCGACGCTCGCGCCGACGCCGAAGGTGATCAGCAGCATGGCGGTCAGCGAGACCCGCCGCTCCGCCTCGATATGGTCGTTGGAGAACGCCACCGCCAGCGGGTAGAGGGTGAACTGCAGCATGCAGACCAGGAAGCCCATGGGGAACAGCAGCTCCATCGGCACCTGCGGCATCAGCGCCAGCGGCAGGGCCGCCAGCACCAGCAGCGCGGCGACGGTGCGGATCAGCATCGCCCGGTCATGGCGGTCCGACAGCCAGCCCAGCGGCCACTGCACCAGCAGGCCGGCGAGGATGCAGCAGCCCATGAACAGACCGATCTGCTCCGTGGACAACCCCTGCCGCGTGGCATAGAGCGGCGCCAGGCCATAGAAGGAGCCGAGCATCAGCCCGGAGATCAGCACCGTGGTCATCGACTGCGGCACGCGCTTGATGAAGAAGCGTGGCTCCAGGGGCGCCGGATGCAACGGCGCCGGGTGGATCTTGCGGGTCACCGCCACCGGCACCAGGCACAGCGCGAAGCACATCGCCACCAGCATCAGCAGCTCCGGGCCCAGGTTCGGGTGCAGCACCAGCACCAGCTGGCCCAGCACCAGGCCCAGGTAGGACGCCACCATGTAGCCGGCGAACACCTGGCCACGCTGGCCGGCGTCCGCCTGCTCGGTGAGCCAGCTCTCGATGACCATGTACTGGCACATCATTCCCAGGCCCACCAGCATGCGCATGAACAGCCACGCCGGCAGCCAATCGATCAGGCCATGCCCCAGCACCGCCGCCGTCACCGCACCGGCACAGGCCACGTAGGCACGGATATGTCCCACCCGCGCGATCAACCGGTGCCCCAGCTTGCCGCCGAGGATCAGGCCCAGGTAGTTGGCCGCCATCAGCGCACCGACCCACAGACCGTCCACCTTGTCGGCGGCCAGGCGCAGGCCCAGGTAGGTACTGAGCAGGCCGGAACCGATGAGCATCAGCAGCGTGGCGAAGTAAAGGGCACGAAAGGACTTCAAGACACGACCCATTGGCTTTCCATGCGCTCCTTGAACAAGAGCGGGCCGCCATATGCGGCCCGCAAGGGGGGATGCTACGCCTGGGCGGCCAGTACGCGCCGCTCCCAGGGGGTGATCTGGTCGAAGAAGCTGGTCAGCTCCATCGTCTTGGTAGCGATGTAGCCTTCGATGAACTCCTCCCCGAACAGTTCCCGGGCCAGATCACTGCGCTTCAGACGCTCCAGAGCGGCATGCAGGGTACAGGGCAGGACCAGGGATTCGGGAATATCGAACTCGCCCTGCATGGGCGCGCTCGGCGCGATCCGCTGCTCCATGCCGTGCAGCCCCGCCGCCAGGCTGGCCGCAATGGCCAGGTACGGGTTGGCGTCGGCGCCCGGCAAACGGTTCTCCACCCGCCTCGCCACCGGCGCGCTGGCCGGAATGCGCAGCCCCGCGGCGCGATTGTCGTGGGACCAGCAGGCATTGTTCGGCGACGCATAGGGGTGGCAGAGGCGCTGGTAGGAATTCACGTTCGGCGCGAACAGCCCGGTGAAATCCGCCATCGCCGCCTGCTGCCCGCCAATGAAATGGTAGAAGGCATCGGTCGCCTCGCCCGCCCCGTCGCTGAAAATATTCCGCCCCTCCCCGATCGTCACCACGCTCTGGTGAATGTGCATCGAGCTGCCCGGCGTGTGCGCCAGCGGCTTGGCCATGCACACCACCGTCACCCCGTGCTTGAGCGCCACCTCCTTGAGCATGTGCTTGAACAGGAACGTCTGGTCCGCCAGCAGCATCGCATCGCCATGCAGCAGGTTGATCTCGAACTGGCTCACGCCCATCTCGTGCATGAAGGTGTCGCGGGGCATGCCCAGCAGCTCCATGCACGCATAGACCTCCTCGAAGAACGGGCGCAGGCCGTTGTTGGAGGTCACGCTGAACGCCGAGCAGCCGTCCTCGCGGCGCCCGTCCAGGCCCAGCGGCGGCTGGAAGCTCTGGTGCGGGTCGGGGTTCGGCGCAAAGACGAAGAACTCCAGCTCGGTGGCCACCACCGGGGCCCAGCCGTGGGCGGCGTAGCGCTCCAGCACGCGGCGCAGCAGGCCGCGGGTCGACAGGCCGGACGGCCGCCCGTCCAGCTCCTGGGCGTCGCAGATGGCCAGGGCGCGCGGGTTGGCGCTCCAGGGCAGGCGGTGCACCTGGCTCGGCTCGGCCACCAGCGCCAGGTCACCGTCGTCGCTGCCGTAATACTTCGCCGCCGGGTAGCCACCCATGATGCATTGCAGCAACACGCCCCGTGCCAGCTGCAAACGGCGCCCGGAGAGGAAGCCCTCGCCGGTCATCACCTTGCCCCGCATCACCCCGTTGAGGTCAGGGGTGACGCACTCGATCTCGTCGATGCCGGCCAGTCGTTCTGCGAGGGAACCTGGGACGTCGGTAGTCATGCTTGTTGTCCTTGTGGGTACTGCGATCACGCCGAATTGGCGGCGTGCACAAAATACGCACCGACTGTTCGATATATCAAGCACCTGTGTTCCAGCACGAACTCATGCCGGCTGTCGTGGGATGGGCAGAGCCACGCGAAACCCATCATGACCCGCCACACCACATCCCCGACCCCATGAAAAAGGGGCCCAACCAGCGGTTGGGCCCCTCTCGTCACTCCATCCCTAGCCCGGGCCTCAGCCCGGGAACCCGCCCGGCACTCAGGCGATACGCGCGCCCCTCGGGCTCACCTCCAGCTCGCCGATCTTCTCCAGCCGCGCCCGCACGATATTGCGGCTGATGCCCAGCAGGCGCCCGGTCTGCAACTGGTTGCCGTGGCAGAAACGGTAGGCGGTGCGGAACACCGTCTCCTCGATGTGCTCGTACAGGTCCGGGCGGTTCTGCTCGAACAGCGCCGTCAGCGCCGCCTCCAGGTCCACCGGCGCGGCCGGCCCGGCCAGCACGCCCTGCGGCTGGTCGTGGCGCACACCCGACGGGCGCATGTCCACCAGGTGCAGGTCACCGGGCTGCACCTGCTGGTTGCGGCACACCAGCAGCGCATGGTGGATGGCGTTCTCCAGCTCGCGGATGTTGCCCGGCCAGCTGTGGGTCAGCAGCTTGCGCTCGGCCTCCACGCTCAAGGAGGCGCGGTTGTAGCCCAGGCGCTGGCAATGCTCCTCCAGGAAGAACTCTGCCAGCGGCAGGATGTCACCCGGCCGCTCGCGCAGCGGGGGCAGGCGGATGGTCGCCACGTGCAGGCGGTAGAACAGGTCCTCGCGGAAATGCCCCGCCACCACCGCATCGGCCAGGTTGACGTTGGTCGCCGCCACCAGGCGCACATTGATCGGGATCGGGGTGCGCGAGCCCAGGCGCACCACCTCCCGCTCCTGCAGCACGCGCAGCAGCTTCACCTGCATGTTCAGCGGCAGGTCGCCGATCTCGTCGAGGAACAGCGTCCCGCCGTTGGCCGCCTCGAACCAGCCGGCCTTGCTGTTGGTCGCCCCGGTGAAGGCCCCCTTCTCGTGGCCGAACAGCTCGCTCTCCACCAGCGACTCGGGGAAGGCGCCGCAGTTGACCGCCACGAAAGGCTCCTTGCCGCGACGGCTGAGGTGATGGATGTGCCGCGCCACCAGCTCCTTGCCGGTGCCGGTCTCACCGATGATCAGGGCATTGGCCTCGCTCGGCGCCAGACGCTCGATACGGTTGAGCAGCTCCTGCGAACGCGGGTCCTTGAAGACCAGGACCGTGGCACGCACGGACTTGGTCAGTTCGCGGGCATTGGGGTGGGTGAGCAGCGACATGATGCATTCCTGGCAGAGATGGGCGCGTCGCCATAGTGCATCAATCCAAATAGACTAAAAAATTATTAATTAGCATTTATATATTCCATAAAAGATATAAGCGACCCGACTGCTGCCCCAGCAGCAACGCCCCAGCAATCCCTTGTGCCGGCACCAGCACTGCCGCACCAGCCCCGCAGCACACCCCACACGAGCAAACCCGCGCCAGCACTGGCCCCGGCGGCCAGCGCCCGCGCCATGGCATGCATCCTGCTCCCACCGCAGCATCAGCCGGGCTCACCGGCACGCCTTGCAAGGAGTGGAACCATGAACAGAATCTGGCGCAGCAGCCTGGCGGCCCTCGCCTCCCTGGCCTTCGCTTTCGGCGCCCAGGCCGCCGAAGCCCCCGCCTCGGTGAAGATCGCCATCGTCGCCTACACCCAGGGCGGCAAGCCGGTGTTCGGCGGCATCCCCGGCCGGGTGATCGAAGAAGGCTGGCTGGCCTCGGAGCTGGACAAGCGCGGCATCAAACTCGACTGGATCGCCCTGCCCCACGCCGGCGCCGGCCCGCAGATCAACGAAGGCTTCTCCAACAACAGCATCGACTTCGCCGTGCGCGGCGACCTGCCCTCGGTGATCGGCGCCGCTGGCGGCGTACCCGGCAAGCTGGTCGTGCCCGGCGGCAACGGCAACAACGTGTACCTGGTGGTGCCGGCCAACTCCCCGGCCAAAAGCATCGACGACCTCAAGGGCAAGCGCATCGCCCTGCACCGCGGCCGCCCCTGGGAATTCGCCTTCAGCAACTTCCTCGCCAGCAAGGGCCTGGCCCTGACCGACTTCAAGATCGCCAACCTCAACCCCCAGGTCGGCGCCGCCGCCGTCTCCGCCGGCAAGGTCGACGCCGCCGTGCTGCTCAACGAGTCCTACCTGCTCGAAGACAAGGGCGTGGGCCGCATCATCTGGTCCACCAAGCAGGGCTCCAACGACTGGCGCCTGGTCTCCGACCTCTGGGGCACCGACGACTTCATCCAGCGCCATCCCGACGTCACCCAGCTGCTCGCCACCGCCTGGGTCAAGGCCGCCTGGTGGATCTCCCAGGAGCAGAACCAGGACGCCTACTACCAGCTCTCCTCCCGCGCCGGCACCCCGGAGAGCGTCCTGCGCCGCGATGACCAGGGCGACCCGGTCGCCTGGAAGGACCGCTGGGCGCCCAAGAGCGACCAGCAGCTCAAGGCCCACTACCAGGCCCTCACCCGCTACGCCCTGGACAACCGCCTGATCCGCGAGGACGTCGACATCGGCCAATCCCTCGCCACCCGCTTCACCAACCAGGCCCTGATCGACCTGCACCTGGAAGACTACTGGCCCAGCCTCAAGGGCCAGCTCAGCGCCCGCTGAGCGAGCCACCACCGCCGGGGTTCCGCTTCGCTCGCGGAACGCCACCCATCCTGCGAATCCGATGCCCCACGCAGGATGGGTAGAGCGAAGCGAAACCCATCACCGCGCCGCCCCCACGACACCCTCCCGCCTGCTTCCCCACTGCTTCCCACGCAACAACCCCCTGCTTCCCCGCCAGCACCGCCCCATGTGAAAAACCTCCAGGCCCAGGCCCCGCGCGGCCTTCGCCGTTCTGGCGCGAAACCTGCTCCGTCCCCTGCATGGCGTGGGCACGTCCATCGCCCCGCCCCATCCAAGGAGGATCTCCATGAGCATCGAATTCTTCACCCGCCTGCCCCTGCACGGCGAAACCCAGTACCTGCCCGGCGACCCGCGCAACCGGGGCGACTGGCACCGGGGCGGCCCCAGCACCGGTGCGGTCTCCGGCTTCGCCGTCGGCGACCACTTCACCTACATCGACTACCTCGGCCAGATCGCCCGCGCCGCCGAGATCAACGGCTTCGGCGGTGCGCTGATGGTCAATGCCCCCACCGGCGAAGAGCCCTGGACCGTCTGCTCGCTGCTCGCCCGCGAGACCCGCACGCTGAAGTTCGTCACCGCCTTCCAGCCCTACCACTACACGCCCTGGGTCGCCGTGCAGCAGGCCGCCACCTACCAGCGCGCCACCGGCAACCGCCTGGTGTGGAACATCATCAACGGCGGCTCCGACGCCATCCAGCGCCAGGTCGGCGACTACAGCGGCCACGACGACCGCTACGCCCGCGCCACCGAGTTCATGGACGTGGTGCGCGGCTACTGGCACAACGAGAACTTCCACTACGACGGCACCTACTACAAGGCCGACGGCGGCGGCCTGCGCGGCCCGCTGAAAAAGGCCGAGCTGCCGCTGATCTGCACCGCCGGCTCGTCCATCCCCGCCCGCGAATTCGCCGCCAAGCACGCCGACTACTACCTGATGCGCGCCGAGCACCCGGACGAAGTCCGCGCGCTGATCGCCGACGTGCGCGAGCGTGCCCTCAAGTACGGCCGCCACGACATCCGCTTCGGCCTGTCCATCGACGTCATCACCCGCGAGACCGAGGACGAGGCCCGCGCCGAAGCCAAGCGCTTCTTCGACGAAGGCGTCGCCCGCGGCGCGGTCAAGGCGGTGGCCGCCCACGCCGGCCTGCGCACCGCGCGCAAGCTCAGCTACGAGCATGGCTACCAGGAAAAGGCCGAGAACCCGGGCTACGAAGACTTCTTCATCCACCCCAACGTCTGGGCCGGCTTCGGCTACATCGGCATCCCCCCGGGCTGCGCCCTGGTCGGCAGCTACGCCAACGTCGTGGCCCGCATCCGCGAGTACAACGAACTGGGCATCGACCTGTTCTTCCTGGCCGGCTACCCGCACCTGGAAGAGGCCTACCGCCTGGGCGAGCACGTGCTCCCGCACTTCCGTGGCGAGCGCGACGGCCTGGTGAAGAGCACCGACGCCCCCATCGAACTGCGCGCCGTCAACGGCGGCCCCACCGGAGCCTGACGCCATGGCCGAGCAGCGCTTCCTGATCGACGCCAGCCTCGCCCTGGTGCTGCTGTTCTCCTGGCTGCCGCTGCTGGGCGCCGCCTGAAACCGAACCGGATCGAAGGAAAGAGTCGATGCACGATGAACTGACCCGCCGCCGCTTCCTCGGCGGCAGCCTGGCCCTCGGTGGCGGGCTGCTGCTGGGGGGCGGCCTGCTCGCCGGCTGCGACCAGCAGGCCCCCGGCACCCAAGCCGCCAACCCGCTCGTCCCGAGCCCTGGCGGGCGCCTGCGCCTGGGCATCATCGACGGCAACCAGAGCGGCAACCTCGATGCCCACAAGCCCATCGGCAGCGGCATCGTCCGGGGCTTCGCCCTCTACGCCAAGCTGTGGGAATGGGACGAGCAGATGCAGCCGCGCCTGGCCCTGGCCGAAGAGGCCGAGGTCAGCCCCGATGCCCGCACCTGGACCCTGCGCCTGCGCCAGGGCCTGGAGTTCCACCACGGCAAGACCATCGACGCCGACGACCTGATCTTCTCCGTGCGCCGCCTCACCGACCCGGAACTCGCCTCGCCCTACGCCGCGCTGCTGCACTGGGTGGACCGCGACAACCTGGTCAAGCTCGACGAGCGCACCATCCGCCTCAGCTTCAAGGAAGGCCGCGGCTTCTTCCCCCTGGCGGAAACCTGGGTCAACTTCGGCGGCATCGTCCCGGTGGACTACCACCCCGTCACCAACCCCGTGGGCGCCGGGCCCTACAAGCTGAAGAGCTTCACCCCCGGCCGGCGCTCGCTGTTCACCCGCTTCGACAACTACTACAAGAGCGGCAAGCCCTACGCCGACGAGCTGGAGATCATCGACTTCAAGGACCAGGTCTCGCGCCTCGCCGCCCTGCGCGCCGGGCAGATCGACATGGCCAACGGCATGCCCAGCGAACAGCTCGACCTGCTGCGCAACGACCCGCGCATCAAGCTGGTGACCTCGGTCACCGGCAACTGGCTGTCCTTCGACATGAACACCGCCAAGGCCCCCTTCGACGACCCGCGCGTGCGCCAGGCCTTCCGCCTGCTGGCCGACCGCGAGGAACTGGTGCGGCGCGCCCTCAACGGCCAGGGCCGCGTCGCCAACGACCTCTACGCGCCCTTCGACCCCACCTTCAACCACGCCCTGGCGCCGCGCCCGCACGACCCGCAGCGTGCCCGCGAACTGCTGCGCGAAGCCGGGCACGAGAACCTCGAAGTGGAACTGGTCACCACCGTCGGCCCCGGCCTCGCCTCGGCCCTGGTGCTGGCCGAACAGGCCAAGCGCGTCGGCGTCACCCTCAAGGTGCGCCAGGTCGACCTCGCCACCTTCCAGGGGCCGCAGCGCACCGAATGGGCATTGAGCACCGGCGGCAGCATCGGCGCGCCCTTCCTCGCCAGCGGCATGCACAGCGACGCCCCCTTCGCCGTGGCCAACAAGACCAACTTCAACGACGCCGAGTTCTCCGAGCTGTTCCTCCAGGCCATGGCCCAGCCCGACCTGGAGAAGCGCAAGGCCCTGGTCCACCGTGCCCAGCAGGTCCAGTACGAGCGCGGCGGCCTGCTCATCTGGGGCTACGCCGACCTGCTCGACGGCTTTTCCACCCGGGTCGGCGGCGCCCACGAGGAACAGACCCTGTTCAGCACCTGGCGCTTCGAAAGCCTCTGGCTGAACGGCACCGCCTGAGCCCCCGGAGTGCTGCCAGCCCAGCACTCCGGCAGCACCCGGCTGCGTACCTCCCAGCAACCCTCCCGTTGCATCCGGCCCTACGCGGACACCCCGTCCGCGCGGGCCCCGTTCGCCTCGCGAAAATGCACCGGCCGTAAAAATAAAATCATTATCTATCAATGACATAGACACCAAACACATGAATCGGGCCCATACCGTCAACGACTGGCATGCCCCGTGCTGTATCCACCTCGATACATCCGATAACCAGAACCACCCGAGGTCGCCCAGGCGGCCTGCGACAGGACCTTCCGGGCCCCATGCCCGGGCTTTTCCACCCCTGCCTGAAACCCGTCAGCCCACTGGCACCTGCGCGTGGCCCACCCACGCGCACTGGAAATCACAGCCCGGAGAATCGCCCAGCATGTTCAGCCTCGCCCCACCGCCTGCCGTCGCCCTGCGCCGCAACACCCTGTCCCTGGCCATCCTGGCCCTGCTCTCCGCCACCGCCCTGGCCGAGGAAAAGCCCGCCGATCCCGAGGCCGAATCCACCCGGGAACAGGCGCAGCCGAAAAAGACCGACGCGCCCGTGCTCGGCGTCGTGCAGGTACAGGGCAAGCGCCTCGATGCCGCCACCTCGGTGGTACCCGTGCGCGCGCCCAGATCGGTGTACGGCGGCACCGCCGCCAGCGTGCTCGACACCCCGCGCTCGGTCACCCAGGTCAACGCCGAACAGCTGGCCAACGACCCCATCCGCAGCTCCGACGACCTGGTCAAGTACGCCCCCGGCATCATCCGTGGCGGCGGCCAGAACGCCGGCATCGCCCCGCAGTTCCGCGCGCAGAACTCCGAAGTGTTCCAGGACGGCCAGCGCGCCTACGCCGTGCGCCACCCGGCCAACTTCAACGCCATCGAAGGCGCCGACATCGTCGCCGGCCCCTCCTCGGTCGTGTACGGCTCGGTCAGCGGCAGCGGCGGCTACGTCAACTACCTCAGCAAGAAGCCCGACTTCGACCAGTTCCGCACCCGCCTCAGCGGCCAGCTCGGCACCTGGGTGCCCGACGGCGAATCGCGCGACTCCACCCGCTTCACCGTCGACAACACCGGCCCCATCAGCGACGACCTCGCCTACCGCGTCAGCATCACCCGCCAGCGCCAGGAGGATTACTACGACAACGTCGAAAACAACTTCGACGCCTTCTACGGCGCCTTCGCCTGGCGCGGCGACGGCATCCGCGTGGACTGGAACGCCGCCTACGACGACTACTTCGACTGGAACATCGCCCACGGCTGGAACCGTGCCACCCAGCAACTGGCCGACAGCGGCAAGTACTACGCCGGCCGCGCCACGCCGATCATCCAGAACGGCGGCACCCTGTGGTCGCCGGTGTTCGAATCCGGCGCCGCCGACTCCGCCGTGCTCGGCTGGGTGCGCCGCCAGCGCAATGCCCAGGGCCAGTACGGCGTGGTCAACGGCAGCTTCCAGGCCGCCTCACCCAACACCCAGGCCAACCCCGGCACCCTGCGCGGCTGGGTCTACGACCCGAGCCTGGCCGGCAACGGGCTGGTCTCCCTCGACCCGCAGAAAGGCCACCGCGCCGAAGACAAGAGCACCTCCACCCGCTTCACCACCCAGCTGCGCGCCGAGCTCGACCTCAGCCCCGGCATCACCCTGGCCAACAGCGCCTTCTACCAGCGCTCCGAAGACACGGTCGACGCGGTCGGCGCCTTCCAGGTGCAATCGAAAGACAACATCTTCGACAACCGCTTCGAATTCCGCTCGCGCAACGAAACCAGCCTGTTCGGCCAGGTGCTGCGCGACGAGAGCAACAGCGGGCTGATCTACCGCCGCGAGAGCAACCAGTCCATCGCCGCCAACAACAGCTTCGGCTCCACCATCAACGCCTACGACCTGACCCAGGACCCCTCCACCAAGAACCCCGGCGACCTGCTCGGCTTGACCGGCGCCAACCCGGCCGGCGGCAACGGCGCCTGGATCGGCCAGCCCGGCGTGCCGCAGTTCTCCAGCTACTACGGCTGGCTCAACCTCGCCGCCATGTACCCCGCCGGGCACGGCCTGTACGCCGAATCCCTGGCGCCCTACACCGCCGAAAGCGTGTGGACCACCAAGCCCCTCTTCACCCAGCACAACCTGCGCTTCGCCGAGCGCTACGGCCTCAACGTCGGCGCCAGCCGCAGCTGGATCGACGCCCGCATCGAAAACCCCTTCGTCCTGCGCGCCGGCACCGAGCGCCAGGACAGCGACAACTACCGCCTGTTCTCCGTGCAGGTCAGCCCCTACATCAAGCCCACCGAGAACAGCACCCTCTACTACACCTTCGACCGCTCCCTGGCGGTCAACACCGGCTTCTTCTCCAACGGCATCGGCTGGGGCAGCGGCGCCGGCGCCAACCTGCTCAACCCGCTGTCGTTCGAAAGCCTCAGCATGCTCCACGAAGTGGGCCTCAAGGTCGACGCCATCCCCGACCGCCTGTTCCTCTCCCTCGCCGCCTTCAAGCAGGAACGCGACCAGTCGCCGGACAGCAACAACAACATCGCCCGCCTGATCATCAAGGGCGTCGAGGCCACCGCCCGCTACCAGCCCGACGAACACCTGCGCAGCGGGCTCAACCTCACCCGCCTCACCGCCTACAACGAATTCACCACCCAGACCGGCTTCGCCTCCGCCGGCTTCATCGCCGACAACGGCACCGTGTTCGGCGACAACAACGCCCTCAACCAGCGGCCCTCCGGGCGCTACGACGCCGTGCAGATCCCCGAGTACAGCGTCAGCGGCTTCCTCGACTACAGCTTCGACTCCGGCTTCGGCGCCGAGCTCTCCGGCTGGTGGACCAGCAGCTGGTACCTGAACCTCAGCAAGACGGTGAAGGTGCCCGACGAATACAACCTCGACCTCGCCCTCTACTACCGCCAGCCGCAGTGGAGCGCCACGGTGCGCGTGCTCAACCTCACCGACGAGCTGAACTTCGTCAGCGGCCTCGCCGGCTCCACCAACACCTTCCTGCAGCCCATGCCCGGCCGCAGCCTCATGGCCCAGGTGGACTACCAGTTCTGACCCCGCGCGGGCCAGGCCCGCGCAGCCCTCAACCAGCAACACAACAAGGAGTGGACGATGTCCATCGAATTCGTCGGCATGATCTTCCCCCGCCAGTGGTCCGAGACACGCGGCCCGCGCACCGGGGATTTCGACCTGGAGTTTCTCCGCAACCACGCCCGCGCCCACGAGCACGCCGGCTTCGACCGGGTGCTCATCGCCAGCGGCCCCGGCGGCGCCGACAGCCTGCAGATCGCCGCCTACGCCGCCGCGCAGACCGAGCGCCTGGGCTTCATGATCGCCCACCGCCCGGCCCTCACCGCGCCCACCGTCGCCGCCCGTGCCTTCGCCACCCTCGACCACACCACCGGTGGTGGGCGCATCCGCCTGCATGCCATCACCGGCATCACCGCCGAGCCCCAGGAAGGCGACACCCTGCTGGACAAGACCGAACGCTACAAACGCACCGACGAATACCTGGAGATCGTCCGCCGCACCTGGACGGCCGAAGAACCCTTCGACTTCGACGGCCAGTACTTCCAGATCAAGGGCGCCTTCAGCCCGGTCAAGCCGCTGCAGCAGCCGCACATCCCCATCTCCTTCGGCGGCTCCTCCGACATCGCCTACCAGATCGCGGTCAAGCACGCCGACCTCTACGCCCTCTGGGGCGAGCCCCTCGGCGGCGTCGCCGAGCAGATCGCCAAGCTCAAGGCCGCCGCCAGGGCCGCTGGCGTCGCCGCGCCCCGGGTCAGCCTCTCGGTGCGGCTGATCCTCGGCGCCACCGAAGAGCTGGCCTGGCAGCGTGCCGAACAGATCCTCGCGCAGATCAAGGCCAACCCGCAGTTCGCCGAAGGCAGCCCCTGGCAGAAGCGCATCAAGGGCACCGGCTCCGAACGCCTGCTCGCCGCAGCCGCTGCCGGCGACCGCCACGACCGCGCCCTGTGGATGCCCACCGCCACCGCCGTCGGTGCCTACGGCGACACCACCGCCCTGGTCGGCACCCCGGAAACCGTCGCCGAAGCGCTGCTGGACTACGTCGACCTGGGCATCACCACCTTCCTCAACCGCGGCTACGACCCCTACTTCGACACCGTCGACTACGGCCGCTGGATCATCCCCGCCGTCCGCGAAGAAGCCCGCCGCCGCGAACTGCAACGCCAGGCGGCAAGCGCATAACAAGGGAATAGAAAGAAATACAGGGTGGGACCACGCTTGATCGGTCCACCCTTCGGGGTCATGCGGAGCACCGCAGGTGGATGAAAAAAGCGCCATCCACCCGACCGTGCCACCGCAAACCCCGGCACCGGGAATGGTTGTAGGGGCGAATTCATTCGCCCGCTTTTACCGTCAGCCCGGAAATACCCCCAGGGCATGGCAGCCTGGCGGGCTGCTTGGCGATTGAAATCGTCCCTACATATCCGGCAACACCCCGCCACCGACAGCTCGGTGCGCCAGGGAGGGTGGATGACGCTCTTCTCATCCACCCTGGGTGCCGAGCCAGACGCCGTCGCCCCCATCGCGGATGAATCCGCTCCTGACAGTGTGTAGCCCGGGCTTCAGCCCGGGGTTCGGTACATCCACAGTTCCGGGAGCACGGCCTGGGTGACCCAGCGCCGCAGGTTGCGGTTTTCCGGGTGGTAGCAGTAGGTGAAGAGCAGCGCATGCAGGCCGGATTCGCTGACCACGGTTTCCTCCTCGAAGCCGCCGTTGGCGGTGCGCAGGTGCACGCGCTGGCGCTGGTCGTCGCAGAGGTTGGCGAGCAGGCGTTCGTGGAGGTCGGTGTTGAGCAGGCGGCGCAGGTCGCGGGTGGAGAACCAGGCCTCGTGGCCGATGAGGAAGGCGCGCAGCTGGCGGCGGTAGCGCAGGAAGTGGCGCGGCGTGATCTGGGGAAGCGTCATGGCAATGCTCCGTCCATAGGGCTGGGGAGCCGCCACCGAATCCTTGAAGGGTGGCGGACCGTGCGAGTGTGGAAGTACCGGGATGTTCCCAAGACCGGTCGGGCCGAAACCCGCTCGCACGGTCCGCCATAGACCGCCGACGCATACACGTCGCTATGGCGGGGGAACATCATCTGTTCGGGCTTCCACACCCGGTTATGCCCCTAGGGGCACAACGGCGGGAACCCTAGCCAAGCCCCTTGTAAGCCGGCAATGCAGTTGCCACGTAGGAATTTTCAGGCCCGCCCGAGATGTGGGTGGACCGCGCTCCACCGGTCCACCCTCCGAGGTCATGCCGAGCCCCGCCGGTGGATGAAAAAAGCGTCATCTCCCCTACAAAGGCGCCACCGAAAGACACCGAGGATAGGGAGGGTGCAGGGGCGAATTCATTCGCCTGCTCTACCCACCGCCCCTCCGACACCCCAGGCCTCAATCCCGCGACAACAGGCTCGGCGAATGCGCCACGAGGTCGCGGGTGTATTCGGTGCGCGGCTGGTCGAGCACCGCGTCCACCGCGCCCTCCTCGATCACCCGGCCCCGGTGCAGCACCACCACGCGGTCGGCGATGGCGCGGACGACGCCCAGGTCATGGGTGACGAACAGCAGCGTCAGCCCCTCGGCCTGCAGCTCGCGCAGCAAGGCGAGGATCGAGGCCTGCACCGACACGTCCAGCGCCGAGGTGATTTCGTCGCAGATCAGCAGCTCCGGCTGGCACACCAGCGCACGGGCGATGGCCACGCGCTGGCGCTCGCCACCGGACAGGCTGTGGGGATACAGATCGGCCACCGAAGCCGGCAGCGACACCCGCACCAGCACCGCCTCGATGCGCGCGCGGCAGGCCTCGCCGCGCAGGCCGAAGAAATGCTCCAGGGGCGCGGCCAGGCTCTGGGCCACGGTGTGCCGAGGGTTCAGCGCGCGGTAGGGGTTCTGGAAGATGTACTGCACCTGGTGGCGCAGCGCCTTGGAGCGGTTGCGCGCGCGCAGGTCCAGCGGCTCGCCGGCATAGCGCACCTCGCCCTGGGCGTTCTCGCCGAGGCCTGCCAGGGCGCGGGCCAGGCTGGTCTTGCCGGAGCCGGATTCGCCCACCAGCGCCAGGCACTCGCCCCGCGCCAGTTGCAGCGACACATCGAACAGCACCTGGCGGTCATAGGCCACGTTCAGCTCGCGCACCTCCAGCAGCAACGGCTGTGCATCCAGCGCACCCGCCGCCAGCGGCGCCTCGGCGACCAGCGCCAGGGGCTCGCGGTGGGGCTCCAGGCAGGCCACCCGCTGTTGCCCATCGAGGCTGCGCAACGGCGGCTCGGCCAGCTCGCAGGCGCTTTGCCGGCGCGGGCAGCGCGCGGCGAAGGCGCAACCACCGGGTCGCTGCCCCGGTGCCGGCGCATGGCCGGGAATGGCCCGCAGCGCCAGGCGCCGGGCGACATCCGGGATCGCCGCCAGCAGCCCCAGGCTGTAGGGGTGCGCCGGCCGCTCGAACAGCCGCTCGCGGGGCGCCGCCTCGACGATGCGCCCGGCGTACATCACCACCACGCGGTCCACCAGGTCCTTGATCACCGCCAGGTCGTGGGAGACGTACACCGCCGCCACGCCCTGGCGTTTGCACAGGCGCCGCAGGGTGTCGAGGATGTGCGCCTGGGTGGCCACGTCCAGCGCCGTGGTCGGCTCGTCGAGCACCACCAGCTTCGGCCGCAGCACGAAGGCCAGTGCCAGCAACACCCGCTGCTGCTGGCCACCGGAGAGTTGATGGGGGAAGCGCCGGAGGAACTCCGCATCATCCGGCAGGCCCACGTCGCGCAGCGTCTCGACCAGCCGCTGGCGCTGCGCATCCGCCGGCAAGCGCTCATGGGCGGCCAGGGTCTCGCCCAGCAGCGCGCCGAGGCGCAGTGCCGGGTTCAGCGCCGTGGCCGGGTCCTGGGGCACGTAGCCGATCAGCCCGCCACGGGCGCGGCGCAGGTCCTCGCCACGCAGCTCCAGCAAGGAGCGCCCGTCCACCTCCACGCGCCCGGACGCGATGCGCGCCCCCCGCCGGGCATGGCCCAGCAGCGCGGTGGCCAGGGTGGTCTTGCCGGAGCCGGACTCGCCCACCAGGCCGAGGATCTCCCCCGGCGCCAGGCTGAAGGAAATGCCATCCACCACATCGGCACCGCCGGCCAGCTCCACCCGCAACTCGCTGACCCGCAGCGCCGGCGCCAGCGGCGCCCCCTGGGGCAGCAGCGCGTCCACCTGCAGTTCGGCCAGGGCGCTCATGGCTGCTTCTCGCCGATCTGCGCACTGCTGCGGCCGATGCCCTCGGCGAGAATGTTGGTGCCATAGGCGAACACCGCGATCAGCAGCGCCGGCACCAGCACCGCCCAGGGCTGGATCAGGAGGCCCGCCTGGTTCTCGTTGATCATCAGCCCCCAGTCGGCGGCCGGGGGCGCCACGCCGTAGCCGAGGAAGCTGAGGCCGGAAAGGATGCCCACGCCCCAGGTCAGCATGTTGCCGAAGTGCACCAGCAGCGGCGTGAGGATGTTCGGCAGGATCTCGCGGAAGAGGATGCGCGAGCGCGGGTAGCCCATCATCTCCGCCGCCTCGACGAACTCCTGCCCCGCCACCGCCACCGTGCTGCCCCGGGCCAGGCGCACCACGCTGGGAATGAAGGCGATGGCCACGGTGATCACGATCAGCCAGCTCTGGCGGCCGAGCATGGAGACGATCAGCAGCACCAGGATCAGGTCCGGGAAGGCCAGCGCCACATCGGTGGCCCACATGATCGCCTGGTCCAGCCGGCGCCGGGAAAAGCCCGCCAACAAGCCCAGCGCGCTGCCCACCGCCAGGGCCAGGAAGGCCGCCGCGAGGGACATCCACAGCACCGAGAGACCGCCGGCCAGCAGGCGGGAGAGCACGTCGTGGCCGAGGAAGTCATGGCCCAGCGGCGCGGCGGCACTGGGCGCGCCGTACACCGGGCCGACCATGTCGGTGGGCGCATGGGGCGCCAGCAGCGGGCCGAGCAGCGCCAGGGCGAACACCAGTGCCGTCACCACCGCGCCCTTGCGGGTCTGGGGTTCGCGCAGCAGCCGGCGCCAGGAGGAAAAAGTCGCGGTCATGGAAGGGTCCTCAGGGCGCCTTGGCCGGTTGCCGCCGCCACCAGGGCAGGATGCCGCGGCGGTTGCGCTGGATCATCCGCACACGGCGTGCGGTACGGAGCTTCGGGGTGAGCAGGACGGTGAGCAGGTCGGCCAGCAGGTTGATCAGCACCACGCCCAGGGTGGTGACCAGGACGATGGCCTGGATCAGCGGCAGGTCGCGCATCTGGATCGCCGAGTTGAGCGTGGTGCCGATGCCGGGGTAGCTGAAGATCACCTCCGCCAGCAGCGCGCCGCCCACCAGTACGCGCAGGGTCAGGGCCACGCCCTGGATCGCCGGCACCAGCGCATTGGGCAGCGTGTGGCGCCAGACGATGCGCCGCTCGGGGATGCCGCGCAGGCGCGCGGCGATCACGTAGTCGGACTCCAGCGCCTCGATCATCGAGGCACGCACCATGCGCGCCAGGTACGGCAGGGCCGACAGGCCCAGGGCGAACACCGGCAGCACCAGGTACTCCAGCTGCGCCAGCAGCGGCCGCTCCGGGTCGAGGATCGACACCGCCGGCAGCAGGTCCACCTGGGGCATGGAGAACAGCAGCACCAGGCCGATGGCCAGCAGGAAGCCCGGCGTCGCCTTGAGCAGGATCAGCGCCGACAGGCCCCAGCGGTCCAGGCGGCTGTCGCGGCGCAGCGCCAGGGTCACGCCCAGCAGCAAGGCCAGCGGCACCACCCAGGCGAACACCCCGGCGATCAGCGCCAGGGTATTGCCGAAGCGCGCCCCGAGGATTTCGCTCACCGGCGCGCTGGAATCCAGCGAGCGGCCCAGGTCGCCCTGCAGGGCATGGCCCAGCCAGCGCAGGTACTGCTCCAGGATCGGCCGGTCCAGCCCCAGCTGGCGCTGCAGGGTGAGGATGCTCTCCAGCGGCGCGTCGGGGCCGAGGATCACCCGCGCCGGGTCCGACGGCAGCGCCTGGGTGGCGATGAACACCACCAGGGTGATGACCCAGGCGGTGAGCAGGCCGGCGCCGAGGCGGCCGACGAACCACGACAGCCAGGCCGGCGCGCGGCGTCGATGCTTGCGCGAAGCGCAGTGAACGCTGTGCTCAGACATCGGCGAGCCACAGGTTGTCGAAGCGCCAGGAGGCGAAGGTGGTCTGCTCCGGCGCCAGGCCGCCGACGCGCACCGAGGCCGCATCGAGCACATCGCTGAAGCCCCAGATCAGCAGGCCGCCGCGCTCGTGCTGGATGGCCTGGGCCTCGTGCACCAGCGCCTTGCGCTTTTCCAGGTCCGGCTGCGCCAGGGCCTGCAGGAACAGCTCGCTGAAGCGCGGGTCGCGGAAGTTGCTGCGGTTGTAGATGGCCGTCGGCGCGTCGTTGTGCAACGCCGAGGCGAGAAAGCCACGGGCCGGCGTCGAGCCCGGCGACAGTTGCCAGTTCTCCCGCTGCGGGCCGTTGAACACCGAGCCGTCCACCTGGGTCACCTTGACCTCCACCCCGGCCTTGCGCGCCTGCTGGGCGAAGACCAGCGCGGCGCTGGCCCCGGCGCCCGGGGTGGTGGTCAGCTCCACCTGGAGGTTCTCTTGGCCGGCCTGGCGCAGCAGCGAACGCGCCTGCTCGGGGTCGTGGGGGCGCTGGGCGATGCCGTGGTTGTAGGTCGGGTCGTGGGGCGAATAGAGGTCGTTGGCCACCCGCCCGAAACCGTTCAGCGCGCGCGCCACCAGTTCCTCGCGGTCGGCCAGCAGGCGCAGCGCCTGGCGCACCCGCACATCGTCGAACGGCGCTTTGGCGACGTTGATGTTGAAGCCGGTGAAGGCCGTGCTCGGCGAGGCGACCAGCTGCAGGCGCGGGTCGGCCTTGAGCAGCGCGCTGTGCTCGGCCTGCACCCCGCTGGCGAGGTCGATCTGGCCGGCACGCAGGGCCGCCGCGCGGGACACCTGGTCCTTGAACTCGATGATCTCCAGCTCGTCGGCATAGGGCTGGCCGGGCTTGTAGTAGTTCTCGAAGCGCGTGTAGAGCGAGCGCTGCCCGGGCACGAAGGACTTCAGCCTGTAGGGGCCGGCGCCCACCGGGTTGGTCACCGGGTCGTAGTCGGTGGGGACGATGCCGCCGAAGCTGATCAGCGTCTCGTCCAGGGGGAAGAAGCTCTGGCCTTCCTTGAAACGGATCTCGATGGTGCGGGCGTCCAGCTTGCGCACCGCGTTGCGGTCGATGGCGCCCACCAGCCCGGCGAAGGGCGAGGCCAGCGCCGGGTCGGTGAGGCGCAGGATGGAGAAGACCATGTCGTCGGCGCCAATGGTCTTGCCGTGGTGGAACTCCAGGCCCGGCTGGATGCGGATGGTCCAGGCGCTGGCGTCGGCGTTGGGCTCGGCGAACTCGGCCAGGGCCAGGCGCGTGCTGACGTCGGGGTTCCATTCCCAGAACTTGGCGTACAGCGCCCAGCCCCGGATGATCCCGCCGCCCACCGGTTTGTGCGCATCGAGGTTGCCGGCCTGGTCGCCATCGATGATGCCGACCCGCAGGCGCCCGCCGTGCACCGGTTTACCGGGCACCACCAACCCCGCCGAGGTGGCCGGCGCCCCGCCGTCGCAGCCGGCGAGCAGCCCGCCCCCCAGCAGCAGGCCGCCGCCCAGGGCCGCACTGCCGCCCAGGAAATTCCGACGGGACAGTTCACGCTTGATCCAGGATTCCATTGCTCGTTGCACTCCGCTTGTCGCTCGCTACCCGTTGCCGGTTCAGCGGCCCACGCGTTGTGCGGGGCCGCCAGGTTCCATCAGGCCAAGGCCGCCTTCGGCGCCCGTGCGGTCACCCCCAGCTGCGGCACCTCGAAGCCGTGGTCCAGGTCCAGCAGCGGGAACAGCAGGTCGGCGACGCGCTGGGCCTCGTCGATCAGCGGGAAGCCCGAGAGGATGAAGGCCGAGGTGCCGTGGCGCTCGTACTCGCGGATGCGCTCGGCCACCTGCTCGGCGCTGCCCACCAGGTAGGTGCCGGCGGCCGGGCCGAGGATGTTGAAGCCGAACAGGCTCGGGCCCACCCACACGTTGGGGTAGATCTCCAGGTCGCGGGCCTTGGGCAGGCGCCCGGCGCGGATGGCCTCCAGGTTGCGCTGGATCTGCGGGTCGTCGCTGACGAAGCTCTCCAGGGTCTCGCCCGGTGGCAACTGGCGCTGGATGGCGTTGCGTGCGGTCTCGATGGAGGTGCGCTGCAGGAGCTTCTCGGCGTGGGCCCAGGCTTCCTCCTCGGTCTCGCGGACGATCACCTGCAGGCGCGTGCCGAAGGTCAGCTCGCGGCCGATCTTCGCCGCCTCGGCCGCCACCCTGGCGAACTTCTCGCCCAGCTTGGGCGGGGTGTTGGCGAAGCTCAGGTAGACGTCCAGCAACTGCACCGAATGGGCCACGCCCGGGCCCGAGGTGCCGGCGCCCCACAGCGGGATGCCCGGCTTCTGCTTCGGCGGGTGCCAGCCGCCCAGCGGGTGGCTCGCGGCCGCCGCCTGGCGCGGTGCGAGCTTGACGTAGCGGCCGTCGTAGCCGCCGGTCTCGCCGGCGTAGATGCTCTGGAAGGCGCGCCAGTACTCCAGGCTGAAGTCGTAGCGCTCGTCATGCCCGTAGTGGATGCCGTAGGTGGCCAGGCTGGCGTCGTTGCCGTTGACCACGTTGAACAGCAGGCGGCCATTGGAGAACTGGTCGAAGGTCAGCGCCCACTTCGCCAGCACCGCCGGCGACAGCTCGCCCGGGTGCTGGGCGACGAGGAAGCGCAGGCGCTCGGTGGCGTCGATCAGCGCGGCGGAAACCGCCAGGCTCTCGTTGGGGCTGGAGCCCAGCAGGGAGCCGTAGTAGCCCAGGCGGTCGGCGGTCACGGCGATCTGCTTGAGGTGTTGGAAGTCGGTCTTCCACCGGCCTTCCGCCTCCCAGGGATAGGGGCCGTCGGGGGTGGTGAGGTACCAGAGAATCTTCACAGCCATGTTCGGTGTCCTTGATCGGATGAGGGTGTCGCACGCGTCGGCAGGCGCTTGAACGGGCTCTCTGACGGAGCCCTGGAACGGCTCAGCGGCGGTCGATGGCGGGCACCAGGCCCAGTTCGGTGGCCTTCTCGTACAGGCCGCTCATCTTCCATTGCTGGGTCAGCACGCCCGGCCCGTAGGCACGGGAGCCGCCGATGGCTTCGGCGAGCAGCTGCAGCTGTGCGCCCTCCTCCAGCAGCAGGATGAATTCGGCGGTGGCGCGCAGGCCCTGCTTGCCCCACACGGTGGAGCCGCCGTTGGCTTCCAGGATCGCCGGGGTGTAGGGGTTCTCGGCGATGCGCTCGAGGATGAAATCCACTTCCTGCTGGCGGCGGTCGATGTACACCGGCAGCTCGCGGGCCAGCTGGTAGCGCTGCACCGGCACGTAGTGGAACGGCAGGCTGCGCTGGGTCTGCGCCCAGGCGCCGAGGTAGGGCGAATGCACGTGGGACACGGTGGTGATGTCGGCGTGCTGCTGGAACAGCTTGGTGTAGCGCCCGGCACCGCCACGACCGTGGCCGTAGACCACATTGCCGGCGAAATCGGTGACCACCGCCTGCAGGGGCTTGCGGTGGTTCCAGGGGCCCGGGTAGTTCACCGAGACCAGCAGCTCCTGCCCCGGCACCCGCTCGATGAAGCCGACGGTGCCGTTGGCGGTGATGGTGCCGGTCTCGCGGTACACGGCGAAGGCTTCGCCGGCTTCGAGGATGACGTTGTCGACGAAGGCGCGCAGTTCGTCGCTGATGTGCTGTTCGTTGACGAGGATGGTCATGTTCGTGTCTCCGGTTCAGGCGCGGCGCTGGGCCAGCAGGTCATGGGCGGCTTGCAGCGGGCGGGCATCGACCCAGTCGGCGATGTCGAAGTCCCGCTCGAGGAAGCCATGCAGGTTGAGGAAGGTCTTCTGCACGCCGAGGAATTCCAGGCGCTGGGCGGACAGGTCCGGCGCCAGGGTGGTGTGGAAGTCACCGCGATAGGCCTCGGCCACGCCCTCGCGGCCGGCGCGGGTCTCCACCTCGAGGATGGCGTGCAGGTCGTCGCGGTTCTCCGCGGCCCACTCGGCGGCGCGCAGGGTCTGGGCGAGGAAGCGCACCACCAGGTCGAAGTGATCGTCGAGCAGGTTCTGGTGAACGGTGATGGGACGGGGCGTGCCGTTGTTGACGCGATGGCGCGGGTCCACCAGGTCCAGGTCCACCCCCACCACCAGGCCCAGGCGGCGGGCGGCGTCGGCAGCGGCGGCGCCCTTCACGTAGACGGCGTCCAGCTCGCCACGGGCCAGGGGTTCGAGCCCTGACCAGAGGCGCTGCAAGCCCTCCTCCGGGGTGCGCGCGGCGGCCTGGTCCAGCAGCGGCACCTCCACCAGTTGCACGTCGTCGAAGCCCAGCCCGGCCAGCGCCAGGGCGCCCTTGTAGCCGTGCAGGCTCATGGCCCGGGCGATGCTGCCGGGGCGGCTGTCCCCCCAGGCCGGCAGGGCCAGGCGCTTGCCCTTGAGGTCGGCCGGGCTGCGGATGCCGGAGTCCGGGCGCACGAGGATGGTCTGCCATTCCTCGATCCAGGTCAGGCCGATCAGCCGGCTCGGCGCACCGGCGGCGCGGGCGGCCAGGGCCGGCACGTTGCCGCCTTCGCGAAAGAGCCCGGGCAGCTCGTGGTCGTAGTGGTGGCGGCCGAGCTGGCGAGCCTCCTGCAAGGTGGAAACCGGCAGGCCGTCGGCGGCGAACTCCTCGGCCAGCCAGCCGAGCTTGTAGGCGATGCCGGAGGCGGTGGGCACCGGGCAGCGGGTGAACCAGATCTGATCCAGCGGGGCCTTTTCGGCGGAGATCGACGGGGCGGTGGCGGCTAGGGTCATGGGGCGCTCCATTGAGAGAGTCAGGGCGGCCTACACGGGCCGTTTGCCCGGCTATCGCAATGCCCGTGCCAATGCGCAGAGCCCGCTCGCCACGGGGCCTGCAGCGGATCGGCCGGAAAAACCGGGGCCCGACCTGCTGGCCAGCCAGCAGGGTTGCGCGGCGATTGCTGCCTGCCGAGCAACCGCCTCGCGGCACTGCTTCCCCAGCAGCAACGCGGCCCCGGGCCGTGCCCGCCGGGCCACCCCGCGAGCCGCGCCACGCAAGGCCTCGGCAGCCTTCGCCGGGCCTCTGGCATAGAACCTGCTCAAGCCCCGCCAAGCACCCGGCACAGGCCCGGGACGGAACCGATCGAATCGACAGAGGTGCAAGCATGAGTACGGCCGAACGCAATTTCGCCACGGAGCAGCCCCACGTGGCGGCGAACATCCTGCGCAGCGAGGCGGACGCCATCGCGGTGGCGAAGGAAGTGGCCAGGGAGATCGCCGAGATCGCCGCCGACAGTTCGCAGAACCGCGAGCTGCCGCGTCGCCAGGCGCAACTGTTGTCCGACAGCGGCCTCACCGCCATCGGCGTGCCCAAGGCCTTCGGTGGCCTGGGCGCCTCGGTGGAGACCATCGTCGAGACGGTGCGCATCATCTCCGTGGCCGATGGCGGCGTCGGCCAGTTGCTGCAGATTCACAACGTGATGCTGCGCGGCATCTTCACCGGCTACCCGGACGAGGTCCGTGACCGCCTGGTGGCCGACGTGCTGGCCGGCAAGCGCTTCGGCAACGCCCTGGCCGAGGTCGGCGGCAAGAACAAGTTCGCCCTCAAGACCCGTGTCGAGCGTCGCGCCGACGGCAAGCTGATCCTCAACGGCAGCAAGTTCTACTCCACCGGCTCCTACCTGGCCGAGTGGATCTCCCTCACCGCCGGCTCCGACGATGGCGGCGTCGGCGTGCTGCTCAACCGCGACACCCCCGGCCTGACCCTGGTGGACGACTGGGACGCCTTCGGCCAGAACAACTCGGTCAGCGGCACGGTGATCTTCGACAACATCGAGCTGGACGAGCGCTTCGTCTCGCGCCGCCAGGGCCCGATGAAGCGCACCGGGCTGACCTTCCCGCAGATCCTCCACGCCGCCATCGACACCGGCATCGCCGCCGGCGCGCTGCAGGCCGGCGTGCACTACCTCAACCACAACGCGCGGCCCTGGGTGGAAAGCGGCGTCGAGCGCGCCAACGAGGAGCCGCACATCATCCGCCAGATCGGCGAGTACGCCGTGGCCCTGCGCGCCGCCGAATCCCTGCTGCGCGACGCCGCGCGGGTGTTCGACCAGCACGAGCAGGACCCGGACAACAAGGAACTGCAGGACGAGCTGATCCTCTCGGTGGCCACCGCCCGTGCCCACTCCGATGGCGCCTCGCTGAAGATCTCCAGCGACATCTTCTCGCTGCTCGGTGCCAGTGCCTCGCTGACCAAGTGGAACCTCGACCGCTTCTGGCGCAACGCCCGGGTGCACACCACCCACGACCCGATCCGCTGGCGCCTGCACCACGTCGGCAACTACTACCTCAACGGCATCGACCCGGGCGAATACACCGCCATCCTCAACGCCAAGCAGACCGAAGGCGCCACCACGCGCTGAGCCTTCCCACCCCCGCGTTCCAGTTCCCGGCGCCCTGTTCATGCCAGGGCGTGCGGGCTTTTTACGGATCAGGAAAATGACCCCCTCACTCGCTCGCGTCATCCGCCAGGGCAACCGCCTGGCCCTCGCTTCCGGCACCGCGCTGCTGCTCGGCGCCGCCCCCTTCGCCCTCGCCGCCGAGGCCCCCAAGGCCGCCGCGCCCGCCCAGCCGCCGCAGCTCGTCGCGCTCAAGGCCGCACGCCTGATCGACGTCACCAGCGGCAAGGTGGTCAAGGACCCGGTGGTGCTGATCGAAGGCGAGAAGATCAAGGCCGTCGGCCCCGACGTCGTGATCCCCAGCGACGCCCGCGTCGTCGACCTCGGCGCCAGCACCCTGCTGCCCGGGCTGATCGACTCCCACGTGCACCTCGGCGGCTTCGGCCCGCGCTTCGGCACCGCCCGTGGCGCCCTGGCAGGCGCCAAGCAGGCGCTGGATACCCTCAAGGCCGGCTTCACCACCCTGCGCAACATGGGCGGCCGCGCCTTCACCGGTATCGCCCTGCGCGACGCCATCAACGAAGGCGACATCCCCGGCCCGCGCATCTACGACGCCGGCACCCTGCTCACCACCACCGGCGGCCACTGCTCCGGCCAGCCCACCACCCCCGAGGACGACAAGGACGGCGCCGGCGTGGCCAATGGCGCGGACGCCTTCGAGCGCAAGGTGCGCCAGCAGTTCAAGTACGGTGCCGACTTCATCAAGGTGTGCATCACCGGCGGCTTCATGAGCGGCACCGACCCGCGCGTCACCCAGTTCAGCGAAGAGGAACTGAAGTCGGTGATCGACACCGCCCACCGCTACCGCAAGAAGGTCGCGGTGCACGCCCACGGCGCCGATGGCATCCGCCTCGCCGCACAGCTGGGCGCCGACACCATTGAGCACGCCTCACTGGTGGACGACGAAGGCCTGAAGCTGCTCAAGCAGAAGAACATCCCCATCGTGCCTACCCTGGCCATCGGCGGCCTGGCCCTGGACCACGCCATCGAGGCCGGCGCCAGCCCCTACACCCTGGCGATCCTCAAGCAGACCGGCACCATCCACCGGCAGAACATCGCCAAGGCCATCAAGGCCGGCATCCCGATCATCTACGGCACCGATGCGCCCATCACCCCGCACGGCACCAACGCGGTGGAGTTCCACTTCCTGGTGGAAGCCGGCCTCACGCCCCTGCAGGCCATCCAGGCCGCCACCATCACCCCGGCCAAGTGGCTGGAGGCCAGCGACAGCATCGGCAGCATCGAGGCCGGCCGCTACGCCGACATCATCGCCGTGAAGGACGACCCCCTCGCCGACATCAAGGTGCTGGAGAAGGTGCAGTGGGTGATGAAGGGCGGGGTGATCTACAAGGACGAGCTGTAAGGCCCGCCCATCCCCCCGGGCGGGTGCCACCCGCCCTCGCCCGCCCGCTGCCCCCACGCCCACCTCCCACCACGAGCCCCATCGATGCCCCACCGCCACCCCCTGCTCCGCTGCCTGGCCATCTACCGCGAGATGCCCTGGCGCTTCGCCCTCACCGCGTCCCTGTTCATCGCCGTCAACCTGGGCCTGGCCTGGCAGCAATGGCTGGTGGGGCACGCGGTCAACGACGTCAGCGCCGGCCGTGCCGTGGTGCGCCAGGCCGACGGCAGCCTCGACGCTTCGCTCGGCTGGTACTGGGTCGCCCTGATCGTCGGCGTCGCCCTGGGCCGGGGCGTGCTGCAGTACGCCGCCGGCGTGCTCTCGCTGATCCTCAGCCAGGAACTGCTGACACGCCTGCGCGAGCGCATCCTCGGCCAGGTCCAGGGCCTGCACCTGGGCTACCACTGGCAGCACGGCATGGGCGAGATGGTCACCCGCACCACCCGCGACGCCGACAAGGTGCGCGACGCGCTGATCAGCTTCTGGCGCCAGTTGGTGGAAACCCCGCTGGTGGTGCTCGCCGCCGTCGGCCTGCTGGGCTGGTACCACCCCTTGCTGGGCCTGGTGCCGCTGCTGCTCACGGTGCTGGGGCTGGCCATCTTCGTGGTGCAGACCGAACGCCTGGTGAGCCTCGACCGCGCCGTGGGCGCGGCCTACGACCGCGTCGCCCAGGACCTCGCCGAGGGCATCGGCGGCGTCCGCGTGATCAAGTCCTTCGCCCTGGAGGCCAGCCGCATCCAGGGCTTCGCCAGCCAGGTCGGCCTGTTCGCCGAGCATGCCCGCACCGCCCTCGCCTACGCCGCCTCACGCATCCCCTTGCCCCAGGCGGTGGTCGCCCTCGGCCACGTGTGGATCCTGGTCTACGGCGCGCACCTGGTGGCCGACGGGCGCATCGGCATCGGCGAGCTGGTCACCTCGCTGCTGATCGCCACCACCCTGGTGTTCCGCATCGAAGGTATCGGCCGGGTCATGCAGACCTTCGCCGACGCCCGCTCCTCCGCCGAGCGCATCTGGCAGTTGCTCGACGAGCAGCCGGCCATCCGCAGCGGCACCGCGCCCCTGCCCGCAGGCCCGCTGGGACTCAGGCTGGAGGCGGTCGGCGTCAGCGCCCCCGATGGGGGCCGCGAGATCCTCCGCGCCTGCACGCTGCGCATCGAACCGGGCGAGGTCGTCGCCCTGGTCGGCGCCACCGGCACCGGCAAGAGCCTGCTGGCCAGCCTGCTACCGCGCCTGGTGGACGTCAGCGCCGGGCGCCTGCTGCTGGGCTCCGACGCCAGCACCTGGCAGGACGTGCGCCAGCTCGACCTGGCCCAGCTGCGCCGCCGCGTGCACGTGGTGCCCCAGGAAAGCTTCCTGTTCTCCGACACCCTGGCGGCCAACCTGCGCCTGGCCGCGCCCGGGGCCAGCGATACCGAGCTGCTCCAGGCCCTGCACCTGGCCGCCGCCGACGACGTGCTGGAGCGCCTGCCCCGGGGCCTGGACACCGCCCTGGGCGATCGCGGGGTGACCCTCTCCGGCGGCCAGCGCCAGCGCCTCAACCTGGCCCGCGCACTGCTCGGCCAGCCGGACATCCTCTGCCTCGACGACGCCACCAGCGCCCTCGACGCCATCAGCGAGCGCCGCGTGCTGGGCAACATCCGCGACCTGCGCGGCACCACGCTGCTGGTCATCTCCAGCCGGCTCTCCACCATCCTCCTCGCCGACCGCGTGCTGCTGCTCGACCAGGGCGCCATCGCCGACGCCGGCACCCACGCCGAGCTGCTGCAACACAACCCCGTCTACCGCGACCTGCTGGGGATCGACCATGGCTAACCCACTACCGGGCAAGGCGCTCTCGGACATCGAGATCGAGGAAATGCTCGCCCGCCAGGCACTGGATCGCGGCATGCTGCACCGCCTGCTGCCGCTGCTGCGGCCGATACGCGGAGCCATCCTCACGGTGATCGCCCTGGAGGTGGTGCTGGTGTTCACCGTGTTCCTGCGGCCGCTGTTCGTGCGCGAACTGCTCGACCACGGGTTGGTGCCGCAAGGCGACCACTGGCTGCTGGACGAGCGCCTGGTGCTGCTGCTCGGCCTCGGCCTGGCGGCCAGCTGGCTGGGGCGCTTCCTGCTCGCCGGGCTGTCGCAGTTCATCGCCGGCAGCGCCGCCATCCGTGTGCTCAACGACCTGCGCGTGCGCGTGTTCGCCCACGTCCAGGCACTGAGCGTCGGCTACTTCGACCGGACCAAGGCCGGGCGCATCATCTCCCGCGCCGACCGCGACGTGGACAGCCTCGAACCGCTGCTGATCCAGGGCCCGCCGGAGCTGCTCGGCGCCCTGCTGCGCTGTGGCGTGGCCGGCGTGCTGCTGTGGCTGATCTCGCCGCTGTTCTTCCTCGCCCTGGTGGGCACCGTGCCCCTGCTGTTCGCCGCCACCTGGGCCTTCAAGCGCATCTCCCAGCGCAACTGGGCGCGGGTGGCGGAGAACCGCAGCCGCTTCACCGCGCACCTGGTGGAGAGCGTCAGCGGCGCGCGGATGATCCAGCAATGCGTGCAGGAGGCGCCCAACCGCGCGCGCTACCGGCGCCTGCTGCTGGACTTCAACCAGGCGCTGATCCGCGGCAGCCTGCGCTCCGGCTGGTTCGCCCCCTTCACCGCGCTGCTCGCAGCCGGCGGCATGGCGGCGCTGCTGCTGGTGGGCGGCCACGGCCTGGCCAACGGCACGGTGAGCGTCGGCCAGGTGGCGGAAAGCCTGTTCTACGTGATGATGTTCCTCGGCCCGCTGCAGGAGCTGTCGGACCTCTTCGAGCGCTACGCCACCGGCTCCGCCTCGGCGCAGCAAATCTTCCTGCTGCTCGACACGGCGCCGGAGATCACCGACCGCCACGCACCGCAGACCCTGCCCGACGCCCGTGGCGAGGTGCGCTTCGAGGCCGTGCGCTTCGCCTACGACCCCAGGGCCGCGCACCCGGTGATCCTCGACCTGGACCTGCACATCCAGGCCGGCGAGGTGCTGGCCATCGTCGGCCCCTCGGGCCACGGCAAGAGCACCCTGGTGCAACTGCTCACGCGCTTCTACGACGTACAGGGCGGTGCCGTGCGTATCGACGGCGTGGACGTGCGCGACGTCGCCCAGCACGCGTTGCGCCGCCGCGTCGCCGTGGTGCTGCAGGACAACGTGCTGTTCAGCGGCAGCATCCTCGACAACCTGCGCCTGGCCGCCCCCGCCGCCAGCGACGCCGAACTGATCGCCGCCGCCCGCGAACTGGGCGCCGACGAGGTGCTCGAACGGCTGCCGCACCAGTACCACAGCGAAGTCGGCCCCCTCGGTGCCCACCTCAGCCACGGCCAGCGCCAGCTGGTGTGCCTGGTCCGCGCCTACCTCGCCGACCCGGCGGTGCTGGTCCTCGACGAAGCCACCTCGGCGGTGGACGTGCACACCGAGCGGCGCATCCAGCGCGCCCTGCGCCGCCTCTGCGAAGGCCGCACGGCGATCATCATCGCCCACCGCCTGGCCACCATCCGCGACGCCGACCGCATCGCCGTGATCCGCAACGGCCAGCTCGTCGAACTCGGCCCCCACACCCAACTCATCGACCAGAACGGCGCCTACGCCGCCCTCTACCAGACCTACCTGCGCAGCGCCGAGACCAGCGCCTCCATCGACACCATCCTGGAAAAGGCCGGCGCGGAGGGGTGATGCACATCGCGCAAACCACGGCCGTGGGAGCGGTTTCAACCGCGAAAAGGAGTGGCCGGCAAATACGAAAGGTGGACCGATAAAGCGGGGTCCACCCTACGTCGCGGGAACCTCCGTGATCGGCCGGTGGCAACGCATCGCGAATGAATTCGCTCCCACACTCCAATCTCAAAAACCCCGTGGTGGCGCGCCCGTAGGATGGGTCGGGCGGCGTTCCGCGAGCGAAGCGAAACCCATGCTGTGCCCCCGTACGACGACCCAGCCCATCCGCGTTTTGCCCCCAAAAACGGGCGAATGAATTCGCCCCTACGTAGCGACAGCAGGCCGGATCATGCTCCGCGCTTACGCTCACTAGCCGCTCCGAAAATCCCCACAGCCCTCTCGCCTTGCAGCCCTACAAGCTCCAGCGGTAAGCCATCGTATTGGCCCCGAGGGAAGCGGGTGCACCGCTAGCCTTCCGGAAAAATATATCCAAATCAGTATATTTTCGACAATGAAACCACTACGCTTTCTGGGCGATGCCCTGAAATGCCTGCGCGACTTTCCCAGTAGCGCCAAGCAGGACGCAGGCTACCAACTGGACCTATTGCAACGCGGCTGCATGCCAACGGATTTCAAGCCAATGCCGAGCATCGGAACCGGCGTGGAAGAGATTCGGATCAGGGACGAATCCGGGGCCTATCGGGTGATCTACACCACCCGGGTAGCCGACGCCATCTGGGTTCTGCACGCCTTCCAGAAGAAAACCCAGGCCACATCCAGGCGCGACATCGAACTGGCCAAGGCCCGTTACCAGGAACTCATGCGAGGTTTGAAATGAGCGAAATCGAAAGCTTCGACAGCGTGTGGGATGCCATCGCCGACACCCCCGAGCAGGCCGCCAACCTGCGTGCACGTGCAGAGTTGATGCAGCAGATCGCCGCCATCATCGAAGACAGCGCCTGGAAGCAGGCAGAAGCGGCTGCCCGTTGCGGCGTCACGCAGCCACGGATCAACGACCTGCTACGCGGGCGTATCTCGCGCTTCTCGCTGGACGCCCTGGTGAACATCGCCACCGCGCTGGGACGGCGGGTGAGTGTGACCCTGAGCGTGGCCTGAACCAGGCGAACAACGCATCGCGAATGAATTCGCTCCCACAGCCACCCTCTCCGAAATCCTGTGGTGGCACGCCCGTAGGATGGGAAGAGCGAAGCGAAACCCATGCTGTGTCACGTCCGACGCCCCAACCCATCCGCGTTTTGCCCCACCAAAGCGGGCGAATGAATTCGCCCCTACAACAACACAGATCCCTGTAGGGGCGACTTCAGTCGCCAAGCGGCGCGCAGCGTCGCCCCGCAGAGCGGGTACAAGCCGCGTGAAATCGCCCAGACAGGCATTCACCCGAACACGCCATGAACACACTCGATCTTTTGCGCATGTCCCCACAGGATCTCTGCCTTGCGGTCCTGAACGCCACAGCGGTGACTCAATGAATTCGCCCCTACAGATCGGCGCCGTACGCCTCGGATTACGCGGCGCCGAGCGGTAGTCGACAAGGTTTTCGCGCCGATGTATCAACGGCGGGTTAAGGCCTCGAGTCGTTCGCCATGTTGCGTAAAACCTGCCTCGCCCTGCTGGCCCTCGTGCCGCTGTGCGCCCTCGCCGATGACGTGAAGGTGCGCAACCTCGCCCTCACCCGCTCCGGGCACGACAGCTACATCAACGGCACTGCCGCCAACACCACCGAGAAGTCGTTCTCCACCGTCACCCTGGTGTTCGACATCTACGAGGGCGGCAAGCTGGTGGACACCGAGACCTTCCGCGCCAAGGGCATCGAGGGTGGCCAGGCGTGGCGCTTCTCGGTGCCGGTGAAGGCGCGCAAGTTCGACAGCTACAAGGTGCGCACGGTGCTCATCGACACCGAGTTCAGCGAATCCATCGGCGCGGCGACGCTGCCGCCCACCGCGCCAGCGTCACCCGCCCCTTAGCCGGCGCCGTTTCAGGCCACTTCGCCCAGCAGCTTCTGCCCTTCGGCCCATAGGCCGGTCATCTTCCATTGCTGCTCCAGCACGCCGGGGCCGAACTCCCTGGAGCCGCCGAGGTTTTCCGCCAGCGCCTGGAAGTAGGCGCCCTCTTCCACCAGCAGGACCAGCTTGGCCACCTGGAGGATGCCGGTGCCCCAGAAGGTCGCCCCGCCGTTGGCCTCCAGCAGCCCCGGCGTGTGCGGGTTGGCCTCGATGGTCTCGACGATGAACGCCGGCTCCGGCTGGCGACGGTCGATGTACACCGGCAGCTCGCGGGCCAGGGTCACCCGTTGCGAGGCGGCGTAGCGCAGCGGCAGCACGCGGTGCGTACCGGCCCAGCCACCCAGGTAGGGCGTGTGCACGTGGATCACCACGTTCACCTCGGCGCGCTCGCGCAGCACCTGGGCGTAGCGCTTGCCGCTGCCGGCCTCGCGGCTCTCGCTCAGGGTCTGGGCGCCGCCCAGGGTCTCGTCGAGGTGGACGACGCCGTCGTAGCTCACCACCGAGGCGCGGATGGCCGGCTCGTCGTCCCAGGGCGACGGTGCGCGCAGGGCGATCACCAGGTCCGTCCCGGGTACGCGCAGGTAGGCCTGCAGGGTGTTGGTGGCGGTCAGGGTGCGGGTGTCCTGGAGTACGCGGAAGGCCTTGGCGAAATCGCGCTTGGCCTGCTCGACCTGGTCAAGGATGGCGCTGCCGAGGGTGCTGCTGGTCTGGGTCATGGGATCGTCCTTCAAGGGGGTCACGCAACGAAGCTCCGTTGCCGCCGCGATGCGCGGTCGTAGCGGTGCAGAGCAGGACTTGTGCCGACTCCACCAAGCCCTTGATGCGCAAGGCCTGGCGGCGGTCGGCTCGCCCCCCGCAGGCCCGCCACCGGCGATTCTGTTGCGCCCCCAGCAGCCGGCTGCTGGCAGGGTGTTGCTGGAGACGCACCCCGCCCGCCCGGCCTCTCGCGCCCTCTCCTCGCAGGCCTTGCCCCACCTGGCCCGCAGCCCTGCCGGCGAGCCGTGGCATGGCCGTTGCACTCGCACCTGGCAGCGTGGCTCGCCGGCCCTGGCGGGAACCACGGCCACCTCATCAGGAGCGAATATGAGCACTGAATTCTTCTGGCGCCTGCCGCTGGGCACCGACGGACCGCAGCTGTCCACCGACAAGCACAACCGTGGCAGCCACGCGTACCGCCCGGGCAATATCGCCCCCGGCCGCCTGCCCAACGGCGAGCCCGACGGTTTCGGCTACATCGACTACATCGCCCAGGTGGCCAAGGCCGCCGAGCTGGCCGGCTTCGAGGGCGCGCTGCTGCCCACCGGCCCCGAGCCGTGGGTGGTGGCCTCGGCCCTGGCGCGGGAGACCCGCCGCATCAAGTTCCTCATCGCCTTCCAGGCCACCTGGACCCTGCCCGCCTACGCCGCCCAGCAGGCCGCCATCCTGCAGAACCTCAGCCGTGGCCGCCTGGAGTGGAACATCATCACCGGCGGCAACCCGGCCAGCCAGCGCGCCAATGGCGACTTCCTCGAGCACGACCTGCGCTACAAGCGCACCGGCGAGTTCCTCGACATCATCAAGGGCCTCTGGGAGAACGAGCGCTTCTCCTACGACGGCGACATCTACCAGCTGGAGAACGGCGCGCTGCCGCCCGGCCTGCATGACGAGCGCAAGCCCGGGGTGTACTTCTCCGGCTTCTCCGACGCCGCGCTGGAGGTGGCCGCGCGCCACGCCGACGTCTACCTCAACTGGGCCGAGCCGGTGGACAAGCTCAAGCCGCACATCGACCGCGTGCGCGAGCTGGCCGACAAGCAGGGCCGCAGCGTGCGCTTCGGCCTGCGCGTCGACCTCTTCGCCCGCGAGACCGAGGAAGCCGCCTGGCGCGACCTGCGCGCCCAGTTCGACCGCCTCGAAGGCAAGCCCAGCTCCCTGGTGAAGAACTTCACCAGCGGCTCGGACTCCGTGGGTGGCGCGCGCCAGACCGCCTACCACCAGAACATCGACCGCTTCGACGACCTGATCCTCGGCCCCAACCTCTGGGCCGGCTTCGCCAAGGCCAAGCCCGGCCCGACCGTGGGCCTGGTGGGCAGCCACGAGAACATCGCCGAGCGCCTGGTGGAGTACCGCGACGCCGGCTTCTCCACCTTCATCCTCGCCGGCAACCCGCACCTGGAAGAAGCCCTGCGCATCGGCCAGGAAGTGCTGCCCCTGGTGCATCAGCGCTCGGCGGCGAGCCCGGCCGCCGATCTCAAGCAAAGCGCCTGAGGAGACCGACCATGAGCCAACTCGAAACCCTCTGGTACACCCGCTGTCCGGTCCCCACCGGGCTCGGCATCGCCGTGCAGAAAGGCTGGCTGGAACAGACCCTGGCCGGCCAGGGCACGCGCATCCAGTCGCTGCGCGAATCCAGCGAGCAGGCGGTGCGCGAATCGCACTTCGACCACAGCCTGCAGAACTCGGTGCGTCACGGCGGCAACATCCCCGCCATCTGGGCCCGCTCCCAGGGCCGCGACACCCGCGTCATCGGCCTGTCCTGGGCGGACGAGGTGCAGCTGATCCTCACCCGCCCGGACAGCGGCATCAAAAGCGTCAAGGACCTCAAGGGCCGCCGCTTCGGCCTGCCCGACTGGCACGGCGCGCAGATCGACTTCACCCGCGCCCAGGCCCTGCGCGGCCTGGAGAACGCCCTGCGCCTGGACGGCCTCGAAGTGGCCGACGTGGAGCGCGTGGACTACCGCTACGGCGGCACCTTCAGCGACGAGCCGGTACAGGCCGTGGCCGGCACCCCGGTGAGTTCGCGCCGCGCCGAAGGGCGCAACGCCGAGCTGGTCGGCCTGCTGCGGGGCGAGGTGGATGCCATCTTCCTCAAGGGCGCCAGCGCCGCCCAGCTGGCCCATGACTTCGGCCTGCGCACGGTGATCGACACCGGCTCGCACCCCGAGCCGCTGGTGCGCTCGAACAACGGCACGCCGCGCACCCTCACGGTCGACGCCCACCTGCTGGAACAGCACCCGCAAGCCGCCGCCGGCATCCTCGACGCGGTGCTGCGCGCCGAGCAATGGGCCCACGCCCACCCCGACGACACCCGCCGCTACCTCGCCCGCGAGACCAACAGCAGCGAGTACTGGGTGACGGTGGCCTACGGCGAGGACGCCCACCGCCGCCTGCGCACCGAGCTGGACGAGCAGGCCATCGCCGCGCTGCAGGACTTCACCGCGTTCCTGCACCGCTGGGGCTTCATCCCGCAGCTGTTCGAGGTGCGTGACTGGATCGATACCCGACCGCTGGACTCCCTGCGCGCAGCCGCTGCGCTGGCAGGCTGATCGGCCGGGCTCTACTGACTTCAACCGAGCCACTTATGAGCAAGCCACTCGATACCCTCTGGTACACCCACAGCCCGGTTCCCACCGGGCTCGGCATCGCGGTGCAGTCCGGCCGCCTGGCCGAGGCCTTCCGCCCCTACGGCACCAGCATCCAGTCGCTGCGTGAATCCAGCGAACGCGAGGTACGCGAAGCCCACTACGACCACCACCTGCGCAACTCGGTACGCCACGGCGGCAACATCCCGGCCATCTGGGCCTACGCCAGCGGCGTGGAGACCCGCGTGCTGGGGCTGTCGTGGAGCGACGAGGTGCAGCTGATCCTCACCACCCCGGAATCCGGCGTGAGAAGCGTGCGCGACCTGAAGAACCGCCGTTTCGGCCTGCCCAAGTGGGCCAACGTGCAGATCGACTTCACCCGCGCCCAGGCCCTGCGCGGCCTGGAGAACGCCCTGCGCCTGGAAGGGCTCTCCGTGCGCGACGTCGAGCTGGTGGACTACCCCTACGGCGGCACCTACAGCGACGAGCAGAAGCACCACCTGTACGGCGCCGAAGTGAGCCTCGGGGTGGACCGCATCCGGCGCCGCAACAACGAGCTGATCGGCCTGTTGCGGGGTGACATCGACGCCATCTTCCTCAAGGGCGCCCACGCGGCCCACCTGGCCAACGAGTTCGGCCTGCAGGTGGTGGTCGACACCGGCTCGCACCCCGACCCGCTGATCCGCTCCAACAACGGCACGCCGCGGACCCTGACGGTGGACACCCACCTGCTGCACGAGCATTTCGATGCCTCGGTGCGCATCGTCGACACCGTGCTGCGCACCGAGCAATGGGCCTGGGCCAACCCGGACGAGACCCGGCGCTTCCTCGCCCGCGAGCTCAACACCAGCGAGTACTGGGTCGCCACCGCCTACGGCGAGGATGCCCACCGCCGCCTGCGCACCACCCTCGACGAACGCTCGATCGCGGCCCTGCAGGACTTCACCGACTTCCTCCATCGCTGGGACTTCATCCCCCGGCGTTTCGACGTGCGCGACTGGATCGATTTCAGCGTGCTGGAGAAGGTCATCGGCTCCACCTCCCGGGTCGCCGTCTGAGCCCTGTTGCCCGGGCAGCAATGCCCGGGCGACTGCTTCCCCAGCAGCAACTTCCCAGCAACTTCCTGCTGCCAATTACGCACACGTGAATGCCCTTCTGCCGGCCTTGCATCCGGCCAACTCCCGCGCGCCCTTAGTTGTTGCAATAACGCGCCGCCAATATTAATAAATTCCTTTTAAATCAATTATTTGCGAATTTAAGAAAATATCCGACAAGCCCACCGAAAGGCTGGCACGACTCCTGCTCCTCCCCTTTTGCTTATTCATGGCACGCCTTGCGAACGCCCACTTGGCGACCCGTGCCTTACATATAAAAGGGGAGAGAACATGCACACACCCAATCCGATTACCCGGGGCATATGGCTGGCCCTGTTGCTGACCGCCAGCGGTGCGCTGGTCGCCGCCGAGCGGACCGATGCGAAGAAGGCCGAAGACGCCGCCAAGGCGCAGCCCACCACCGCGCTGAAGACGGTCACCGTCACCGCCCAGCACCGCGAGGAAACCCTGCAGGAAACGCCCACCACCGTCTCGGCGGTGAACGGCACCAACATCACCGCCGACGGCGTGCGCGCCATCGGCGACATCACCACCTTCGTGCCCAACGCCGCCGCCAAGAACCCCGACGGCGACGGTCGTCCGCGCTGGTACATCCGCGGCCTGGGCACCGGCGACACCGGCGCCGCCACCGTATTCCCGGTCGGCATCTATGCCGACGACGTCTACCTCAACGCGCCCATCGCCGGTGGCGGCCCGCTCTACGACCTGGAGCGCATCGAGATCCTGCGCGGCCCGCAGGGCACCCTGTACGGCAAGAACACCACCGCGGGCGCCGTGAACATCATCTCGAAGAAGCCTGATTTCGACACCGACGGCTACGGCACCATTGGCTTCGGCAGCAAGAACGAACGCATCCTCAACGGCGCCATCGGCGGCGCCCTGGTGGACGAGCGCCTGGCGGCGCGCGTGGCGGTCTACTCCGAGGAACGCGACGGCTTCACCAAGAACCTCACCAACGACCACACCTACGGTGACGTGAACAAGAAGGCCGTGCGCCTGCAGTTCCTCGCCCAGCTGACCCCGGACCTGGAAGCCCTGTGGAAGATCCACAGCCGCGAGCACAAGGGCGACGGCAGCAACGGCTCGTTGCCGGTGGGCCGCTACTACAACGTCGGCTACGTGCGCCCCCATGGCAGCAAGATCCAGCTCAACGTCGACGAGGACTACAAGCTCGACCACGACGGCACCTCGCTGACCCTGAACTGGGACCTGGGCGGCTACAAGCTGACCTCCATCAGCGCCTACGACAGCATTCGCAACCAGGCCCTCACCGACGCCGACTACACCCCCTACGAGGTCAACGGCGTCAGCGACGTCGACAACGAGTACAACCAGTACAGCCAGGAATTCCGCCTCGCCTCGCCCCAGGAAGATGCCCTGCGATGGCTGGCCGGCGCCCACTACTTCCACGAGAAGCTCGACAGCGACGCCCTGCGCTACGTGCGCCCGGGGACCACCCCGAACGGCACCGGCAGCAACCAGACCGGCACCGTGTACCGCGACCTGGCCTACACCCACAAGACCGACAGCGTCGCGCTGTTCGGCAACGTCACCTACGACTTCACCGAGAAGTTCAGCGTGACCGGCGGCCTGCGCTGGACCAAGGAGAAGAAGGACATCGACCTGACCCTCACCCAGCGCCTGGCCAGCGGTGCCCCCATCGCCGGCGCCGACAACAACGGCACCAGCGAGAAGGACAAGACCTGGGACGCGTGGACCTACGACCTGACTCCGGAATACCGCATCAACGACAACCTGCGGGTGTTCTTCCGCTACGCCCACGGCTTCCGCTCCGGCGGCTTCAACACCGGCCTGTCCGGCGGCCTCTCCGGCCTGACCACGGTGGACCCGGAAGAACTGGATGCCTACGAACTGGGGCTGAAATCGGAGTGGCTGGACGGCCGCCTCACCGCCAACGCCAACGTCTTCTACTACGACTACAGCGACATCCAGGTGAACCTGCTCACCGTCAACAACGGCATCCTCACCACCGCCCTGACCAACGGCGCCGCCGGCGAGGTCAAGGGCGCGGAACTGGAACTGGAAGCCCAGCCCACCGAGTTCCTGCACCTGCGTGCCGCCCTCTCGCACCTGGACACCGAGTACACCGACTTCAAGAACGTCAACCCCAACACCGGCGTGGTCACCGCCGACTACAGCGGCAACCGCTTCGTGCGTTCGCCCGAGCAGGTCATCTCCCTGGGCGCCGACTACACCTTCCCGCTGGAAGTCGGCGGCAAGCTGGTGGCCGGTGGCGACGTCAGCTACCGCGGCAAGGAATACTTCCTGGCCGACCGCCAGAGCAGCGTCGACAGCACCTTGAGCCAGCCCCACTACACCCTGGCCAACGCCCGCCTGACCTGGTTCAACCATGACGAGAAGATCAGCGTCACCGGCTTCGTCAACAACCTCACCGACCGCCGCTACCAGGTCCACGGCCGCCCCAACGGCGCCGTCGGCAGCGGCCAGTACGTGATCACCTACGGCGACCCGCGCACCGTCGGCGTCAGCCTCACCACCCGCTTCTGATCCCAGGCGCGGTACCCACGCGGGAGCCCGAGCGATCGGCCTCCCGCGTTTTCATTCCCGCCACGCCCCGTCCCCTTCCGTGTCCGGCCGCGCGCGCCTCGCAGGAGGGTGTAGAGCGCAGCGAAACCCGTGCTGCCGATGCCGCTCCGAGCCCCTGTCGATCACCGCCTATACCTCGCCCATTGCTGCCCCGTTGCGGGCCCGCTGCTGCCCCTCCAGCAGCCCCTGTGCAAGGGCCGTAAACCCGCTCCAATCACTCCAATAACCCATTGATTTACATAGATTTTAAATAATCGAAAAACCACAAAGCCCCTGGCACAGCCGTTGCTCTGGAGGAAGGCGAAAGAGGCGCAGGAAGGGAAAACCCATAAGCGCCCGGGACACGAAAAACCATGCCTTCACTTCCTTCCTACAGGGGTAAACCAGATGTACCGTCCTTCCCTCCTGGCCAGCGCCATCGCCCTGGCCACCAGCAGCCTTGCGTTCCCCGGCCTTGCCGCAGAATCCCCGAGCAACCCCACCGCCAACGGCGAACGCCTCGGCACGGTGGTGGTGGTCGGCACCCGCCGCAGCGACATCACCGCGCTGGAAAGCGCCGCGCCGGTCGACGTGCTCAGCGGCGAACAGCTGCAGGAAACCGGCGCCCAGGACCTCTCCGGCGCCCTCACCGCGCTGTCGCCCTCCTTCAGCTTCCCGCAATCGCCCCAGGGCGCCTTCTCCGGCTCCATCGCCCAGGGCGCCTCGCTGCGCGGGCTGGCCTCCGACCAGGTGCTGGTGCTGGTCAATGGCAAGCGTCGCCACACCAGCGCCAACGTCACCCGCCAGGGCCTGGTCAACGGCCGTGGCGCGGCGGCGGTGGATCTCAGCCTGATCCCCCTGGCGGCCATCCAGCGCGTGGAAATCCTCCGCGACGGCGCCGCCGCCCAGTACGGCTCGGACGCCATCGCCGGGGTGATCAACATCGTGCTCAAGGAGCGTGACGACGGCGGCAACATCGGCTACCGCTTCGGCGGCTACGACAAGGGCGACGGCCTGCAACGCAAGCTCAGCGGCTGGAAGGGCTTCGCCCTGCCCAACGACGGCTTCGTCACCCTGGCCTTCGATGCCGGCAGCCAGGACCCGGCCAGCGACACCAACCCGGACAACCGCATCTTCTACCCCGGCTCCACCAGCACCAACACGCCACGGGAACAGAACAACCCCAACCGCACCTGGCGCTGGGGCTCGGGCAACGTCTCCGACCAGTACAACTTCACCGCCAACGGCGAGCTCGGCCTGGCCGACGGCCTGACCGCCTACGCCTTCGCCACCTACGCCCACAAGAACAGCGACGCCGAAAGCTTCTTCGACCCGCCCACCGCCCTGCGCAACAACTACGGCAGCGTGGCCCTGGCGCGCTTCCCCGACGGCCGCATCCCGATCACCCGCTACACCCTGGAGGACTACGCGCTCACCAGCGGCCTGCGCTACGAGGACGAAGCCCTGGGCAGGTTCGACCTGGCCCTCAACCACGGCGACAACTCGGTGAAGTCCACCGACCGCAACGCCATCAACCCCAGCTGGGGCGCCAGCAGCCCGGAGAAGATCTACACCGGCGAACGCGAGGCCGACCAGACCAACCTGACCCTGGACTGGACCCGCGACTTCCCCACCGACCTGCTGTACAAGCCGCTGACCCTCTCCGCCGGCCTCGCCTGGCGCAAGGAGAACTACGAACTGAGCGCGGGCGAGGCGGCCGGCTGGCAGAACGGGCCGCTGTTCAACACCCTCGACCCGGTCACCGGACGGCGCATCCCCGGCTACTACTCGGGCATCACCAACGTCGACGCCGTGTCGCTGGACCGCAAGGTCTGGGGCGCCTATGTCGATGTCGAAGGCCAGGTCACGGAGAAATTCCAGGCCGGCGTCGCCGCACGCACCGAGCACTACTCGGACTTCGGCGACACCACCAACGGCAAGCTCTCGCTGCGCTACGACTTCACCCCCCAGGTCGCCGCGCGCGCCACCGCCAGCACCGGCTACCGCGCCCCCTCGCTGGTGCAGAGCGGCCTGTCGTCGTTCAGCGTGCAGGTGGTCGAGCAGCCCACGGGCAGCGGCAACTGGGTGGAGGTGCAGCAACGCACCCTGCGCGCCGACAGCCCCGAGGCCGCGTTGCTGGGCGGCAAGGCACTGAAGCCGGAGGAGTCCACCAACTACTCCCTGGGCCTGGTCTGGCGCCCGCTGGACAACGCCTCCTTCACCGTCGACGCCTACCGCATCGACATCGAGAACCGCATCACCCTGTCCGACCAACTGCCCGCCACCGTGGTCGGGCCGATCTTCGCCGGCACGCCCTACGCCAACATCCAGAGCGCGGCCTTCTACACCAACGTCGCCGACACCCGCACCCGCGGCATCGAGTTCACCGGCAACTACCAGTGGGACCTGGAGCGCGCCGGCCGCCTCAACCTCAGCGCCGGCTACAGCCGCAACCGCACCGAGATCACCAAGCTGCGCGATGTCGGCCGCATCCGCGGCTCGCAGATCGTCGGGCGCAACACCCAGGGCCTGATCGAGGAAGGCACCCCGGACGACAAGCTCACCCTCAGCGCCAGCTGGCTCTACGAGGGCTGGGGCCTGACCCTGGCGCAGCGCCGCTACGGCGAATGGAAGTCGCTCAACGCCAGCAACCCGGCCCTGGACCAGACCTTCAGCGCGCAATGGGTGACCGACCTGGACCTCAGCTACAGCTTCCAGCAGGGGCTCAAGGTCTCGGTGGGCGCGATCAACCTGTTCGACAGCCACCCCGACAAGCTCGAAGGCGCTCAGCTCTATGGCGTGCCCAAGTACAGCATCACCTCCCCCGAAGGCGCGCAGGGGGCGTTCTACTACACCAGCGTCAGCTACGACTTCTGACCCAACGCCAGGGCCCCGAACGGGGCCCTTCCTGCAGGGGCGAATTCATTCGCCCAAACCCAACCACCCAACCCACAAGGAGCACCCGTAGATGGGTTTCGCTTCGCTCTACACCATCCTACGAAGGCCGCCAGTCGCGGCGTACATCCGGCGGTGATGCGCACATCAACGTGAAGTAGTGAGCAAAGACGTTGGAGCAGCCGCCAAACGCCCCTTTCAGAAGGCCGAGCGCAATCGTCGTTTCAGGGGTTGAGCGACATGGATGTCGCGAGAGCCTCGATGGGCCAGGGATGGCCCTTCGAGGCGTGCCCCTGAAACGACGGTGGAGCGAGGGAAGTCTGGCGAAGCCAGACCCGTATGGAGGGGCAAGCGCTTTTGGTTACTTTTCTGGCGATTGAGAAAAGTAACTCGCCCGGGGGGCGAAACCAGAAACATCAGCAAAGCTCGGCAATCAGCTGGACTCGAAATCTTCCAGCAACACGTAACGCAGACAGAGCGAATTCATTCGCGATGGCCGCAACCCTGCCAACTGTTTCCCCAGCAACACCCGATCAGCAGAAGTGTTGCCCACCTGGCAGGTTTTCCTGCCGCAACCCCGCCCAACTGCCCTGTTTCCGCACACTTGGGCTGTTGGTACGGCCCTTGCTCTGTCCCTCTGTACATAGCGCAACATCACAAGGGACAACCCCATGAGCAACGCCATCAACGTGGTCGCCGTCTCCGGCGGCACCTTCCGCCCCTCGCGCACCCTGGTGCTGACCCAGGCCCTGGTGGCCGAGCTGGGCAAGCACCTGCCGGTCAATGTCCGCATCATCGAACTCGGCGATATCGCCCGCCCCGTCGGCGGCGCGCTGTCGCGCAAGGAGCTGCCGGAAACCGTCGAACACGAGCTGCGCGCCATCGAGACGGCCGACCTGCTGGTGGTGGCCGCGCCTGTCTACCGCGGCTCCTACCCGGGCCAGTTCAAGCACCTGTTCGACCTGATCGACATGAACGCCCTGATCGACACCCCGGTGCTGCTCGCCGCCACCGGCGGCAGCGAGCGCCACGCGCTGGTCATCGACCACCAGCTGCGCCCGCTGTTCAGCTTCTTCCAGGCCCTCACGCTGCCCATCGGCGTCTATGCCTCCGAGGCCGACTTCGTCGACTACCAGGTCACCAGCGAGCCGCTGAAAGCCCGCATCGCCCTGGCCGCCGACCGCGCCGCCAGCCTCTTCGGCAGCCGCGCCGACGCCCTCAAGAAGATCGCCTGAAGGACAGCCCCATGAATGTGTTCTGGTTCCTCCCCACCCACGGCGATGGCCACTTCCTCGGCACCAGCCAGGGTGCCCGCCCGGTGTCGCTGCCCTACCTCAAGCAGGTGGCCCAGGCCGCCGACAGCCTCGGCTACTACGGCGTGCTGATCCCCACCGGTCGCTCCTGCGAGGACTCCTGGGTGGTCGCCTCGGCCCTGGCACCACTGACCGAGCGCCTGCGCTACCTCGTGGCGATCCGCCCCGGGATCATCTCGCCCACCGTCTCCGCACGCATGGCCGCCACCCTCGACCGCCTCTCCGGCGGCCGCCTGCTGATCAACGTGGTGACCGGCGGCGACCCGGACGAGAACCGTGGCGACGGCATCCACCTCAGCCACGCCGAACGCTACGAGGTGACCGACGAATTCCTGCGCATCTGGCGCCGCGTGCTGCAGGGCGAGTCGGTGGACTTCGACGGCAAGCACCTGCAGGTGCAGAACGCCAAGGCGCTCTATCCGCCGATCCAGAAACCCTACCCGCCGCTGTACTTCGGCGGCTCCTCCGACGCCGCCCACGACCTGGCCGGCGAGCAGGTGGACGTCTACCTGACCTGGGGCGAACCGCCGGCCGCCGTGGCCGAGAAGATCGCCGACGTGCGCGAGCGCGCCGCCCGCCATGGCCGCAGCGTGAAGTTCGGCATCCGCCTGCACGTGATCGTCCGCGAGACCGCCGACGAAGCCTGGCAGGCCGCGAGCAAGCTGATCGAACACATCAGCGACGAAACCATCGAGGCGGCGCAGAAATCCTTCTCGCGCTTCGACTCCGAGGGCCAGCGGCGCATGGCCGCGCTGCACAACGGCCGCCGCGACAACCTGGAGATCGCCCCCAACCTCTGGGCCGGCGTCGGCCTGGTGCGCGGCGGTGCCGGTACCGCGCTGGTGGGCGACCCGCAACAGGTGGCCGAGCGCATCAAGGAGTACGCGGACCTGGGGATCGAGAGCTTCATCTTCTCCGGCTACCCGCACCTGGAGGAGGCCTACCGCTTCGCCGAACTGGTGTTCCCGCTGCTGCCCGAGCCCTACGCCAGCCTCGCCGGTCGCGGCGTCACCAACCTCACCGGGCCCTTCGGCGAAATGATCGCCAACGACGTGCTGCCCACCAAGGTCGCCGCCCACTGACCGCACCGCCCCTGCCCGTGCGCAGGGGCGCCACGACAAGAACCCACCTGAAGAGGACCCGAGCGTGAATGCCCCTCAGCATCTCGCCACCCCCACGCCGCTGCAGATCGCCCGCGAGCTGGCCACAGGCTTCGCCCTCAGCGCCGCCGAACGCGACGCCCAGGGCGGCACCCCCAAGGCCGAGCGCGACGCCATCCGCCAGAGCGGCCTGCTGTCGCTGGTGATCCCCGGCGAATACGGCGGCCTCGGCGCCGACTGGCAGACCACCCTCGCCGTGGTCCGCGAGTTCGCCCGCGTCGACAGCTCCCTCGCCCACGTCTTCGCCTTCCAGCACCTGATGCTGGCCACCGTGCGCCTGTTCTCCCGCCCCGAGCAGTGGCAACCCTGGTTCGAGCTCACCGCGCGCAACCGCTGGTTCTGGGGCAACGCCCTCAACCCGCTGGACACCCGCACCACGGTGCGGCGCTTCAACGGCTACCGCGAGTTCTCCGGCAAGAAGAGCTTCTGCTCCGGCGCCCTGGACTCGCAGATGCTGATCGCCTCCGGCCTGGACGAGGAAAGCGGCAAGCTGCTGATCGCCGCCATCCCCACCGCGCGCAGCGGCATCAGCCTGGCCGAGGACTGGGACAACATGGGCCAGCGCCAGACCGACAGCGGCAGCGCCACCTTCGAACGGGTGCGGGTGGAGGAGAACGAGTTGCTGCTGGAGCCCGGCCCGCTGAGCACGCCCTTCGCCTGCCTGCGCCCGCTGATCGCCCAGCTGGTCTTCAGCAACATCTTCCTCGGCATCGCCGAAGGCGCCTTCGAGGAAGCCCGCGCCTACACCCTGCGCGAAGCCCGCCCATGGTTCCGTTCCGGCGTCGAGAGCGCAGGCGAAGACCCCTACGTGCTGGCCCGCTACGGCGACTTCTGGGTCGGCCTGGAAAGCGCCCGCGCCCTGATCCAGCGCGCCAACCAGCTGCTGGATGCGGCCTGGAACCAGGGCACCGCCCTGGGCGAGGCCCAGCGCGGCGAACTGGCCCTGGCCATCGCCACGGCCAAGGTCGCCACCACGCGCAACGGCCTGGACCTGTGCAACCGCATGTTCGAGGTCACCGGCGCCCGCTCCACCCACGCCGCCCTGCGCCTGGACCGCTACTGGCGCAACCTGCGTACCCAGACCCTGCACGACCCGGTGGACTACAAGGTCCGCGAGCTGGGCGACTGGGCGCTCAACCAGAACCTGCCACAGCCGACCTTCTACTCATGAAAGCACCCCGTCCCAGCGGCTCCGGCCTGCTCACCCTGCCCCCCTCCCCGGCCCTGGCGACCTCGGTTCGCGCCACCGCCCAGGTGTTCGAGGACCCGAAATCCCAGGCCCTGCTGGAACACCTGCAGCAGGTGGCGCCGAGCGAAGCCAGCGTGCTGGTGATCGGCGAGACCGGCACCGGCAAGGAATTGGTGGCCCGCCACATCCACAACCTCAGCGCGCGCCGTGACGGTCCCTTCGTGGCGGTCAACTGCGGGGCCTTTTCCGAGTCACTGGTGGAGGCCGAGCTGTTCGGCCACGAGAAAGGCGCCTTCACCGGCGCCCTGGCGGCCAAGGCCGGCTGGTTCGAGGCGGCCAACGGCGGGACGCTGTTCCTCGACGAGATCGGCGACCTGCCGATGCCCATCCAGGTGAAGCTGCTGCGGGTGCTGCAGGAGCGCGAAGTGGTGCGCCTGGGCTCGCGCACGCCGATCCCCATCGACGTGCGCGTGCTCGCCGCCACCAACGTGCAGCTGGAGAAGGCGATCAACGCCGGGCACTTCCGCGAGGACCTCTACTACCGCCTCAACGTCGTCAGCCTGGAACTCGTGCCGCTGCGCGAGCGCCCCGGCGACATCCTGCCGCTCACCCGCCACTTCATCGGCGAGTACAGCCGCCGCCTGGGCTACGGCCAGAGCGAACTCAGCCCCGAGGCCGCGCACAAGCTGCGCACCTACTCCTGGCCCGGCAACATCCGCGAGCTGGAGAACGTCATCCACCACACCCTGCTGATCTGCCGCGACGGCGTGATCCAGGCCGACGACCTGCACCTCTCCAACCTGCGCATCGACCGCCCGGAAGAACCCCGTGGCCACGACGGCTCCGCCGAAGCGCAGATGCTCCACGCCTTCCAGCGCCTGTTCGAGGAACAGGGCGGCGACCTGCACCAGAAGGTCGAGGACGCCCTGCTGCGCGCCGCCTACCGTCATTGCCACTGCAACCAGGTGCACACCGCCAACCTCCTCGGCCTCAGCCGCAACGTCACCCGCAGCCGCCTGATCGCCATCGGCGAACTGGTGGTCAACCGCCGCGGTGCCGACGCCCGCATCGATGGGGAGCGGGTGGTGCAGTTGACGGTTTGACGGCAAGGCAACGCGCCGGATCGTGCATCCGGTGCGTTCTCCCGTTTCGGGAGGGTCCGATCGCGAATGAATTCGCTCCCACAGGAGAAACCCCATGCCCGCCAGCGAGCCCGTTCGGCGGATGGAAAGAGCGCCATCCACCCTGCATCCGCCCCTCAGATCCTCCGTGCGGGTGGCGGCGCTGGGCGAATGAATTCGCCCCTACACAAACACCCGAGCGTGCTGTCGTGGGAGCGGATTCATCCGCGATCGTGGGTGGGCTGAAGCGGGTGGACACGAGGAATGACCTGTAGGGGCGACTTCAGTCGCCCAGCAGCCCGAAGGGCTGCCAAGCCCGGCCCCTTCCTCAGATCACATGCGCCAGGTGCAACTCGGTCAGCGCCTCGGCCTTGAGTCGCGCGAGCTCGGGGTCGCGCCGGTCGCGCGGGCGTGGCAGGGGCACGGCGAGTTCCTGGCGCACAGTGCCCGGGCGGGCGCCCATCACCAGCACGCGGTCGCCCAGGTACAGGGCTTCGTCGATGTCATGGGTGACCAGCAGCAGCGCGATGGCATGGCGCTCGGCCAGTTGCAGCAGCAGGTCCTGCAGCTTCATGCGGGTGAAGGCGTCCACGGCGCTGAAGGGCTCGTCCAGCAGCAGCACGCGGGGTTGCGAGTAGAGCCCGCGGGCGATGGCCACGCGCTGCGCCATGCCGCCGGAAAGCTGCTTGGGCAGCGCCTCGGCGAAGCCCTCCAGGCCCACCTCGCGGATCAGCCGCGCCACGCGCTCGTGGTCATAGCCGTTGTCGTCGGCGAAGCCGATGTTCTGCGCCACGGTGAGCCAGGGCATCAGCCTCGGCTCCTGGAACACGAAGGCCACCTCGCCCTCGCCGCGCAGGGTGCGGCCGGCATAGTCGCGCTCCAGCCCGGCGACGATGCGCAACAGGGTGCTCTTGCCGCAGCCACTGGGGCCGAGCAGGCTCACCACCTCGCGCTCGCGCAGCGTCAGGTGCACGTTCTGCAGCACGGTATGGCCGGCGAACTGCTTGCGCTCGACCTGGATGTCCAGCAATGCCTCACTCATGTTCACCCCTCCCCGCCCTGGCCGGCGAAGGCGTCGCGCCAGGCCAGCAGCCGTGTTTCCAGCGCCGCCAGCAGGCCGTCGCTGAGCTTGCCCAGCAGCGCCAGGACGATGATCGAGGCCAGCACCAGGTCGGGCCGCGAGGTTTCGCGGCCGTCGGTGAGCAGGTAGCCCAGGCCCTTGGTGGCGGCGATCAGTTCGGCGGCGACGAGGAACATCCACGCCAGGCTGAGACCGCTGCGCAGGCCGGTGAACAGCCCCGGCAGCGCCGCCGGCAGGAGGATGCGTCGCGCCAGGCGCGCCGGGCCGAAGCCGTACATCTGCCCCACCTCCACCAGCTTGCGGTCGATGTTGCGGATGGCCGCCACGCCGTTGAGGTAGACCGGGAAGAAGGCGCCGATGGCGATCAGCACCACCTTGGAGCTCTCGTCGATGCCCAGCCAGAGCAGCAGCAAGGGCACCCAGGCCAGGCTGGGAATGGCGCGCAGGGCGGCGAAGGTGGGTTCGAGGTAGGCCTCGGCCTCGCGGCTCAGGCCGACCCAGGCGGCGACGCCCAGGGCCAGCGCGGCGCCGATGGCGAAGCCCGCCGCCACCCGCGCCAGGCTGACGCCGATATGGGTCCAGAGGGCGCCGCCGGCGAGGTCGCGCAGGGTGAGGAAGATCTCGCTGGGCGCGGGCATCTGGTAGGACGGCACCCAGCCGATGCGCACCAGCACTTCCAGCAGGGCGAGGGCCAGCAGCGGGATCGCCAGGCCCTTGAGGCGGCGCCGCAGCGCAACGCCGGAGAAGGTCGGTTTCCAGGTGCCGACGGGGTTCGCCGGCAGGGTCTTGCTCTTGCTGTTCATGTTTCTGCTCCCGGCGCCGGGGTGGTCCCGCAGGCGCCCATGCCGGGGCCGCGCGAACGCGCCCCGGCGGACGTGCGGATCACTGCCTGGCGATGGCCTGTGCGCTGAAGGCCGGGTCGATCAGCTGGTCCACCACCTGCTCGACCTGCACGCCACGGCGCACCAGCTCCTCGGTCACCAGGATCGGCGCGGCGGCCTTGAGCGCGGCGATGTGCTCCGGACCCGGCTGGGCATTGGAGAAATCGGTGCGCGACAGCTGCAGGCGCGCCACCTCCAGCGGGAGGCCGGATTCCTTGGCGAGCAGCTGGGCCAGTTCCTCGGGGTTCTCGCGGGCCCATTTGCGCGCCTTCTCGTAGGCACCGAGCACGGTGGCGATGGCCTGCGGGTGCTCCTTGGCGAAGCGCTCGGTGACGTTGAGCACGCCGTAGCTGTTGAACGCGACGTTGCGGTAGAGGATGCGCGAGCCGGCCTGGACCTGGCTGGCGGCCAGGTGCGGGTCGAGGCCTGCCCAGGCGTCGACGTCGCCCTTCTCCAGGGCCACGCGGCCGTCCGGGTGCTGCAGGTGCACCAGCTCGACGTCGTCCTTGCTCAGCCCGGCCTGTTCCAGGCTGCGCAGGGTGAAGAGGTAGGGGTCGGTGCCTTTGGTGGCGGCGATCTTCTTGCCCTTGAGGTCGGCGACGCTCTGGATGGGCGAGTCCTTGCGCACGGCCAGCGCGGTCCATTCCGGGCGGCTGGCGATGTACACGGTCTTGATCGGGCTGCCGTTGGCGCGGCTGAGCACGGCGGCGAGGCCGGCGGTGGAGGCGAAGTCGATGCTGCCGCCGTTGAGGTATTCCAGCGAGCGGTTGCTGCCCTGGCTCAGCACCCAGCTGACCTTCGTGCCGGCCCCCACTTCCTGTTCCAGCCAGCCGAAGTGCTTGAGCACCAGGCTGGTGGGCGAGTAGTAGGCGTAGTCGAGGCGCAGCTCCTTGGGCAGCGCTTCGGCCTGGGCGGCGGATGTGCCGAACGCGAGGGCCGCCGAGGCGCCGAGCAGGCCGAACAAGCGGGCCAGTTTGCCGGGCTTGCGGGCCCGCGAGGTGAAGGTGTGCATGGTGTCGCTCCTTGCCGCTGGATGGGTGGGCCTGGCGCGCCTTGCTTATTCTTTCGAGTAAGGTCCGGCTGCGCTTTCGCTTTCTGCAAGGAATATTGCAGCACTCGTGCCAGCAGGCCGGGTGCCCGCCCCACAGGGCTTTGCGCCCTCCTCCCCCACATTCCACTGTCGCTGCAGCGACAGCCTGCTGATCACCTGTTCACCCAGCAACAGTTGCCTGTTTCGCTTATGCGCCCTGGTTATCAGGGCATTGCCATTCATTCCTTTATCGAGGGGTCTGGGCCGTGTTTAGCTGACCCGGCAGCAACAGCGACGGCCGCAGAGCGAAAAATCACGTCCAGGCGACGATTGCCCGTTCCTCCACAGGCCCCGCAACTGGTACAACAAGGGCGCGGCCTCGCCAGTGCCGCGCACCATCGAGAGATTCGCGTCATCCATGTCAGGCCAGCACGATATCCACCCGCCCTACCCGCCCCAGCTGGATCAGCCGGTGCGGCTGACCCCCGGCGAATTGCTGGCCTCCCTCGAAGCGACGATGAAGGACCACCGTGGCGGGCCGGTCTGGCTGTTCGCCTACGGTTCGCTGATCTGGCGGCCGGAATGCCCGACAGTGGAAACCCGGCGTGCGCGCATCCACGGCTATCACCGCGGGCTCTACCTCTGGTCGCAGATCCACCGTGGCACCCCGGAATCCCCGGGCCTGGTGCTGGGCCTGGATCGCGGCGGCTCCTGCGCGGGCTTCGCCTACCGCCTGCCCGATGAGCAATTGCACAAACACCTCTTCGCCCTCTGGCAACGCGAGATGCCCGACGCCGGCTACGAGCCGCGCTGGCTCAGCTGTCACCTGGCGGACGGTCAGCGGGTGCAGGCGCTGGGCTTCGTGCTGCGGCGCAACCTCCCCTGCTACGCCGGCGCCCTGCCGGACCACGTGCTCACCCAGGTATTCGCCGATGCCTGCGGGCACTACGGCACCACCCGTGACTACGTGGAAAAGACCGTCAACAGCCTGCGGGCCCATGCGATGCCGGACCGCAAGCTGGAGGCGGCGTTGATGCGGTGCTGCAAGCAGGGCAGCCTGAGCCTGGGGTGATCACCGTAGATACCGTCTTGATTTCTAGTGAGCAAGGGCCAGTTTTGCGTCAAATGGCCGGCCTGATTTCAAGACGCCGTAGGCGATGCTCAGCAGCTTGCGCATGGCGGCGCAGACGATCTGCTTGCCGGTCTTGCCCTTCGCCCTCAATCGTTCGCTCAGGGCCCTGACAGCCTCGTTGTACGTCAGGGCACTGATCGCGGGCATGAACAAGCCGGCCCGCAGGCGCGATGAGCCCGTCTTGGAGATACGTGTCTGTCCCCGGTGGTTCCCGGACTCCTGCAGCCGCGGATTGAGCCCGGCAAAGGCAGTGACGGCGCGGCTGTTGGCAAAGCGCAGTGGGTCGCCCAGCTCCGCCAGGAGCAGGGCGGCGGTCTTGTCGGCGATCCCGTCAATGCTGGTCAGCAGGTCGCGCTTGCCGCGCAGATCCGGGTCGTTGTCGATGTGGTCGTCGATCGCCTTGAGGGTCTCTTCGATCTCCTGACCGATATGTTCCAGCACCGACTGGATCGAGGCCTGGACGCTGGCATCGGCCACTTCCAGGCGGTTGCGCTCCATCTGCTCGATTTCGCGCAGGTCCTCCAGGCGCCGTACCAGGGCTTTCAAACGCCGCACGGCACGGGGCTCGGGTTGCCAGGGACGCAGACTGTCCTGATGGCGCTCGCCGTATTCGGCGATCAGCTTGGCGTCGACCTTGTCGGTCTTCACCCGCTGCAACTGACTACGGGCGTAGTGGGCGATTTGTGCCGGGTTGAGGACACAGACCCGATAGCCTTGCTCCAACAGCCATTCGGCCAGGGCTTCATGGTGGATGCCGGTGGCCTCCATCACGACCCAGGCTCCGGGTTCGCTGTGTTTGTTCAGCCAGTCGCGCAAGACGGCGAAGCCCGCTTTGTCGTTGGCCAGCTTGGCCTTGGTGCGGTACTTGCCGTTGGGTTGCAGGGTGGCGAGGTCAAAGGTGTGTTTGGCGATGTCGATGCCGATGACGCTGGGCATGGATTCTCCTCTCGATCCGTTCAGACGCGATCATCACTGCACCCGGCCCAACCTTGTGAATGCGAGCTCGAGGCTCTGGATACCGTTCGGGCTGTTCGAGTGAGTGTGGAGGGGCGGAGCACTATCTACGTTGCAGGCTCGTGGCCTAAGGATGGATACGACTTCCAGCCCCTCCCCCGATGATCAGTCGGGGACTATTACCCCTGTGGAGGTATTAGTCGAGATACAAGGATGGGTCGAGCAGCGTTCCGCGAGCTCCGCGAAACCCATCCATGTAAGGCCCCGGCATACGCGTGTGCCGATCCCGACTCCGCCTGGTGGATGAAAAAAGCGCCACCCACCCGACACACCGGGACGGTGGGTGCCATGCAGGGCACCCACCGTGTTCGCAATCAGGCGAAGACGAAGTACTTGCGCACCGTCTCCACCACTTCCCAGGTGCCCTTCATGCCCGGCTCGATGACGAACACATCGCCGCCGCGCAGGTGCACCGGCGCCTCGCCTTCGGGGGTGATGATGCAGTAGCCCTCGAGGAAGTGGCAGAACTCCCACTTCTCGTAGTTCACCTCGAATTTGCCGGGGGTGCAGATCCAGGTGCCCATGATCTTGCTGCCATCGGCCGAGAGGTAGGCGTTGAGGTTGACCGTGTGCGGGTCGCCGCCGATGCGTTTCCACTTGGTGGCGTCGACCACGGGGACGGGGCAGGTTTCGCGCAGGACGGTGATGAAATCGGACATGTGAGCTCCAGGCTTGGCGGAATCGAGCGGCCACCATAGGCAAGCCGGCGGGCCGGGGCTTGCCTGGAACCGCCACCCGGGTGTCCAGAAGCGCAGCCGCTGTTTTCTCCTGTCTCCCCGATGCGAGTGAATTGGCTCTGTCTGCGTTGAGTGTGGCTAGAGGATTTGGAGCCCGGTTGATTGCCGAGTCTTGCTGATGGTTTCTGTTTCGCCTTGCCGGGCGAGTCTCTTTTTTCAGTCGCCAAAAAAGAAACCAAAAAGGCTTGCCCCTGCATACGGGTCTGGCTCCGCCAGACTTCCCTCCTGAAGGGGCGTCTGGCGGCTGCTTCAACATTGATGCTCAGCTTTCTGCATTGATGTGCGCATTACCACTTGGCGCGCGTCATGGGTGGCGGCTTTCGTAGGATGGTGTAGAGCGAAGCGAAACCCATGCGGTGGGTGTGCCAGGAATCCAGAATCCCCCTGAAAGAGCAGCTCTTGAGCCTTTCTTGAATCCACAACAGCAGCCAATGAACTCGCGCCCACCAGGCGTCACGCATGCAGGCCGGGTGCGACCCGACGCCGCCGCGCATCGGGTCATGCGGGTTCCACCCGCCCTGGGGGCGATCAGAGGAACATGCCGCCCGAGGCTTCGATGCGCTGGCCGGTGATCCAGCGGCCACCGTCGGAAAGGAGCATGGCGATGGCGCCACCGATGTCGTCCGGCAGGCCGACGCGGCCCAGGGCGGTGTTGCTGGCGATGAAACCGTTGACCTGGCTGTTGTCGCGCACCACGCCGCCGCCGAAGTCGGTTTCGATGGCGCCGGGTGCCAGCACGTTGACGGTGATGCCGCGCGGGCCCAGCTCCTTGGCCAGGTAGCGGGTCCACACCTCGATGCCGCCCTTCATCGCCGCGTAGGCGCCGTAGCCCGGCAGGGAGAAGCGCGCCAGCCCGGTGGAGACGTTGAGGATGCGCCCGCCGTCGGCCAGCACCGGCAGCAGCTTCTGGGTGAGGAAGAACGGCCCCTTGAGCTGGATGTTCACCAGGGTGTCGAACTGCTCCTCGGTGGTCTCGGCGCAGCTGGCGTGGATGCCGATGCCGGCGTTGTTCACCAGGAAATCGAAGGTCTCGCGGCCGAAGTCCCGCTGCAGGGTCTCGCCCACCTGGGCGGCGAAGGCGCCGAAGCCCGAGCTGTCGCTCACGTCCAGGCGCAGCATGCGGGCGCGCCCGCCGAGGCGTTCCACTTCGCGGGCCACCGCCTGGGCCTCGTCCGCCTGGCTGTGGTAGGTGCCGATGATGTCGACGCCCTGGGTCGCCAGGTGCAGCGCCGCGTTCTTGCCAAGGCCACGGCTGGCGCCGGTGATGAGTGCGATCTTGCGAGTCATGGGGGGGTGCTCCTGGATGGGTTGGAAGTGGAGCCAGCTTATTGTCCGACCGAATACTGATAAACGCCGTGAAATCGGAAATACTGATCGCCCCAACCGAACAAATGGACGCGCGCCATGAACAAGCTCGAGCTGTTGCGCACCTTCGCCCGGGTCACCGAGCTGTCCAGCTTCACCCAGGCCGGGGAAAGCCTCGGCCTGCCCCGCTCCAGCGTCTCCGAACAGGTGCAGGCGCTGGAGCAGTTGCTGGGCGCGCGCCTGCTGCAACGCACCACGCGCAAGGTGCAGGCGACCCAGGACGGCCTGGCGCTGTATGAACGCAGCAAGGCGCTGCTGGCGCAGATGGACGAGCTGGAAGGCATGTTCCGCCAGGACGGCGAAGTGCTCGCCGGGCGCCTGCGGGTGGACATGCCCAGCCGCATCGCGCGGCAGGTGGTGATGCCGCACCTGGGCGAATTCCTCGATGCCCACCCGGGCCTGGAGCTGGAGCTGAGCGGCACCGACCGCCGCGTCGACCTGGTGCGCGAAGGCTTCGACTGCGTGCTGCGCGCCGGCAACCTGCTGGACGAGACCCTGGTGGCGCGCGCCCTCGGCGCCATGCCCATGGTCAACTGCGCGAGCCCCGAGTACCTGGCCCGCCACGGCACGCCACGCACTCTCGACGACCTCGCCCGGCATCGCCTGGTGCACTACCTGCCGGTGCTCGGCGCACGCCCCGACGGCTTCGAGTACCTGATGGGCGGCAAGGTCCACCGCGTGGCCATGGCCGGCAACCTGACGGTGAACAACGCCGACGCCTACGAGGGGGCCTGCCTCGGCGGCCTGGGGCTGATCCAGGCGCCCCGCATGGGCCTGCGCGAGCACCTGGCCAGCGGCGCCCTGGTGGAGCTGCTGCCGGGCTACCCGGCCCCGCCGCTCGCGCTCAACCTGCTCTATGCCCACCGCCACCTGCCCCGCCGCGTACGGGTGTTCATCGATTGGCTGGAAGGCCTGCTGGAACGGGAGCGCAACCGCTGATGCGCGTCCTCAAATGGCGGATCGCCCGCCGCCGGCAATTTAGGTTGTCCGTTCTAGACCGCAGCGCGGATGCTTCCCCGGCCGATACGCACAACAACAAGGCGCATGCACTGCACCCCAACCCCTGCCTGGTTGAACGGGGCGAGCCCCGGGAGGTTACATGCGACTCCATTGTTTTCTGTTCGGATGCAGCTGGACCGAAGGACACGAAACCGACGTGGGCGCCGAGCCCATGCTCTGCCAGCGCTGCACACGCTGCGGAGCCCATCGCTACGTGAAACGCGATGCCCCCACGGAGGAGGCATCCACGGGCTAGCGCTTGTTCAGCAGCCGCGCCAGCCGGTCACCACCGAACTGGATCAGGGTCACCAGCACCACCAGCAAAATGATCACCGTGAGCATGATCTGCGTGTCGAAGCGCTGGTAGCCGTAGCGATACGCCAGGTCGCCCAGGCCGCCCGCGCCGATGGCACCGGCCATGGCGGAGGAGTTGATCATGGTCACCAGGGTGATGGTGAAGCCGCCGACGATGCCCGGCCGCGCCTCCGGCAGCAGCACGTTCCAGATGATGTGGCGACGCTGGCAGCCCATGGCCTGGGCCGCCTCCACCAGGCCGAAGTCCACCTCGCGCAGGCTCACCTCGGCGATGCGCGCGAAGAACGGCGTGGCGGCGATGGTCAGCGGCACCACGGCGGCCCAGACGCCGTAGCTGGTGCCGACGATCAGCCGGGTGAAGGGGATCAGCGCCACCATCAGGATCAGGAACGGGATCGAGCGCAGCACGTTGACCACGCTGCCCAGCGAGCGATTGACCAGGCGCGCCTCGAAGATCCCGCCCGGCCCCGTGGTGACCAGCACCAGCGCCAGGGGAATGCCCACCAGGAACACGATCAGCGACGAGGCGCCGATCATCAGCAAGGTGTCGAGGATGCCCTGCAGCAGGCGGTCAAGCATGGGCGACATAGCCGAGCACCTCCGCCTTGTCCGCCAGGTAATGGGCCTGTTCCAGCACCCAGGCACTGCCCTGCCCCACATCGCTGATGCGCACCAGCAGATGCCCCTGGGCGCGGCCCTGGATGCGGTCGATGCCGCCATGCAGCAGGCTCACCCGCGTGCCCAGGGCCTGGGTGATGGCCAGCAGGTCCGGCTCGCGGCCGCTGGCCCCGGTGAAGTGCAGGTCCAGCAGCAGGTCGCCGCCGGCCACCGGTTCGTTGGCCAGGCGGCCTTGCAGGTCGTCCGGCAACTCGTGGCGCAGGGTGCCCAGCAGGGTGCGGGTGACCTCATGTTGCGGGTCGCCGAACACCTGCCAGACCTCGCCCTGCTCCACCACCCGGCCGCGCTCCAGCACCACCACGCGGTCGCAGATCTCGCGGATCACGCCCATCTCGTGGGTGATCAGCACGATGGTCAGGCCCAGGCGCTTGTTGATGTCGCGCAGCAGCGCCAGGATCGACTGGGTGCTTTCCGGGTCCAGCGCCGAGGTGGCCTCGTCGCAGAGCAGGATTTCCGGCTGGTGCACCAGCGCGCGGGCGATGCCGACGCGCTGCTTCTGCCCACCGGACAGCTGCGCCGGGTAGGCGTCGCGCTTCTCCGACAGGCCCACCAGGGCCAGCAACTCGGCGACCTTGCGCTCGATATCGGCCTTCGCCACGCCCGCCACCTTCAGCGGCAGGGCGACGTTCTGCCAGACGGTCTTGGCCGACATCAGGTTGAAGTGCTGGAAGATCATGCCGACGCGGCGGCGCAGCAGCACCAGCTGCTTCTCGTCGAAGGTGCCGATGTCTTCCTCGTCTATCACCACCTGGCCCACCGAGGGCTTCTCCAGGCGGTTGAGGGTGCGGATCAGCGATGACTTGCCGGCGCCGCTGCGACCGATGATGCCGAACACCTCGCCCCGGCGGATTTCCAGGTCGATACCCTGCAACGCCTGCACCGGCCCCTGGTTGCCCTGGTAGGCCTTGCCCAGCCCCTGCAGGCGGATGTGCGGCAGGTCCAGGCTGATGTTGCGGTTGAAACTGACCATAAGGGCCTCTCTGATTCAAATTGCCGAGTGACGCAAACCTGTAGGGGCGAATTCATTCGCCAGGCAGGCCGAAGGGCTGCTCCTCGGCCCCGCTGGGGCAGCGTTGCTGCCCTTGGGCGAATGAATTCGCCCCTACAACGATCAACAGCGCCAGGGCGAACGTCTTCATCCTGTGGGAGCGGATTCATCCGCGATGCAGGCCGCAGGGCTGCCCTGCCGGGGCCACCCTGGGCGCGCTGCGCGCTCCTTTCGCGAATGAATTCGCTCCCACGCCTATCCCTGGGGCGTCACTGCCAGCCGGGCTGGTAGAGCGAGCCATGGGCCTTGTCCAGGGCCGCGCGCACCTGCGGCGAGTGCTGGTACACCTCGACGAACTTCGCCAGGCGGCCGTCGTCCTGGTAATCGCCACGGGTGACGAACTGGATGACGTATTCCTTGTTCTCGATGCCGTCGAAGAGCAGCGCGCTGTTGGGGTCGATCGTGCCGGCCAGGCGGATGTAGTGCGGGTAGCCCTGGGCCAGGTCGACGTCGTCCAGGGCGCGCACCAGCTGCACGGCCTCCAGCTCGATGATGTCGATGTGCCTGGGGTTGTCGACGATGTCGTCCAGGGTCGCCTTGTAGCCCACGCCCTCCTTGAGCTTGAGCAGGCCGGCCTTCTGCAGCAGCTGCAGGCCGCGACCGCCGTTGATGGGGTCGTTGGCGATGGCCACCTTGGCGCCCTCGGGCAGGTCGGCGATGGCCTTGTACTTCTTCGAGTAGAGGCCGACGTTGTTGATGATCCCGGGGGCGAAGGCTTTCAGCTTGAAACCGCCCTCCTTGTTGGCGTTCTCCAGGAAGGGCGTGTGCTGGAAGTAGTTGGCGTCGATGTCGCCATTGGCCAGGGTGATGTTCGGCGTGTTCCAGTCGGTGAACTCCACCAGCTCGACCTTCAGGCCCTGCTTGGCGGCTTCCTCCACCGCCACTTCCAGGGGCGGGGCGAAGGCGGCGGTGGTGCCGAGCTTGAGGGGCTGGTCGGCGGCCTGGGCGATGCCACCGGCCAGCAGCAGGCCGAGGGCCAGGGTCTTGAGGGTAAATCGGGTCATGGGTTCATTCCTCGGGTAATGGAGAATCACTGTGTAGGGGCGACTTCAGTCGCCAAGGAGCGCGCAGCGCTCCCGGGGGCACCGAGGGGCACGCCTGCGGCCTGCTGGGCGAATGAGTTCGCCCCTACAGAAAAAGCGGCGCCCTTATGGCTGGCCGGCAGGTGATCCCCCGCGCCGAACAGCTTGTGGCGCAGGGTGCCTTCGGCGTAGGCGGTCTTGTAGGCGCCACGGGCCTGGAGTTCGGGGATCACCAGGTCGATGAAGTCGGCGTAGCTTTCCGGGGTGACGATGCGGGTGAGGTTGAAGCCGTCCAGCCCGGTCTCGTCGACCCAGGCCAGCAGCTCGTCGGCCACCTGGGTCGGCGAGCCCACCAGCAGGATGTAGCGGCCGCCGAGGGCGTGCTGCTCCAGGAGTTGGCGACGGGTCAGGCTGTTTTCGCGCAGCTTGTTGGTGGCCGACTCGATGGCGTTGGTCTTCACCGGGCGGATGGGCTCGTCCAGGCCGTATTCGGCGAAGTCGATGCCGGTGGAGCTGGCGAAGTGGGCGACGCCCGCCTCGGCGCTGGCGTGGGCCAGGTACTCGGCGTGTTTGGCGCGGGCCTCGGCCTCGGTGGGCGCGACGATCACGCTGATGCCCATGAACACCTTCACCGCCTGCGGATCACGGCCGGCGGCCACGGCTGCGGCGCGCACCTTGTCCACCTGGGCGCGGGTCGCGGTCTTGTTGTTGCCGCTGATGAACACGCACTCGGCGTGCTCGCCGGCAAAACGCAGGCCGCGCGCCGAGGAGCCGGCCTGGAACAGCACCGGCGTGCGCTGCGGCGAGGGCTCGCAGAGGTGGTAGCCCTCGACGTCGTAGAACTCGCCGTGGTGCTGGACCTTGTGCACCTTGTCCGGCTGCGCATAGATGCGCCGCTGGCGGTCGCCGAGCACCGCGCCCTCCTCCCAGCTGCCCTGCCAGAGCTTGTAGAGCACCTCCAGGTACTCGTCGGCCTGGTCGTAGCGGCGGTCGTGCTCCACCTGCTGGGTCAGGCCCATGGCCCGCGCCGCGCTTTCCAGGTAGCCGGTGACGATGTTCCAGCCCACGCGGCCGTCGCTCAGGTGGTCCAGCGTGCTCATGCGCCGTGCGAACAGGTAGGGCGCGTCGTAGCTGAGGTTGGCGGTGAGGCCGAAGCCCAGGTGGCGGGTCGCCCCGGCCATGGCGGAGACCAGCAGCAGCGGGTCGTTGACCGGCAGCTGGATGCTCTCCTTGAGGGTCAGGTCGACGTTGCCCTGGTAGACGTCGTAGACGCCGACGATGTCCGCCAGGAACAGCCCGTCGAACAGCCCGCGCTCCAGCAGCTGCGCCAGCTCCGTCCAGTAGGAGAGCCTGCGGTAGTCCGTGGAGCGGTCGCGCGGGTGGGTCCACAGGCCGTGGTTGATGTGCCCCACGCAGTTCATGTTGAAGGCGTTGAGGAGGATCTGCTTGCGCGCCATCAGATCGTCCCCCGGCGCGGCGGCAGCACGTCGTTGAGGTAGTAGTTGCCCACCGCGTGGTACTTCCAGCGCACCGGGTCGTGCAGGGTGTGCACCCGGGCGTTGCGCCAGTGGCGGTCGAGGTTGTGCTCGGCGAGGCTGGCGCGGGTGCCGGCCAGTTCGAACAGCTTGCTGCCGGCACTGAGCGAGACCTCGGTGGTCAGCGCGCGGGCCTCGGCGACGGCGATGGAGGCGGCGGCCACGCTCTCGGCCGTCGGCTCCGCCGTGGCGGCGTCGAGGATGCGCCCGGCACGGTCGAGGATGGCCTCGGCGGCGTGCAGGCGGATGGCCAGGCGGCCGAACTCGTGGATCGTCAGCGGGTCCTCGCTGGCCTTGTCCACCCCCGAGTCGATCCACGGCCGCGAGCGGGTGCGCACGAACGCCAGGGCGTCCTCGTAGGCTTCGCGGGCGATGCCGGCATCGATGGCGGCGTGGAGGATCTGGGCGAAGGGGCCGACCGTGGTCGGGCGCTCGAAGGCGGCCTGGAACGAGACCACGTCCTCGGCGGCCACCGGCACGTTGTCGAAGATCGCGGTGCCGCTGCCGGTGGTGCGCTGGCCGAAGCCGGACCAGTCGTCGACGATCGAAAGCCCCGGTGCGTTGCGTTCGACGAAGGCGAAATGCTGGTGGCCGTCCTCGCCCACCGCCAGGGTCGGTACGCGCTGGGCGTAGAGCGCGCCGGTGCAGTAGAACTTGCGGCCCTGGATGCGGAAGTTCTCGCCATCGGCGACCAGTTTGGTGATGCGGTCGTTGGAGGTGCGCGTGCCGATCTCCGCCAGGGCGTTGCCGAAGCGCTCGCCGGCCAGGGCGGCACCGAACAGGCGGCGCTGCTGGGCCTCGCTGCCGTTCACCCGCAGCACTTCGAGGGCGTAGAAGTGGTTCTGCGGGATCTGCCCGATGGAGCTGTCGGCGGCGCAGATGATCGCCAGCACGCGGGCCAGGGTGACGCGGGACACGCCGGCGCCGCCGAACGCGCGCGGCACGGTGATGCCCCACAGGCCGGAGCGGCTGAAGGTGTCGAGTTCGGCATGGGGCAGGCGCCGTTCGCGGTCGCGCTCGGCGGCGCCGCTGCGGAATTGCCCGGCCAGTTGGCGGGCCACGGCCAGCGCCTCGGCGTCGTCGCGGATGATGGCCACCGCCGGGCCCTGTTGCGGTTGCAGGAGGGTCATGGTCGCTGCCTCATATCCAGGAATGACGCGCCGGGAAGGCGCCATTGAGGTGGTAGTTGCCGACGGCGTGGACCTTCCAGCGCACCGGGTCGTGCAGGGTGTGCACCCGGGCGTTGCGCCAGTGGCGGTCGAGGTTGAACTCGGCGAGGGTCGCGCGGCTGCCGGCCAGCTCGAACAGCTTCTCGCTGGCCAGCAGGCTGATTTCGGTGGTGAGCACCTTGGCCTCGGCCACGGCGATGGAGGCGCGCGCGGCGGCCTCGGCGTCGATGGGCGCGGCGGCGACTTCGTCGAGCACCTGGCCGGCGCGTTCCAGCAGTGCGTTGGCGGCGTTCAGCTCGACCTTCAGGCGGCCGATCTCGGCGAGGGTGTAGAGCTCCTCGCTGGCCCGCTCGACGCCGGCGTCGACCCAGGGCCGCGAGCGCTCGCGGATGAAGGCGATGGCGTCGTCGATGGCGGCCTCGGCGATGCCGGCGTCGATGGCCGCCTGGATCAGCTGCGACAGCGCGCCCTGGATGCTCGGCACCTCGACCAGGCGGCCGTTGTGGAACACCAGGTCGTCGGCCACGGGGGCGCGATCCAGCAGCACGGTGCCGCTGGCGGTGGTGCGCTGGCCGAAGCCGGACCAGTCGTCGACGATGGCAAGCCCCGGCACGCCGCGCTCCACCAGGGAGAGCACGCCGACGCCGCTGTCGTCGATGGCCTTGACCGCCACCCAGTGGGCGAACAGCGCGCCGGTGGAATAGAACTTCTCGCCGCTGACCTCGAGCCCGGCGTCGCCCCGGGTGATGCGCGCCTTGATCTCCAGGGTGTGCCGGGTGTTGCGCTCGGGGCCGGCATTGGCCAGGCGGCGCCCTTCGAGGATGCCGGCGAAGACCTTGCGCTTCTGCGCCTCGCTGCCGACGTACTCGATGACGCTGAGCAGGCCGAACTGGTTCTGCGGGATCTGCCCCAGCGCCGGGTCGGCGGCGCAGAGGATGCGGAACACCTCGGCGAGGGTGACGAAGGACACCTCGGCGCCACCGTAGGCGCGCGGGATGCGGATGCCACCCAGGCCGAGCCGGGTGAACAGTTCCAGCTCGCGCCAGGGCAGCAGGCGTTCGCGGTCACGGTGTGCAGCCCCTTCCTTGGCCAGCTTCGCCACTTCGTGGGCGGCGAGCAGGGCCTGGGCATCGTTCTCGATCAGCGCCGCCGGGTGTAGCGGCGGTGCTTCATCACGAAGAACCTTGGGTTCGGTTTCGTTGGTCATGGTGTGGCCTTGGGTTGCGGATTACGCCCCGCGCCGTTCACCCCGGAGGGCGGCCGGCACGGGGCCGGTGAGTCAGAACGCCGGGGCGATCTGGCCCTTGTAGCGGGAGAGGATGAACTGGCGGACCTCCGGCGAATTCAGCGCCTTGGCCAGCTTCTGCACGCCCGGGTCCTCGCGGTTGTCGGGGCGGGCGACGAGGAACTCGGCGTAGAGGTCCTTGCCCTTCTCGACGATCAGCGCGCTGTTGGTGTCGATGCCGGCTTCCAGGGCGTAGTTGGCGAAGACGAAGGCGAGGTCCACCTGGCTCACCGAGCGGGCCAGCAGCGCGCCTTCGAGTTCGCGGATCTTCAGCTTCTTCGGGTTCTCGGCGATGTCGCGCTGGGTGGCCAGGGTGTTGCTCGGGTCCTTGAGCTTGATCAGCCCGGCCTCGTGCAGCAGCACCAGGGCGCGGCCGGTGTTGACCGGGTCGTTGGGGATGGCCACCGAGGCGCCGTCCTTCAGCTCGTCCAGCGACTTGATCCGGGTGGAGTAGGCGCCGAAGGGCTCGATGTGGATGCCCACCACCGGAACCAGGTCGGTGTGGCGGCTCTTGTTGAACTCATCGAGGAACGGGCGGTACTGGTAGTAGTTGGCGTCGAGGTTCTTCTCCGCCAGCTGCACGTTGGGCTGGATGAAGTCGGTGAACACCTTGATGTCCAGGTCGACCCCTTCCTTGGCCAGGGCAGGTTTGACGAATTCGAGGATTTCCGCGTGGGGCACGGGGGTGGCGCCCACCACCAGTTTCTCGCCCGCCTGGGCGGTGAAAGCGACGACGGCGGCCAGTACGGCGATAGCCTTTTTCATGGGTGTTGCTCCTGGGGCAGTGTTGGGTTGGCCGTCGTGGGGCGGACGTGGGGCCGTGTTCGGCAGCGGGACCCGGCTGCCGCGCGGGATAGGGATTCAGCGGCGGCTGTAGCGCACCACCAGGCGGTCGCCGCTCATCTGCAGGGCCTGTACCAGCACCACCAGCAGGGCCACGGTGACCACCATCACGTCGGTCTGGAAACGCTGGTAGCCGAAGCGGATGGCCAGGTCGCCGAGCCCGCCGCCCCCGATCACGCCGGCCATCGCGGTGTAGTCCACCAGCACGATGGCGGTGACGGTGACGGCGGCGATCAGCCCGGTGCGCGCCTCGGGCAGCAGGGTGTGCCAGATGATCTGCCAGGTGCTGGCGCCCATGGACTGGGTGGCCTCCACCAGGCCGCGGTCGACCTCGCGCAGGGCGGTTTCCACCAGGCGGCCGAAGAACGGCGTGCAGCCGGCCACCAGCGGCGGGATGGCCCCGGCAACGCCGAGGGAGGTGCCGGTGAGCAGCGTGGTCAGCGGGATCATCACGATCAGCAGGATGATGAAGGGCAGCGAACGCAGCATGTTCACCAGGGCCGAGGCCAGCCGGTAGAAGCCGGGTTTCTCGTGCAGCTGCTTCTTGCCGGTGAGGTACAGCAGCACGCCCAGCGGCAGGCCCAGCAGCACGGTGAAGCCGAGGGCCAGGGCGAGCATGGTCAGGGTGTCGATGCAGGCCTGGCCGATCTCCACCCAGTCGAGGTTGGCGAGCAGCGCGTTCATGCCTCGCCCCTCCTGCGCAGGCGCGCCGCCGGGTGCGGCTCGGCGAGGCGGTCGCCCTGGCCGAACAGCTTGTGGCGCAGGCTGCCGGCTTCGTAGTCGCGCTTGAACAGCCCGCGCGCCTGCAGCTCCGGCACCAGCAGGTCGACGATGTCGACGAAGGTTTCCGGCGCCACGATGCTGGACAGGTTGAAGCCGTCGACGTCGGTCTCCTCCACCCAGGCCTGCAGCTCGTCGGCGACGCTTTGCGGCGAGCCCACCAGCAGCGGGCCGTCGCCACCCAGGGCGCAGTAGTCGGCGATCTCGGCGGTGGTCCAGGTGCGGCTCGGGTCGGCGGCGGTGAAGGCGTCCACCGCCGACTGGATGGCGTTGCTCTCGACCTGGCGCAGCACCTGGTCCGGTGCGTACTGGCCGAAGTCGATGCCGGTCCAGCCGGACATCAGGGTCAGCGCGCCGTCCTGGCTGGCGTACTCGCGGTATTCGCGCAGCCGGGCCTGGGCCTCGGCGTCGGTGGGCGCGACGATCACCGTGAGCTGGTTGAACACCAGCAGGTCGCTGCCCTTGCGGCCATGGGCCTCGGCCTGGCGGCGCAGGTCGGCGACCTGGTTGCGCAGGATGTGGCGGGTGGGCGCGGCGACGAACACGCACTCGGCGTTGCCGGCGGCGAAGGCCTTGCCCCGGCTGGAGGCGCCGGCCTGGTAGAGCACCGGGGTGCGCTGCGGCGAGGGCTCGCTGAGGTGGAAGCCGGGCACCTCGAAGTGCGCGCCCTTGTGGGCGATGGGGTGCACCTTGGCCGGGTCGGCGTAGACGCCGCGCTCGGCATCGGCGACCACGGCGTCATCCTCCCAGCTGGCTTCCCAGAGCTTGTAGCAGACCTCCAGGTACTCGGCGGCCAGGGCGTAGCGCTGCTCGTGGTTGAGCTGCTGCTTGAGGCCGATGTTGCGCGCGCCGCTTTCCAGGTAGGAGGTGACGATGTTCCAGCCGGCGCGGCCACGGGTCAGGTGGTCCAGGGTGCTCATGCGCCGGGCGAAGGGGTACGGGTGCTCGAAGGACACCGAGGCGGTGACGCCGAAGCCCAGGTGTTCGGTGGCCGCGGCCATGGCCGGTACCAGCTGCAGCGGGTCGTTGGCCGGCACCTGGGCGGCGTGCTGCAGGGCGTGCTCGGGGCCGCCGTGGTAGACGTCGTAGACGCCCAGCACGTCGGCGATGAACAGGCCGTCGATCTTGCCGCGCTCCAGGGTGCGCGCCAGCTCGATCCAGTAGTGGAGGTCGGTGTAGCGCCGCGCCTGGTCGCGCGGGTGGCGCCAGAGGCCCGGGGACAGGTGGCCGACGGTGTTCATGGCGAAGGCGTTGAGGCGGATCTGCTTGCTCATGGGGCGCCTCAGGACCAGTCGTGGCGCGGCGGCTTGACGCCGTTGAGCATCCAGTTGCCGACGATGTGGTACTTCCAGCGCACCGGGTCGTGCAGGGTGTGCACGCGGGCGTTGCGCCAGTGGCGGTCATGGTTGTGCTGCTGCAGCGTCGAGCGGGTACCGCCCAGTTCGAACAGGCGGTTGGCGGCCTCGATGGCGATCTCGGTGGTCAGCACCTTGGCCTTGGCCACGGCGATGGAGGCCAGGGCGACGTTGTCGGCATCCGGCGCCGGGCGCGCCGCGTCCATCACCTTGCCGGCGCGCTCCAGCAGGGCTTCGGCGGCCTCCAGGCGGATGCCCAGGTTGCCGATCTGGATCAGGGTCAGCGGGTCTTCGCTGGCCTTCTCCACCCCGGCGTCGATCCAGGGGCGGGCGTGCTCGCGGACGAAGGCCAGGGTGTCGCGCAGCGCGGCGCGGGCGATGCCGGCGTCGATGGCGGCGGTGGTGATCTGGGCGAAGGGCCCGGCCAGGGTCGGGCTCTCGTAGGAGCGGTAGGTGGGGAACAGGTGTTCGGCCGGCACCCGCAGGTCCCTGGCCAGCACCGTGCCGCTGGAGGTGTTGCGCTGGCCGATGCTGGACCAGTCGTCGACCACCACCAGCCCCTCGCTGCCCCGCTGGACGAAGGCCAGCTGGCCCTTGTCGTCCTCGTCCACGGCCAGCACCGCCAGCCAGTGGGCGTAGAGCGAACCGGTGCAGTAGCCCTTGCGGCCGTTGATCACATGGGCGTCGCCGTCGCGGCGGATGCGCGTCTGGATGTCCTGCACGTTCTTGCCGCCGGTTTCCGACAGGGCGTTGGCGAAGCGGTTGCCCTTGAGCGCCAGGCCGAAGAACACGCGCTTCTGCTCGTAGGTGCCCTGCAGGCGGATGTCTTCCAGCAGGCAGTAGTGGTTCTGCGGGATCTGCCCGAGGGAGGCGTCGGCGGCGGAGATGATGGCGATCACCTCGGCCAGGGTGGCGTAGCTCACCTCCGCGCCACCGAACACCTTGGGCACGGTGATGCCCCAGAGGCCGCTGTTGGAGAAGACGTCCACCACCTCCGGCGGCACCTCGCGGGTACGGTCGCGCTCGGCGTCGCCCTCCAGCAGGAAGGCCGCCACGCGGTGGGCGACCTCGATGGCCTCGGCGTCGCTGCGGATGATGTGGGCGTCCGGAATGCCCAGGGCATAGGGGGCGGAAATGACGTCTTGGGACATGGCTCTCTGCTCGTGCTGTTGGATCGCGAACACCCGCGACCTTGCTTGCAAAGAGACAAAGCACAAGCCGTGCCTGATTTTTATTTCCTTATAAATCAATTATTTGAATATTTTGTCCAACAGTTGGCGGCTGCCGGAGCAGGCAATCTGTTGGTCAGGTGTTGCTGGAGCAACAGTTGATGAGCGAGAACCCCACCCGTAGGAGCGAGCTCTGCTCGCGAAAGGGATGCAGCCGGCACAGAGCTGTAGGGGCGAATTCATTCGCCCAAGGGCAACGGAGTTGCCCCCAACAATGCCGGGCAACCCTACGGGCTGCTTGGCGACTGAAGTCGCCCCTACAGGGATCACGGAGCTCCGCCCTGCTCTTGTGGGAGCGGTTTCAACCGCGAAAGAGCATCGCGAATGAATTCGCTCCCACAGGAAGAGTCCGCAGAAACCGCACCTGCGCGCCGGCAAGAACACCCTGTCGCCCCACTGCTGCCCCAGCAACACCCTTCAAGCAGCGGGCTGCTGGCCTTGCAGCACGACAGCCGCAGTCGCGCCGAAACTCCCAATAAAATCCTTTTAATTCAATGAGTTGGTCGAATACCAAAAAGCGGCACGCATGCTGCTATGTCTCCTGGCCCATGCGGTCGATGCGCCCTGCGCTACCGATTGCCAGCTGTTCGACCAGGATCCAGCCGATGCTCCCGACTTCCGCTCCACCTTCGCCCGTCACGGCACCGCTCTCGCAATACGGGGCGCGACCATGAGCCAGCGGCCCTCCGCCTTCCTTTTCAACTTCCTGCTGCTGGCCGCCTTCAGCGGCGCCACCATCGGCATGGCGAAGATCGTCACCACCCTCTATGCGCTGGAGCTGGGCGCCAACTCGATGCAGATCGGCGTGATCGCCGCCATGGAGTCCCTGGGGATGATCTTCGTCACCCTGCCCGCCGGCTTCGTCATCGCCCGCTTCGGCGCACGGCGGGTGTACTTCCTCGCCAGCCTCGGGCCGATGCAGCTGAACCTGCTGATCCCCGTGTTCGCCAGCTGGCTGTGGCTGGCGGTGGCGCGGCTGCTGATCGGCCTGTGCATCCCCTTCCGCATCGTCTCGATGAACAGCGCCTTCCTCCGCCAGCTGCGCCACATCGGCCACGCCAAGGCCGGCTGGTACCGCGGCGCGCTGACCCTGGGCATGGGCCTGATCGGCCCGCTGCTGGGCAACGCCCTGAGCGGTACCGGCAGCTTCACCCTGGGCTTCGTGGTGATCGGCCTGTGCTTCGGCGCGATGGCCGCCTACAGCCTGGGCTTCTGGGAAGAGGACGCCGGCGACGAGGCCGTGGCCGGCGTGCTGGGCAGCGGCCTGCTCGACGAGGTGCGCACCATGCTGGGCAACCCGGCGATCAGCGAGAGCTGCCTGATCGAGGCGGTCAGCGCGTCCACCGGCTCGCTCTACGGCACCTTCATCCTGCTGCTGGCCATGCAGGTGGCCGGGCTGACCCAGGGCCAGGCGGTGAGCCTGGTGATGATCCAGGGGCTGGCCTCGGTGCTCGCCCTGTTCGGCCTCGGCCGCCTGGTGCAGCTCGGCGGTCGCGCCTTCGCCTACGGCTCCAGCCTGCTGGCGGCGGTGGCGGCCCTGGCCCTGCTGGGCCTGGCCCATGACTACTGGCTGCTGGCTTTGGGCGCGGTGCTGCTGAGCATCGCCGCGGCGCAGGTGCACCTGGTGAACATGGCGCAACTGGCCAGCCACGCCATGGACAAGAGCAAGATCTCCGGCCTGTTCAACCTCGCCACCATGCTCGGCGGCTTCGGCGGCGCCATGCTCGGCGGGCTGATCAGCCACCTGGCCGGGCTCGGCAACCTGTTCCTCTGCTGGATTCCCCTGGTGCTGGCCACCGCCCTCGCCTGCTGGCTGCGCGCCCGGCGACGAAACTCGGCACCCGCCCCTTCGCTGTTGAACGAGGCCTGACATGACCGCGACCCTGAAACGCCTGCCGGGTGCGCTCACCTGGCTGATCTCGCCCCTGGCGCTGCTCGCGCTGTGGGCCATCGTGGCCGACGCCGGCCTGTTCCCCCGCCAGTTGCTGATCCCGCCGCTGCATGTGCTGGAGGCCTTCGAGGAGCTGCTGCAGAGCGGCGAGCTGCAGGAGCACCTGGGCGGCAGCCTGTCGCGCCTGGGCCTGGGCTTCTGCTTCGGTGCCGTCGGCGGCCTGGCCTTCGGCGTGCTGATGGCGCTGTCGAAGCAGGTGGAGGCCTATTGCGGCCCGCTGTTCCATTGCCTGCGGCAGATTCCCAGCATCGCCCTGATCCCGATGTTCGTGCTGTTCTTCGGCATCGAGGAGACCTTCAAGATCGTCATCGTCGCCAAGGCCGCGTTCTTCCCGGTGGCCCTGGCCGCCAGCGAGGGGGTGAAGGCCATCCCGCGCAGCTACTTCGAGGTGGCCGACGTGTACCGCCTGAGCTGGCCGACCCTGGTGCGCGAGGTGGCCTTCCCCGCCGCCGCGCCGCCGATCATCACCGGCCTGCGCATCAGCCTGACCCGCGCCTGGGTGGTGCTGGTGGCCGCCGAGCTGCTGGCCGCCGACAGCGGCCTGGGGCAGATGATCGAGATGGGCCGGCAGATGCTGCGCATCGATGTGGTGATGGTCGGCGTGCTGGTCACCGGGGTGATCGGCTTCGGCCTCGATTTCATTTTCCGCCTGCTGGAACGTCGCCTGTTCCGCTGGCAGTCGCGCTAGGAGATGCCCATGTCCCGAATCCTTTCATGGCTGCCGCGCCTGCGTGGCCTGGTGCTGCCGCTGGCCCTGCTGGCCGGCTGGGAAGCCCTGTCGCGCCAGGACGCCGCCAACGCCTATGCCTTCGTCCCGCTGAGCAGCATCGGCCGGGCGGCGGTCGAGCTGCTGGGCAACGGCGAGCTGCTGGTCAACCTCTTCGCCAGCCTGGCGCGCACCAGCGGCGGGCTGCTGTTCGGCGTGATCGCAGGCCTCGCCCTGGGCGTGCTGATGGCGCTGTCGAAGGTGGCCGACCGGCTCATCGGCCCGCTGTTCCATGCCATCCGCCAGGTGCCGATGCTGGGCTGGATCCCGCTGATCGCCATGTGGTTCGGCAATGGCGAATTCTCCAAGGTGCTGATCGTCTCCCTGGCCGCCTTCTACCCGATGGTGCTCAACACCTACGAGGGCTTCACCCAGGTGGAGAAGCGCTACCGCGAGGTGGGCCGGGTCTTCGAGCTGCACCCCTTGCAGCAGTTCCGCCATGTGCTGCTGCCGGCCGCGCTGCCGAGCATCGCCACCGGCCTGCTGCACGCCCTGGCGTTCGCCTGGGTGACGGCGGTGGGCAGCGAGCTGTTCCTCTCCTCCGGGGCGGGCCTGGGCAACCTGATGATGAGCGCCGAGGCCGGCTCGCGCATGGAGGTGATCGTCCTCGCGGTGCTCTGCATCGGCCTGCTCGGCTACCTGATGAACCTCACCTTTTCCCGCCTGGCGCGCCATCTGCTGCGCTGGCGCAACACCCGTTGAACACAGGTTGATGACCATGACAGCACTGCCACAGAAGGCCCCGCTGGGGCAGCCCCACACGCTGACCGGCGCCCTGGAGATCCGCGGCCTGAGCAAGCAGTACCGCATCGAAGGCCGCACCCTGCCGGTGCTCGAAGGCATCGACCTGAAGGTCGCCCCCGGCGAGTTCGTCAGCATCGTCGGCGCCAGCGGCTGCGGCAAATCCACCCTGCTGCGGCTGATCGTCGGCCTGGAGAACGACTACGAGGGCGAGATCCTCCTGGACGGCCAGCGCATCGCCGCCACCAGCCTGGAGCGCGGCATCGTGTTCCAGGACCACCGCCTGTTCCCCTGGATGACGGTGCGCGAGAACATCGCCCTGGCCCTGAAGAACCACCGCCTCAGCGCCGCCGAGAAGGAGCGCCTGGTGGCCGAGCACATCGCCCTGGTCAACCTGCAGGGCTTCGAGAATGCCTGGCCGCACCAGCTTTCCGGCGGCATGGCGCAACGCGCGGCCATCGCCCGGGCGCTGGTGAACAAGCCCAAGGTGCTGCTGCTCGACGAGCCCCTGGGCGCCCTCGACGCCCTCACCCGCGTGCACCTGCAGCGCGAGCTGCAACGCATCTGGATCCAGCAGCGCAGCACCATGATCATGGTCACCCACGACGTCGAGGAGGCGCTCTACCTGGGCGACCGGGTGATCGTCCTCGACTCGCACCCGGGGCGCATCAAGCACGAGATCCGGGTCAACCTGCCGCACCCGCGCGACCGCGCCTCGCCGCTGCTGCAGAAGCTCAAGGAAGAACTGCTCACCGAGCTGACCGGCCACGACACCCCCGCCACCGGCCAGGCGGCCTGAGGAGCCCAGCATGCGGATCGTCACCCTCGCCGGCAGCCCCGGCCTGCGCTCACGCTCCGGCGTGATCCTCGCCCACGGCCAGCGCTGGCTCGTCGAGCACGGCGCCAGCGTGCGCCACTTCGGTATCCATGACTTCAAGGCCGAGGACCTGCTCCACGCGCGCTTCGACAGCCCGGACGTGCAGGCGCTGATCGAGGCGGTGGCCGGCGCCGATGCGCTGGTGATCGCCACGCCGGTGTACAAGGCGTCCTTCTCCGGCGCGCTGAAGACCCTGCTCGACCTGCTGCCGGAGCGCGCCCTGTGCGACAAGCCGGTGCTGCCCATCGCCAGCGGCGGCAGCCTGGCCCACATGCTCGCGGTGGATTACGCGCTCAAGCCGGTGCTCTCCGCCCTCAAGGCGCAAGAGGTGCTGCACGGCATCTTCGCCGTCGATGCCCAGGTCAGCTATGACGAGCAGGGGGGAACCCTGGCCGACGACCTGCGCCAGCGCCTGGAGGACGGCCTGCAGCAGTTGCTGGAGATCCTCCGGCGCCGCCCCGCACGGCTGCATCCACACCAGTTGGGCGAGAGCCTGAGGGCGGCGCGCTGGGGCATCTGATGCAGCGCCCTCCCCTTCGCCGCGAAAAACCGGCGGCTGGTTAGATCGATTATTCACTTCAGTTCTTTGCATAGCGCTGAAGTGAATATCCATAGCGTCGATACGGCCTTCCCCGCGCCCCGTCCGATCGCTCCAGCAGACGAATGGACGCCCCTGCTTCGAAATTACCTGCCATACCGTCATGGGCGCTGCCGAGACGGGCTCGATCGCTGCTCCATGCGCATCTTGCCGGCCCTGCCGCGCCGCCTAGAATCGGCCCCACGAAACCTTTCGACCCATCCGAACAATTCTGGCTTCAGGGAGCTTGAACATGATGAACGCGATGCAGATGCCGATGAACGCCGGCATGAACATGAACGGCATGATGATGCCCATGGGCATGCCGATGATGATGGCCACCATGACGTGCAAGATGATGGACGATTGCATGGAATGCACCATGATGCCGGCCGCCGGCATGGACATGGCCATGTTCCGCAACAGCTGCGAAATGATGTCGATGATGATGGATTGCGGCATGCCGATGATGATGCACTGCGGCAACATGTCGATGATGTGCATGTCCCAGGCCGGCATGGCGATGATGCCCATGATGGGCATGCCGCAGATGACCATGATGCCGATGATGATGGGCATGCCCATGCCGTCGATGAAATGCATGATGACCTGCTCCATGCAGGGCAACGGCATGATGTGCAAGATGATGCCGATGCAGGGCATGAACATGGACATGTTCAAGAACTGCTGCGCACTGATGATGAAGATGATGGAGTGCGGCATGCCGATGATGATGAGCTGCAACGGCATGCCGGTGATGTGCTGCACCTGCTGACACACCGCCCGTGAAAAAGCCCGGCCAGGGAAACCTGGGCCGGGCTTTTTTCATCTCGCGCGTGAGGGCGATGCCATGACCGGCCCGTGGGATGGCGTAGAGCGCAGCGAAACCCATCACCGGCTTTGCACCCGCTCCCCCACACACTGTGGGAGCGGCTTCAGCCGCGAAAGACCCGCCGCAGGCACAGGGCTGCGAATGGCCGGATATTCCATCGCGAATGAATTCGCACCCACAAAAGCGCTGTTGGCGCCGGCCTAATCCAGGCTTTCCGGGTAGGTCATGACCAGGTAGATGACCGCTTCGCTGTTGGCCGGGTTGCGGTAGCTGTGGGGCTGGTCGGCGTAGAAGAGGATCGAATCCCCGGTGGAGAGCAGGTAGCGCTCGTCGTTGACGCTGACTTCCAGCACGCCCTGGGCGACCACCAGGTTCTCCTGGGTGCCCGGCGCGTGGGGCTGGGCTTCCTCGGTGGTGAGGCCGGCCAGGCGCACTTCGTAGAACTCGGCCTGGCGCTTCACCTCGAAGGGGAACAGCGCGCGGCTGACGAAGCCCTCGCCGGCGCTGACCAGGCGCTTGCTCTGCGCCGCCGGCAGGACCGCGACACCGGAGAAGGCGCGGTCGTCGAGGAAGGCAGCGACCGAGACCTTGAGCCCCTGGGCGACCTTGCACAGCACCTTGATGGAGGGGACGCTGCGCCCCGACTCGATCTGCGCCAGCATCGCCCGGCTCACGCCGGAGAGCCGCGCCAGGGCGTCGAGCGACAGTTGCCGCTTGCTGCGCAGGCGCAACAGGTTATGGGCGACCCGCTGGCTGATCAGGTCGTCGTCGCGGTTGCCGGCGTTGGGTTGGGCGAGTTCGAGGGCGGGGCTATCCGGGGCGAGGAATGAGCTGGGGACGCTCATGCCTCAGGCCTCCCGCGAGCGATCCAGCGACCCGCTCTGGACGAGCTGGTGGGCCGCGTAGCCGGAACGCAGGGCGTACATGCTCCACATCAGCTCGGCCATGCGGCGCGCCTGGCGGCGTACACGGTAGCTGTTGAGGTCGATGACGTCTGCGGTGCGGCTCATGGATGTCTCCTCGGGAGCGCTGGAGTGACTCGATGGGGAGGAGACTATCACCGCGCTTTTTATATCCATAAATAATCAATTTTCATTTGTTAATTACCTATGGAGCTAAGCGAGCACACCCCTTTCAGGGTCCCAGCCGGATGCTGCGGCCCAGTTCGTCGAACAGCGTCACCACCGAGCGCAAGGCGCGGCAATCGGGACGGGTCAGCAGCCACAGGGCGGTGTCGCACGGGCTCAGGTCGGCCTCCAGCGGTTGCAGCCCGTCCTCGATGAGAAAACGCGGCAAGGCCGCGACGCCCAGGCCGGCCCGGGCCATCTGGGCGACCGCGAGCATGCTGTTGCAGCGATAGGCCGGCACCAGCGCCGGGAAGCGCTGGCGGCGCCAGACCACGCTGGGGTGGTTGGGCAGGAATTCGTCCGGGGCGATCCAGGCCATGGCTGCCAGGTCCGCCGGGTCGCGCCCGTGCAGGTACGCGGGGCTGGCGCAGAGGGCGTAGGGCACGGCACCGAGGCAGCGCCCCACCAGATGCTGCGGGGGCGCGGTGGTCAGGCGCAGGGCGATGTCGGCGTCGCGGCGGCTGAGGTTGGCGAAGTCGTTGGAGGTGGCCAGTTCCAGGTGCAGGGCCGGGTAGCTGGGCATGAAGCGCGCCAGCGCCGGCAGCAGCAGGCCATGCAGCACCGAGTCGGTACAGGTCAGGCGCACGGTGCCGGCGAGCACCTCGCGCCCCTGCTCCAGCGCGACCCGTGCGGCCTCCAGGGCGTGCTCGGCCTGTTCCGCCTGCTGCGCCAGGAGCAGCGCGGTACTGCCGGGCAGGTAGCCGGCGCGGCTTTTCTCGAACAGCTCCTCGCCCAGGGCCTTCTCCAGCCTGCGCACCGCGCGGAACACGGTGGAGACGTCCACCTGCAGCAGCTCGGCGGCCCGCGCCAGGCTGCCGCCACGGACCAGGGCGAGCACCAGGGCGAGGTCGCCGTGCTCGAGGCGATAGTGCGCAGCTGCAATGATCAATTGTGTTTTCGCCAATATTGAGTGCCGAAGCGCAACTATATAGTCCGCCTGCCACCGCGCATATCGCGCCGCAGACAAGGAACGGACATGGCCCGCCCTCGCACTTCCCGCATCCGCCTCGCCCTGATCGGCGACCAGGACCTTTCGATCACCGCCCACCAGGCCATTCCCGAAGCGCTGTCGCTGGCCGCGTCGCTGCTGGATATCGGCCTGGATCACGCCTGGCTGGCCACCGACCGCGTCGAGGCGAACGCCCTCGCCCGCTTCGACGGCATCTGGTGCGTGCCGGGCAGCCCCTACCGCGACACCGAGGGCGCGCTGCGCGCCATCGAACATGCCCGGGGCCACGGCGTGCCCTTCCTCGGCACCTGCGGCGGCTTCCAGCACGCGTTGCTGGAATACGCGCGCAACGTGCTCGGCTGGGCCGACGCCGAACACGGCGAGACGGCACCGGACGCGGGTCGCCAGGTGATCGCGCCACTGGCCTGCTCCCTGGTGGAAGCCATCGACGCGGTGCACCTGGCGGCCGGATCGCGCATCGCCCGGGCCTACGGCGCGCCGCTCGCCTTCGAGGGCTACCGCTGCCGCTACGGGCTCAACCCGCAGTTCGAGGCGGCGTTGCTGGGCGGGCCGTTGCGTGTCGGCGCGCGGGACGCCAGCGGCGAGGTGCGCGCGGTGGAGCTGGAGGGTCACCCCTTCTTCGTCGCCACGCTGTTCCAGCCGGAACGCGCGGCCCTGGCCGGGCGCCTGCCGCCGCTGGTGGCGGCCTTCGTCCAGGCCTGCGCGCAATGAGCGGCGGCGGGCAGGGGTTCGCCCGGACACCGGCAGCGCCCTACTACGCGGTGATCTTCACCTCGCGGCGCACCACTCTCGACGACGGCTACGGCGACACGGCCGAGCGCATGGTCGAGCTGGCACGCCAACAGCCGGGCTTCCTCGGCGTGGAGTCGGCGCGTGGGGCGGATGGGCTGGGCATCACGGTGTCCTACTGGGAGAACGAGGCGGCGATCCTCGCCTGGAAACGCCAGGGCGAGCACAGCCTGGCGCGGGCACGGGGCCGGGCGGACTGGTACGACGCCTTCGAGGTACGCATCGCCCGGGTGGAGCGCGCCTACGGCTTCTCCCGCGAGGGGGAGTCGGGCTGAGGCTGGCCGTGATTGCGCTGGAAGGTCTCCTCGCCCATGGCGGCGATCTGGCCTTCGATCAGCGCTTCGAAGGGCTTGAGCAGGGCATCGAAACGGGCCGGCGCTTCGAGCAGGTCCAGCGCCTGGGCGATGGCTTCGATGGTCGACAGGGCCCCCGGCGCCGGGGCCTTGCGCAGCCGGTAGCGGGAGATACCCCCGGCCGGCAGCGTCACCCGCGGCAAGGCCGCCAGGGCGGGGTTCAGGTGCAGCAGCTTGCGCGCCTTGCGCCAGGTGCCGTCGGGCACCACCAGCAGCAACGGGCGCCCGGCGCTGCCGGCCACCTCCGCCAGCGACACGGCCTCGTCCCCCGGGAACAGCAGGCGCGCGTCATGGCGCGGGTCGGCCAGCTCGGTGGCCAGTCCAGGGAACTGCTCGCCCACCCGCAGCTCGGCATTCTCCAGCCCCAGCGCCGCCAGCCGCGCGGTGTTCAGCGCATGCCCCACCTCGCTCGGGTGCTGCAGGACGAGCACGCGCGTACGGCTGGGCAGGCTGGGGATCAGCGGACACAGGCAATGGCTGGCGGGGCGTTGGCAGCGGGGGCATTGGGAGCGGGACATGGGGGCGGATTCTGCCATGGATGCCGAGCACGGCGTGGACCCTTTTCGCGAATGAATGAGCGCCCACGGGACGGGCGGCGCTGTGCGCCGTTGGGCGAATGAATTCGCCCCTACAGAGGCAAGGAGATGACCGCTGCGTAGGGTGGAGGTCGCTTTTTACCTCCACCAGGCGGAGTCGAGCGCGGCCTATCGTCATGCATGGAGCTCCGCATCCTACGGATACGGGGGCGGGGTTCGGGGAAGTGGGGCATCCCTGCCCCGGGAGCCGCACCCTCCTGCGTGGCTCCGCCGCCCATGCCCGGTCGCTATCGGTTGAACCGCTCCGCGAGGCTGTGCAGGTACTCGGCCATGTGTTCGAGGTCCTGGCTGATCTGCGCGCCCTCCTGGGCCTGCCCGGCGCTGTGGTCGGAGAGCTGGGCGATCCGCGTGATCTGCCGGCTGATGTCGTCGGCCACGTGGCTCTGCTGTTCGGACGCGGCGGCCATCTGCTGGCTCATGCCGGTGATGCGGGTCACCGCCTGGCTGATGCCATCGAGCGCCTTGCCGACGGCCTCGACGCTGCCGACGCTGTCGCGGGAGATTTCCTCGCCCCGGTTGGCGGTGGCCACCGCGCGGTCGGCGCCGGAGCGCAGGGAGGCGATGATCTGGTGGATCTGCTCGGTGGACTGGCGGGTGCGCGAGGCCAGCGAGCGCACCTCGTCGGCCACCACGGCGAAGCCCCTGCCCTGCTCGCCGGCCCGCGCCGCCTCGATGGCGGCGTTGAGCGCCAGCAGGTTGGTCTGCTCAGCGATGGAGGTGATGACGTCGGCCACGCTGCCGATGGACTGGGTGGAGTTGGCCAGCTCGTTCACCGCCTGGCCGATCTCGCTCACCGCACTGGCCATGTGCTGCATGGCGCTCAGGCTCTCCCCGGCCAGGCCGCGCCCCTGCTGCGCCAGGCGGTCGGCCTCCTCGGCGGCATGGGCGGTGTTCTGCACGTTGTGCGAGACCTCCTGGATGGTCGCCGCCATCTGGTTGATGGCGGTGGCGGACTGGTCCGTCTCGCTGCGCTGCTGCTCCAGCAGCTCGGCGCTGGAGCGTGACAGCCGGGAGGAGTCGGAGGCGCGCAGCTTGACGTTGATGCCGGCGTCCTCCAGCCGCGTGAGGGCCGTCTGCAGGCGCGCTTCCTCGCTGATCATGGCCATGTCGAGCAGCGCCTGCGCACCCTTGTTGCTGGAATAGGTCAGCGACACCAGGCCACTGGTGAAGGCCTTGGGGTGTTCGGCCAGGGTCTGGCGGATGGTCTGCCGCTTGCTGTAGAGCTGGTAGGAGCCGAGGGCGAACATGGTCACCAGCATCAGGGCGATGAGCGCCGGGCCGCCGATGAGCAGGTGACCGCCGAGGATCACCAGGGTGGCGAGGATCACCGGCCAGGAACGGACCAGGTCGTAGCTCCAGTATTCGATCCAGGGCACCGGCGCCTTGCCGGCCCGCAGGCGCGCGTAGAGGGCATCGGCGCGCTGCACCTGCTCGCGGGTGGGCAGCGAGCGCACGGACTCGTAGCCGACCATCTGGCCGTTCTCGTACACCGGGGTGACGTAGGCGCTGACCCAGTAGAAGTCGCCGTTCTTGGAGCGGTTCTTCACCAGGCCCATCCAGGGCTTGCCCTGCTTGAGGGTGTCCCACATATGGCCGAAGACGGCGGACGGCATGTCGGGGTGGCGCACCAGGTTGTGCGGCTGGCCGACCAGTTCCTCGCGGGAGAAGCCGCTGATCTCGACGAAGGCGTCGTTGCAGTAGGTGATCTTGCTGCTGAGATCGGTGGTCGAGATCAGGCGTTCGGTGGCCGGGAAGGTTCTTTCACGCTGGGTGACGGGTAGATTCTGGCGCATGCGCAAATCCCTGTGATTGGTACGTGTGTACGTCCTGGCCCACAGAAATTAGGTCTAGCACAGGCTTGCAGCGCCGCCAGAGGCACCAGCCATTATTTTGGCATCAACGCGCAGGAAGCCTCGCAAGCGTCAGGGAAACGCCAGCGAAGCGGCAGTCAACGCAGGTTCAACTGGGCCCGCAGCAGGTCGCGGAAGGTGACGATCAAGGGCTCGCGGGCACGGCCCCGGCGCAGGATCATCGAGAACGGCGCCTGGTAGCCGAAGGTGGCCGGCAGCAGGCCGCGCAGGCGCTGCTGGTCGACCCAGCTCTGGGCGTAGTGCTCCGGCAGGTAGCCGATGTAGGCACCGGAGAGCACCAGGATCAGTTGCGCCTCCATCGATTCCACCGTCGCCGCGCTGTGCTTGAAGCCGTGGCGCGCCAGCTCCGCCTGGCTCCAGTAGCCACGCCCGACCATGCGCTGCTGGGTGATGACCTCGGCGGGGATGCGCCGCTCGGCGAACAGCGGGTGGCGGTCGCTGCAGTAGAGCCAGTGCTGCTCGCGGTAAAGGGGCTGGTAGACCAGGCCGTTCATGCGCGTGGAGAAGGCGCCGATGGCCAGGTCCAGGCGGTTCTCCAGCACGCCGAGCTGCAGGTCGTAGGGGCTCATCACCGAGAGGTGCAGGTGCACGCCGGCGTGTTCCCGGCTGTAGGCGCCGATGACCTCTGCCAGCGGCAGGGCCGGGTCGCTGACGGTGGAGTCGAGCACGCCCAGGTTGAGGGTGCCGCGCAGCTCGCCCTTGAGGGAGGCGGAGTAGCGCTCGAAGCCTTCCAGCTCGCCGAGCAGGCGCAGGGTCTCCTGGTAGAACAGCTCGCCCTTGCTGGTCAGGCTGAAGCCGCCCCGGCCGCGATGGCAGAGGGTCAGGCCCAGGTGCCCTTCGAGCTGGCTCATGTAGGTGCTGATGGCCGAGGTGGAGAGGTTCAGCTCCTGCTGCGCGGCGGCAAAACCCTGGTTGCGCACCACGGTGGCGAAGATGCGCAGCAGCTTGAGGTCGGGGAGGGTGTTGGACATGGAAACTCCATGGGATTTGAAAGGCAGCACAAATCTGTAGGGGCGAATTCATTCGCCATGCAGGCCAGCGGCCTGCCCTCCACAAGCCCCGACCGGGGCCGCTTCGCGGCCCTTGGCGAATGAATTCGCCCCTACAGGGAGCAGCCAGCTGCGACAGATCGGCGCAGTCTACCTGCTGCGGATAGTTTAGAAATACCTGAAGTGATTATTTGCCCGTGGGGATTCTTCCCGCATCGCCAGGTCACCAGAATCGCCCCACGACAACCACAACAAACGTGAGGCCACCCCGTGGACAAGAAACTCCACCAGCCCCTGGGCGGCAATGAAATGCCCCGTTTCGGCGGCATCGCCACCATGCTTCGCCTTCCCCACATCCAGACCCCCGCCGAGCTCGACGCCCTGGACGCCGCCTTCGTCGGCGTGCCCCTGGACATCGGCACCTCGCTGCGCTCCGGCACCCGCTTCGGCCCCCGCGAGATCCGCGCCGAGTCGGTGATGATCCGCCCCTACAACATGGCCACCGGCGCCGCCCCCTTCGATTCGCTGAACGTGGCCGACATCGGCGACGTCGCCATCAACACCTTCAACCTGCTCGACGCCGTGCGCATCATCGAGGAGGAATACGACCGCATCCTCGGCCACGGCATCCTGCCGCTGACCCTGGGCGGCGACCACACCATCACCCTGCCGATCCTGCGGGCCATCAAGAAGAAGCACGGCAAGGTGGGCCTGGTGCACATCGATGCCCATGCCGACGTCAACGACCACATGTTCGGCGAGAAGATCGCCCACGGCACCACCTTCCGCCGCGCGGTGGAGGAAGACCTGCTCGACTGCGACCGCGTGGTGCAGATCGGCCTGCGCGCCCAGGGCTACACCGCCGAGGACTTCAACTGGAGCCGCAAGCAGGGCTTCCGCGTGGTCCAGGCCGAGGAGTGCTGGCACAAGTCGCTGGCCCCGCTGATGGCCGAGGTGCGCGAGAAGGTCGGCGGCGGCCCGGTGTACCTGTCCTTCGACATCGACGGCATCGACCCGGCCTGGGCGCCCGGCACCGGCACCCCGGAGATCGGCGGGCTGACCACCATCCAGGCGATGGAGATCATCCGTGGCTGCCAGGGCCTGGACATCATCGGCTGCGACCTGGTCGAGGTCTCCCCGCCCTACGACACCACCGGCAACACCTCCCTGCTGGGCGCCAACCTTTTGTACGAAATGCTCTGCATCCTTCCCGGCGTGGAGCGTCGCTGAGCATGGACCGCCACGCACAGGTCATGGAGGCCGCCAGGGAACTGGTGGCCGCCTTCGCCCGCAACGACACCGAGGCCTATTTCGCCGCCTTCAGCGAGGACGCCAGCTTCCTGTTCCACACCACCCCCGGTGTGCTGCAGGGCCGCGCGGCCTACCGCGAACTCTGGGATGCCTGGCAGCGCGAGGGTTTCCGCGTGCTGGGCTGCGAATCGCGCAATCCGCTGCTGAGCCTGCAGGGCGACGTGGCGATCTTCATGCACGAAGTGGTCACCCGCCTGCGTGTGGGCGGTGAGGCGATCACGAGCCTGGAGCGGGAGACCATCGTCTTCCGCCAACAACAAGAACAGGGCCGTTGGCTGGCCTGTCACGAGCACTTGTCGGCCATGCCGGAGCACCTGCCCCAAACCTGATGAGGCTCCCCCGGGAGAACAACGATGCATAACAACAATAACGAGCAAAGCCTGACCCGAATCGAGACGTTCGGTGTCGAGCAGATCCCCGACCACGAACGCAACGCCAGGCCCGTCGACCTGTTCCGCATGATCTTCGGCGGCGCCAACACCTTCGCCACCGCCGTGCTCGGCAGCTTCCCGGTGCTCTTCGGCCTGTCCTTCGAGGCGGGCGTGTGGGCCATTCTCCTGGGCGTGGTGGTGGGCTCGCTGATCCTCGCGCCGATGGGCCTGTTCGGCCCGATCAACGGCACCAACAACGCGGTCTCCTCCGGCGCCCACTTCGGCGTGCACGGGCGGATCGTCGGCTCGTTCCTGTCGCTGCTCACCGCCATCGCCTTCTTCTCCCTCTCGGTGTGGAGCTCGGGCGATGCACTGGTCGGCGGCGCCAAGCGCCTGATGGGCCTGCCGGAAACCGACCTGACCCTGGGCCTGGCCTACGGCCTGTTCGCCGTGCTGGTGCTGACGGTGTGCATCTACGGCTTCCGCTTCCTGCTGTGGGTCAACAAGGTCGCGGTGTGGAGCGCAAGCCTGCTGTTCCTGCTGGGCATCTTCGCCTTCGCCGGCCCCTTCGACGCCAGCTACGCAGGCTCGGTGCAGGTGGGCAGCGAGGGCTTCTGGGCCGCCTTCATCGGCGCCGCCCTGCTGGCCATGAGCAACCCCGTGTCCTTCGGCGCCTTCCTCGGCGACTGGGCGCGCTACATCCCCCGCGAGGCGAGCAAGGGCCGCATCATGGCGGCGGTGATCGGTGCGCAGCTGGCCACCCTGATCCCGTTCTTCTTCGGCCTGGTCACCGCGACCATCGTCGCCGTGCAGGCACCGGACTACATCGCGCAGAACAACTACGTCGGCGGCCTGCTGGCCGTATCCCCCACCTGGTTCTTCCTGCCGGTGTGCCTGATCGCGGTGATCGGCGGCATGTCCACCGGCACCACCTCGCTGTACGGCACGGGCCTGGACATGTCCTCGGTGTTCCCGCGCCTGCTCAACCGCGTACAGGCCACGGTGATGATCGGGCTGATGTCCATCGCCTTCATCTTCATCGGCCGCTTCGCCTTCAACCTGGTGCAGAGCGTGTCCACCTTCGCCGTGCTGATCATCACCTGCACCAGCCCCTGGATGGTGATCATGATCCTCGGCCTGGTGATCCGCCGTGGCTTCTACTGCCCGGACGACCTGCAGGTGTTCACCCGTGGCGAGACCGGCGGCCGCTACTGGTTCCACAACGGCTGGAACTGGCGCGGCATGGGCGCCTGGATCCCCAGCGCGCTGGTGGGCCTGTGCTTCGTCAACCTGCCGGGGCAGTTCGTCGGCCCGCTGGGCGAGCTGGCCGGCGGCATCGACGTCAGCCTGCCGGTGACCCTGGGCATGGCCGCCCTCCTCTACCTGGCGCTGCTCAACCTGTTCCCCGAAGCCGCCGAGGTATACGGCCCCAAGGGCCCGCGCTGGGTGCGCGTGAAGCGCGCCGGCGCCGCCGGCCTGGTTGACGCCAGCGCCGCCTGAACCCAACCCGATACACCGGCGGCCAGGGTCCGGCCGCCGGCGACACCACCGACCCGGGGGCTGCCGCCCCGGTGCATCACCGATGGATCGACCGCGAGCCACATACCCTCGGGCCTGACCCGCCTGAGCTACAACAATGAGAAAGAGAGAGCTGAACAATGGCCTTGGATATCTTCGTCGTACTGCTTTACGTAGCCGCGATGCTCACCCTGGGCTGGTACGGCATGCGCCGCGCCAAGACCCGTGACGACTACCTGGTGGCCGGGCGCAACCTCGGCCCGGGCTTCTACCTCGGCACCATGGCCGCCACCGTGCTCGGCGGCGCCTCCACCATCGGCACCGTGCGCCTGGGCTATGTCCATGGCATCTCCGGGTTCTGGCTCTGCGGCGCCATCGGCCTGGGTATCGTCGGCCTCAGCCTGTTCCTCGCCAAACCGCTGCTGAAGCTGAAGATCTACACCGTCACCCAGGTGCTGGAGCGCCGCTACAACCCCGCCGCGCGCCATGCCAGCGCGCTGATCATGCTGGTGTATGCGCTGATGATCGGCGCCACCTCGACCATCGCCATCGGCACCGTCATGCAGGTGCTGTTCGGCCTGCACTTCTGGGTCGCCATCCTCATCGGCGGCGGCGTGGTGGTGCTCTACTCCACCATCGGCGGCATGTGGTCGCTGACCCTCACCGACATCGTGCAGTTCCTGATCATGACCGTCGGCCTGGTGTTCCTGCTGATGCCCATGTCCATCAGCGATGCCGGTGGCTGGAATGCCCTGATGGACAAGCTGCCCGCCCGCTACCTGGACTTCACCGCCATCGGCTGGGACACCATCGTCACCTACTTCCTCATCTACTTCTTCGGCATCTTCATCGGCCAGGACATCTGGCAGCGCGTGTTCACCGCCCGCAGCGAGGGCGTGGCCAAGGTGGCCGGCACCGCCGCCGGCCTCTACTGCATCCTCTACGGCCTGGCCGGCGCGCTCATCGGCATGGCCGCCAAGGTGCTGCTGCCCGACCTGGACAACGTCAACAACGCCTTCGCCAGCGTCGTCGAGCACAGCCTGCCCAACGGCATCCGCGGCCTGGTCATCGCCGCCGCCCTGGCCGCGCTGATGTCCACCGCCAGCGCCGGCCTGCTGGCCGCCTCCACCACCATCACCCAGGACCTGCTGCCGCTGCTGCGCAAAGGCCGTGAGAGCGGCAACGGCGACGTGCACGAGAACCGCCTCGCCACCCTGCTGCTGGGCCTGGTGATGCTCGGCATCGCCCTGGTGGTCAGCGACGTGATCAGCGCCCTGACCGTGGCCTACAACCTGCTGGTGGGCGGCATGCTGATCCCGCTGATCGGCGCCATCTACTGGAAGCGCGCCACCACTGCCGGCGCCATCACCAGCATGGTGCTCGGCTTCGTCACCGTCCTCGCCCTGATGGTCAAGGACGGCCTCGATGCCAACACGCCGATCTACTACAGCCTGGCGGTCGGCCTGGTCAGCTTCGTGCTGGTCAGCCTGCTGTCCCGTCGCCCGGCGGCCAGCACCAGCCTGGCCTGAGTTTGCGTGAACGGCCGCACCATCCCGGCGGCCACCCTTGGATTCCGGCCTGCGCCCGCAGGCCGGGATTCGTTTTATCAGTCGGGTGGCTCCCCGCTTTCGGGGGGCCACTGAAAGAGCAAGGAAACTGCCATGACCACCTGCGGTGAATTCCTCGTCAAGCAACTGCAAGCCTGGGGCGTCGACACCGTGTTCGGCATCCCCGGCGTGCACACCGTCGAGCTGTACCGCGGCCTGCCCGGCAGCGGCATCCGCCACATCACCCCGCGCCACGAGCAGGGCGCCGGCTTCATGGCCGACGGCTACGCGCGCGTCTCCGGCAAGCCGGGCGTGTGCTTCATCATCACCGGCCCGGGCATGACCAACATCACCACCGCCATGGGCCAGGCCTACGCCGACTCCATCCCCATGCTGGTGATCTCCAGCGTCAACGAGCGTTCGCGCCTGGGGCTGGGCAACGGCTACCTGCACGAGCTGCCCGACCAGAGCGCCCTGGTGGCCGGCGTCGCCGCCTTCAGCCACACCCTGATGAGCGTCGAGGAACTGCCGGCGGAACTGGCCCGCGCCTTCGCCGTGTTCGACAGCCAGCGCCCGCGCCCGGTGCACATCCAGCTGCCGCTGGACATCATCACCGCGCCCGCCGACCACCTGCGGGTGCAGCCCCGCGCCGCCCTCTCGCGCCCGGCCCCGGCCATGGCCCAGCTGCGTGATGCCGCCAGCCGCCTGCGCAACGCCAGGCGCCCGCTGCTGCTGCTCGGCGGCGGCTGCGTCGAGGCCCAGGCGGAGGCCCGCGCCCTGGCCACCGCGCTGGATGCCCCCACCGCGCTGACCATCAACGCCAAGGGCCTGCTGCAACCCGACCACCCGCTGCTGATCGGCAGCAACCAGTCGCTGGTCCCCGTGCGCCAGCTGGCCCTGGAGGCCGACGTGGTGCTGGCCATCGGCACCGAGCTGGGCGAGACCGACTACGACGTGGTGTTCGACGGCAACTTCCGCATCGGCGGCGAGCTGATCCGCATCGACATCGACCCGCTGCAACTGGTGCGCAACCACGCCCCGGCCCTGGCCATCCACAGCGATGCCCGCCTGGCCATGCGCGTGCTGCTGGCCGAGCTGCCGGCCCGCGACGCCAGCACCACCAGCCCGGGCGCCCAGCGCGCCGCCGGGGTACGTGCACAACTGGCCGAGGACTTCTCCGGCTGGGCGCACTATCGCCGGCTGTTCGCGTGCATCCTCGACACCCTGCCGGACGCCCGCTTCGTCGGCGACTCGACGCAGACCGTCTACAGCGGCAACCACCTGGTGGAACTGGACGGCCCGCGCCGCTGGTTCAACGCCTCCACCGGCTACGGCACCCTGGGCTACGGCCTGCCGGCGGCCATCGGCGCCAAGCTGGCCGAGCCGGGCCGCCCGGTGATCAGCCTGATGGGCGACGGCGGCATCCAGTTCACCCTGCCGGAACTGGCCAGCGCCGTGGAAGCGCGGGTCGGGGTCATCGTCCTGCTGTGGAACAACCAGGGCTACGGCGAGATCAAGCGCTACATGGAGCGCCGCGACATCACCCCGCTGGGCGTGGACATCTACACGCCGGACTTCATCGCCATCGCCCGCGGCTTCGGCTGCCAGGCGGAGAAGGCCCGCGACCACGCGCACCTGCAGGAACTGCTGCGCAACGCCCCGGCCGACCGCCCGCTGATCATCGAAGTGGCCGAAGCCCCGCCCTTTGCACCTTGAAGTCGAGTGACTTGAGCAGAGCCCCGGGCTGAAGCCCGGGCTACGGCTCTGTGTGCCGGGGCGTTTTCGCGAATGAATTCGCTCCCACGGTCGTCGGGTGGAGGTCGCTTTTCACCTCCACCAGGCGGAGTCGGGCGAGGCACGCGCCCATGCCGGAAACACCCCCTCCATGGCCCGCACCGGACAGGTATGCTGCTCCCACAACCACAACAAAGGAGCCCCCGATGAAGATCGTCAGCCGCGACCGCTGGTTCGAAGTCGAGCATCTCTACGACGGCGTCAGCCTGATCAGCGAGCCCTATGTGCGCCCCTTCTACCGCTGCAACCTGTGGCATGTGCAGGGCCGCGACCGCGACGTGCTGGTGGATTCGGGCTCGGGCCTGGTCAGCCTGCGCGAGCAGCTGCCCTGGCTCACCGAACGCCCGCTGCTGGCGGTGGCCAGCCACACCCATTTCGACCATATCGCCGGCCATCACGAGTTCGACGAACGCCTGGTGCACCCCGCCGAGGCGGACATCCTCGCCACCCCCGACGGCGACAACACCCTGGCCCGCGCCTTCGTCGGCGACGAGATGTTCGAGGCGCACCCGGACTGCCCGCTGTGCTACGCCGAGTACCGCGTCAAGGCGGCGCCGGCCACGCGGCTGATCGAGGAAGGCGATGTGCTGGACCTGGGGGACAGGACGCTGCAGGTGCTGCACACCCCCGGGCATTCACCCGGTGGCATCAGCCTGTGGGAAGAGCGGACCGGCACCCTGTTCAGCGGCGATATCGTCTACGACGGGCCGCTGATCGAGGACGCCTACCACTCGGACCTGGATGACTACGCGAAAAGCCTCGCTCGGCTGCGCGAACTTCCGGTTCGCACCGTGCATGGCGGGCATTTCCCGAGCTTCTCCGGGGAGCGTCTGCGCGAACTGATCGGTGCCTGGTTCAAGGCGCACGACTGACCGCGCAGGCGACCCGCACAAGGCGCCCTAGCGGCGCCGACGTTGCTCGGCCAGACGACGCTGCTCGTCGCTGCGTACGGGGATGGGTTGCAGACGCGGGCGCTCACTCAGCCCAAGGGTCACGGACAACTGCCAGGCGATATGGCTCAGCCAAGCTTTCATGGGCCCCTCCAATCGATCAAAAGGTTGGTCGGGCGGCCCGAATCAGGTTGGCCGCCCTCGGCGAACGGAACGATTCCGCTGCCAGGTACAGAGTAGTCCTGCCGCGCCAAAGCGAAAATGCCCTGGATCAAATTTCCCCTCAGGGTTCGGCACGAACCTGCCACAAGCTGTTGCCGGCATCATCCGCCACCAGCAGCGCGCCGCTGGGCAGCACGGCGATGCCCGCCGGGCGACCGAAGACCTCGGCCTTGTCCGCATCCTTGACGAAGCCGGTGAGGAAATCCTCCGGCGCACCGCTCGGCTCACCGTTCTCGAACGGCACGAAAACCACCTTGTAGCCGGAGAGCGCGCTGCGGTTCCACGAGCCGTGCTGGCCGACGAACGCACCGTCGCGGTAGCGCTCGGGGAAGGCCTGCTGGGTGTAGAAGGCCAGGCCGAGCGATGCGGTATGCGCGCCCAGGGAGAGCTCGGGCTTGCGCGCCCTGGCCACCAGGTCCGGGCGCTTGCCGGCCAGGCGCGGGTCTTCATTGGGGCCGAAGTAGGCATAGGGCCAGCCGTAGAAGGCGCCCGCCTCCACCTTGGCCAGGTAGTCCGGGACCAGGTCCTCGCCGAGGTTGTCGCGCTCGTTGACCACCGTCCACAGGTCCTGCGTGCCCGGTGCCCAGCCCATGCCCACCGGGTTGCGCAGGCCGCTGGCGAAGATGCGCTCGCCGCTGCCGTCGGGGTTGATCTCGAGGATGTTGGCGCGGCGCTCTTCCTCCTGCATGCCGTGGTCGCCCAGGTTGCTGGCCGAACCGACCGAGATGTAGAGCTTGGAATTGTCGGCGTTGGCGAGGATGTTGCGCGTCCAGTGGTTGTTGTAGCCGCCGGCCGGCAGGTCGAGGATCTTCTCGCCCTCGCCGTGGATCTTCAGGTCACCCGGCTGGTAGGGGTAGCGCCACAGCGCATCGGTGTTGGCCACGTAGAACCAGTCGCCCACCACCTGCATGCCCAGCGGCTGCCTGAGGCCATCGAGGAAGGTCACCCGCTGCTCGGCCACGCCGTCGCCATCGGTATCGCGCAGCAAGGTGATGCGGTCGGCGCTCCTGCCGTAGTTCTGCGATTGCAGCTTGCCGTCCCTGCGCGCCTTTTCCCTGGCCTTGTCGTCCTTCAGCTCGGTGTTGGCCTCGGCCACCAGCACGTCGCCGTTGGGCGTCACGTACAGCCAGCGCGGGTTGTTCAGCTCGCCGGCGTAGCGGTTGACGCGAAAGCCCTTGGGGGCGACGGGCGTCTGCCCATCGGCCCAGCCCTGGACCTTGCTGTAGTTCTTCACCTTGTGGGTCGGGTCGGGGGGCGGCAAGGCGTCATCGGCACGGGCGAAGCCGGCCAGGACGATCACCAGGAACAGCCCGGCGGCAAGGCTGAAGACGACATTGAGGGGGTTGGGCTCGCCCATGGCTCGGTCCTTTTCGTGTGAGGGGCACACTGCATCGACCGGGCCCTGCCCGCAGGGTTCAGGGAATATTTCTGCAACGCCGGCAGGCCCGTCCCAGAGCGCCGGGACGGGCCTGCCGCTGCGTCAGCCGCGGGCCCTCACCGCGCGCTGGTTGGAGAGGTAGAGGTTGTCCGGCTGCAGCGCCTCACCGGTGGCGACGGCGGCGAGCCACTGCCCGGTGCTGGCCACGGCGGCGAAACCGGTGTGAGAGACCAGGGTGAACACCCGGTGGATCTCCTCGGCACTGGCCGAGCCGAGGTCGTTGGCGAAGGGCACCGAGCCGGTGGCGTCATGCAGCAGCTCGACGTTCCAGCCTTCGTGGCGGGCCTGGCGCGCGGTGGATTCGTCGCAGTGCTGGGTCATGTAGCCGACGATGGTCAGGGTGTCGATGCCGCGCTCGCGCAGCCAGGGGCCGAGGTCGGTGCCGGTCAGGGCGCTGGGCAGTGCCTTCTGCACCACATGGTCATGGGCACGATCGGCCACCACGGGGTGCAATTCGGCACCACGGCTGCCACGGGCGAAGATCGGCGAATCCTCAGGCGCCAGGTGCTGCACCAGCACCACGGGGATGCCGGCGGCGGTGGCGGCGTCCATCGCCCGGCCGATATTGGCCAGGGACTGGTCCACGGGCGGGTACTCGATCAGCAGGTCGCCGCTGACGTATTCGTTCTGCACATCGATGACGATCAGCGCACGCTTCGGCTGGGCCATGGTGGAGCTCCTTGTGGTGATTGGACTGGAGCGCATTCTTCGCCTTGGCGATCTCGACGGGTGAGTGGCCCGACAGCCAACTTCCGCTAATATCGGGCCAACCCCAAGGATCCTCCCCCATGCAGGAACACGTGATAGTCGTGGTCGCGTTCGACCGCATCATCCCCTTCCACCTTTCCGTGCCCTGCCTGGTGTTCGGCGAGACCTGCCCGGAGATGGCGCCCTTCGACCTGCGCGTCTGCGCCGCCGAAGCGGGCCCCTTGCGCACCACCGCCGGCTTCACCATCGCCGTCGAGCTTGGCCTGGACGCCATCGCCAGCGCCGACACCGTGATAGTGCCGAGCTGGCGCCACCCCGACGAACGCCCGCCGCAGGCCTTGCTGGACGCCCTGGTCGCCGCCCACGCGCGCGGCGCGAAGATGGTCGGCCTGTGCCTGGGCGCCTATGTGCTGGCCGAAGCCGGCCTGCTCGATGGCCGCCGCGCCACCACCCACTGGGCCTGGGCCCGCGACTTCGCCGAGCGCTACCCGCAGGTGCATCTGGACCCGGACGTGCTCTACCTCGAAGACGGCGAACTGCTCACCTCGGCCGGCACCGCCGCCGGCATCGATTGCTGCCTGCACCTGCTGCGCCAGCATTGCGGCGCCGAGACCGCCAACCGCGTGGCCCGGCGCCTGGTGGTGCCGCCGCATCGCCAGGGCGGCCAAGCGCAGTTCATCGAACAACCCCTACCCACCAGCCCGCGCGACGACCGCCTCACCTGCGTGCTGGATTGGGTGCGCAGCAACCTGGAGCAGGAGCACAGCCTCGACAGCCTGGCCCAGCGCGTGCTGATGAGCCGGCGCACCTTCAGCCGCCACTTCCGCCAGCTCACCGGCAGCCCCCTCGGCGAGTGGCTGCTGGCCGAACGCCTGGCCCTGACCCAGCGCCTGCTGGAAGGCACCGACCAGAGCGTGGAAAAGATCGCCACCCTCGCCGGCTTCGGCTCGCCCGTCTCCCTGCGCCACCACTTCGGCCGCGCCTTCGGCGTCTCGCCCTCGGCGTGGCGGCAGAGCTTCCAGGGGAGCGTGGCGTAGTCCGCAATCAGCTCACCGTAGGTTGGTGCCGAGCACAGCGAGGCCCAACGGTGGGCGTTGGACCTCGTGCAAGGGTCGAGTCCTATCGCGGATGAATCCGCTCCCACGGTCTGGCGGCGCTGGCGAATGAATTGGCGCTGTCTGCGTCAAGTGTTGCTAGGGGATTTGAGCCCAGCTGATTGCCGAGTTTTGCTGATGGTTCCTGTTTCGCCTTGCCGGGCGAGTCCCTTTTCTCAGTCGTCGGGATGCCGAACCACAGAAAAGGAACCAAAAGGGCTTGCCCCATCATCCGGCCCGACTGCGTCGGGTGCCCTCACTCCGTCGTCGTTACTCGCTACGCTCGCCCTTCGGGCCGCACTGAAGTGCGTTCGCCACAAGTGGCGTCTGGGGGCCGGCGCGAAGGGCCATCCATGGCCAGTCGCGCCTCTCGTGGCATCCATGCCACTCGTCCCCCTGCGCAACGACTGCGTTCGGCCTCCTGGAGGGGCGTTGGCGGCTGCTCCAACTTCTTCCTCCAACGCATCACGACGTGGTGCGCACGGACTTTCGGATGGGTCGGGCAGCGTTCCGCAAGCGAAGCGAAACCCATGCTGCCGCACATACCCTTCGCGGATGGATCCGCTCCCGCGATCCGGCGGCGCCGGGCGAATGAATTCGCCCCTACAGGGCAGTCATGCGGCCTGCGCCGCCTCCGCTTCGATCACCTCGATCCACGCCTTGAGGTTGGCGCCGAGCATGCCCTTGCGCCACATCAGCCAGGTGGTGGTGTGGTCGAAGGGTTCGGCCAGGTGATGCACCGCCACCGCTTCGCGGCCGGGCAGGGTCTCGAGCATGGACAGCGGCATCAGCGCCACGCCGCCACCGGCGACCACGCAGGCGAGCATGCTGTGGTAGGACTCGATCTCCATGATCTGCCCCATGGGCACCCGCGCGGCGGCGAACCAGCTTTCGATGCGTTTGCGGTAGGAACAGCGCGGGCGGAAGCTGTAGACCGATTCGCCCTGCACGTCCGCCGCCGAGGCCACCGGGGCGTGGCCGAGGCTGGTGATCAGCACCAGCGTCTCCTCGAACAGCGGCAGGCCGTCCAGCTCGGCGTAGTCCATGGGGCCGTCCACCAGTGCCGCGTCCAGCCTGCCGCTCACCAGCCCCTCGACCAGCTCGCCGCTGGGCAGGGTCTGCACCTGGAGGTTGACCGCCGGCCAGCGGCGGTGGAAGCGCGCCAGCATCCCCGGCAGGTGGATGGCCGCCGTGCTGTACATGGAGCCGATGACGAATTCGCCCGCCGGCTCACCGCCCTTGAGCGCCGCCTCCGCCTCGGCCTGCAGCCTGAACATGCGCTCGGCGTAGCCCAGCAGCACCTTGCCCTCGGCGGACAGCTGCAGGCGCTGGCGTTCGCGCAGGAACAGGTCCACGCCCAGGGCCTCCTCCAGCTGGCGCAGGCGGGTGGAGAGGTTCGACGGCACGCGGTTCATGCGCACCGCGGCCTTGGCGATGGAGCCTTCTTCGGCGACCGCCTGGAAGATGCGCAGCTGACTGAGTTCCATGGCAACCATTCTCTTTGGATGAACAAGTTGTTCTTTATTATTCGTTTTAACTGAACAAGTCAAAAACCTAGCATGGCCTCCATCGCCACTCCGGAGGCCGCCATGTCGCCCATCATCCGCATCGTCGCCAGCACCCTCGCCCTGTTCGTCGCCATGGGCGTCGGGCGCTTTTCCCTCACGCCCCAATTGCCGCACCTGATCGCCGAAGGCCAGGTGGACCTCACCGGCGCCGGCCTGGTCGCCGCCGCCAACTACCTCGGCTACCTGGTGGGCGCCCTCGACGCGCTGCGTGCCACGGCGCCGGCCCAGGCCCATCGCCGCCTGTTCGGCGGTCTCTGGGCGGGCGTCGCCATCACCCTCGCCTCCAGCTGGGCGTTCGGCTTCTGGCCCCATGTGGCGCTGCGTTTCGCCGCCGGTGTCTCCAGCGCCTGGGTGCTGGTGGTGCTCACGGCCCTCGCCGCCCAGGTCGCGGTGCAGGCCGGGCGGCCGCGCCTGGCCGGGTTGATCTTCACCGGGCCGAGCCTGGGCGTGCTGGCCACCGGGCTGATGGCCCTGGCGCTGAACCTGCTGGGCCAGGGCTCGTCCAGCGCCTGGCTGCTGTACGGCGTGACCGCGCTGGTGCTGACCCTGGCCATCCACCCGCTGCTGCCGCGTCCGCAGGAGCGCGCCGATGCCGCGCTGCAGCCGGCGGGCCCGCGCCCCAGGGCCTTCTACCCCTTGCTGGTGGCGTACTCGCTGGTGGGCATCGGCTACATCATCCCGGCCACCTTCCTTTCGCAGATGGCCGCCGCGCAGTTCCGTGGCCAGTGGCTGGCCGACCTGTTCTGGCCCGCCTTCGGCCTGATCGCCACCCTGGGCGTGCTGCTGGTCAGCCTGCGCCGCCCGGGCACAGGCAGTACCGGCCGCTGGCTGGTGGGCGCGCTGTGGCTGCAGGCATTCGGTGTGCTGGCCTGCCTGTTCCCGGGGATGACCGGCCTGGCGCTGGGCGTGATCTTCTGCGGCGGCCCCTTCCTCGCCAGCATGCTGCTGGTGATGCAGCGGGCCCGGGAGATCGACCCGCTGGGGCATGCGCGCAACGTCGGCCTGCTCACCGCCGGCTTCGCCCTGGGCCAGCTCGGCGGGCCGCTGCTGGCGGCCCTCAGCAGCCACTTCAGCGGCGGCCTGCGCCCCGCCCTGCTGCTCGCCGCCGGCGCCCTGTTGCTGGCGGGCGGGCTGATGCTCAAGGCGCGGGAAGAGGTGAAGGTGGAAGCCGTGGCGGTGTGCCGGGGGTGAGCCAAATGCCATGGCACACCCGTAGGTTGGGCTGAGGTACGAAGCCCAACGCAGCGAGGTCGAATCCCTCGTCGTTGGGCCTCGCTGCGCTCGGCGCCAACCTACGGCACCGAGCGGTGGCGCCTCTGTATAGCACGTTCCCGGGCTGAAGCCCGGGCTACAGGGCGGCGGCTAGCCCGGGAAGGCGTCGCGCTCTTCCTCGCGCAGGGTGAGCACGCGAAAGCCGCTCTCGGTGACGAGGACGGTGTGCTCGAACTGCGCCGAGAGGCTGCCGTCGCGGGTGACGACGGTCCAGCCATCGGCCAGGGTACGGACGCTGCGGCGGCCCTGGTTGATCATCGGCTCGATGGTGAAGGTCATGCCCGGCTGCAGGCGCAGGCCCGTGCCGGGATGGCCGACGTGGAGCACCTGGGGGCTTTCGTGCATCTGCCGGCCGATGCCATGGCCGCAGTACTCCACCACCACCGAGTAGCCCGCCTCCTCGGCACGGCTCTGGATGGCGTGGCCGACATCGCCCAGGGTCGCGCCCGGGCGCACCAGGCGGATGGCGTCGTAGAGGCACTGCCGGGTCGTTTGCACCAGGCGCCGGGCGTCGTCGCTGACGGCGCCGAGGCAGTACATCTTGCTGGTGTCGCCGTAGAAGCCGTCCTTGATCACCGTGACGTCGACATTGACGATGTCGCCCTCCTGCAGCACCTCTTCCGCCGAGGGCCAGCCATGGCAGACCACCTGGTTGACCGAGGTGTTGACGGTGAAGGGATAGCCGTACTGCCCCTTGCTGCCGGGGATCGCCTGCAGCGTGTCGAGGATGTAGCGCTCGGCGAAGGCGTCGATCTGCGCGGTGGTGACGCCGGGGACGATGAAGTCATCCAGCGCCTCCAGCACCCGAGCGGCCAGGCGGCCGGCGACGACCATGCGCTCGATCTCGGCGGCGTTCTTGATCGTGACCTTGCTCACTCCACCGCCTCCACCGGCGGCGTGGCGGAGAGCTCCAGTTCACGGGCCTCCTCCATCAGGCGCTTGACGATGTCGGCGTAGGTCAGCTCCGGCTGGGCCTCGGCGAGCATGCCGATGCGCATCCAGTGCTCGGCCTGGGCGTTGATGGAGCGGGACATGGCGCGGCAGGCGATGCGCGCCTCTTCGTGCAGAACATCGGAAATCTTGACGATACCCATGGCGAATGATCCATATATGAAGTGCTACATAACATAGCATTTCATTTTTAAAGCACAAATGAAAAAGGGCCGCGGTGCGGCCCTTCTTTTTTGCGCCCCATCATCTGCAGCAGTGATGGGTTTCGCTTCGCTCTACGCCATCCTGCGGGCGCGAGCGCGGTCGGTTCAGGTGCCGGTCTTGATCTTGGTCCAGGTGCGGGTACGGATGCGTTCCAGCTTCGGCGGCAGCATCTCCACCGAGAACAGCTTCGCCTGCACCTCCGCCGGCGGGTAGACGTTGGGGTTGTCGCGCAGGGTGGGCGAGATCAACCCGTCCGCCGCCTGGTTGGGGTTGGCGTAGGCCACGTGGTCGGAGATGGGCGCGACCACCTCCGGGCGCAGCAGGTAGTTGAGGAAGGCGTGGGCCTGCTCGACGTTCTGCGCGTCCCTGGGGATGGCCAGTACGTCGAACCAGGCGGCCGTGCCTTCCTTGGGAATGCGGTACACGACCTTCATCCCGTTGCCCGCCTCCTCGGCGCGGGCCGCGGCCTGCATGGCGCCGCCGGACCAGGCCAGGGCGACGCAGATCTCGCCGTTGGCCAGGTCGCTGACGAACTTCGAGGAGCTGAAGTAGGTGATGTGCGGGCGCAGGCGGGTGAGCAGTTCCTCGGCCTTGGCGTAGTCCTCGGGGTTGCGGCTGTTGGGCGGCAGGCCCAGGTAGTGCAGCACCTCGGGGATCACCTCGGTGGGCGAGTCGAGGAAGGCCACGCCGCACTGCTTGAGCCTGGCCAGGTTGTCGGGGTTGAAGATCAGCTCCCAGGAATCCACCGGCGCGTTCTCGCCGAGCACCGCGCGCACCTTGTCGACGTTGTAGGCGATGCCGTTGGTGCCCCACATGTAGGGCATCACGTACTGGTTGCCCGGGTCCTTGGCGGCCAGCACCTTGAGCAGCGCCGGGTTGAGGTTCTTCCAGTTGGGCAGCTTGCTCTTGTCCAGCGGCTGGAACACGCCGGCCTTCATGTAGTTGGGCAGGAAGCCGTCGCTGGGCACCACCAGGTCGTAGCCGGAGTGGCCGGAGAGCAGCTTGGCCTCGAGCACCTCGTTGCTGTCGTAGACGTCGTACTTGGGGGTGATGCCGCTGTCCTTGCGGAAGTTCTCCAGGGTGTCCGGGGCGATGTAGTCGAACCAGTTGTAGATGCGCACCACCGGCTCGGCGGCGGCGTGGAGTGAGGCGCCCAGCAGCGCCAGGGCGAGGAGATGGCGCGCGCTCATCGGGCCACCTCTTCATAGCCCTGCAGCACATTGACGGCGTTCACCCCGATGGCCTCCACCGCATAGCCGCCTTCCATGATGAACAGCGTCGGCAGGCCGAGGGCGGCGATGCGCCGGCCCATGGCCAGGTAGTCGGGCGAGTCCAGCTTGAACTGGGAGATGGGGTCGTCCTTGTAGGTGTCGACACCGAGGGAGATCACCAGCGCGTCCGGCGCGTAGGCGGCGATCTTGCCGCAGGCGTCCTCCAGCGCGGCGGCCCAGCCGTCCCAGCCGGTGCCATGGGGCAGCGGGTAGTTGTGGTTGCAGAGCGCGCCCGCGCCTTCGCCGCGCTCGTCGGCGTGGCCCAGGTAATAGGGGTATTCCACCAGCGGGTCGCCGTGGATCGAGGCGAAGAGCACGTCGCCTCGGTTGTAGAACAGCTCCTGGGTGCCGTTGCCGTGGTGGTAGTCGACGTCGAGGATGGCCACGCGGCGTGCGCCCTGGTCGAGGAAGACATGGGTGACGATGGCGGCGTTGTTGAAGAAGCAGTAGCCGCCCATGAAGTCGCTGCCGGCGTGGTGGCCCGGCGGGCGGCACAGGGCGAAGGCGGTGTTGGCGCCGTTGCGCATGTGGTCCTGGGCGGTGAGCGCGACCTGCGCCGAGCTGTACACGGCCTGCCAGGTGCCGGCGGTGATCGGCGCCTCGGTGTCGAAGCAGTAGTGGCCGAGCTGGCCGTGCAGCGCGGTGGGGATGGGGCCATCACGGCGCAGGCGGCGCGCGGGGAAGGTGCTCGGCAGCATGTCGCAGCTGTGGCCTTCGGCGGCCCAGCGCGCCCAGGCGCCCTTGAGGAAATCCACGTAGGCGGCGTCGTGCACCCGCAGGATGGGTTCCAGGCCGAAGTCGCGGGGCTCGATCACCTCGCCCAGCGCCTGGTGGCGCACCCGCGCCAGCACGGTGTCCGCACGGCTGGGCATCTCGAAGCAGGGCTGGAGCTTGCCGTCCACCAGTTCGGACTGGCCGAAATGGAGACGATGGTCGTCGCTGTACACGGTCAGCATGCCGGGAACCTCATCTTGTTATTGGTGAATGGATTCTGTGGCCGATCGGGGCCCCTTGCGCAGGGGGACGGGCGGCCAATAGGGGATCGAAATGGCCAACCTGACTGGCCACAGGGTTGCGGCCAGGCAGGCTCCGACAGTTCTGACACGACAACTGCATTGCCGTCCTACAAGGGGCTTGGGCAGCATCCCGCTCCGTTGCGACCCAGGTTGCAACCTGGGCTTAGAACCCCAGCCAATACAGATGAGGCGCGCCATAAGCAGGATCGACAGGAGACCTTCCTGTCGTTCCTGGCTGTCTATGGCGGACTGTGCAAGGGGGGCTCACGCCCGCCCGGTTATCTGCCCTGTCTGTTACCGGTGGTTCTAAACCTTGCACGGTCCGCCACCCCAACACCCGGATGGCCGGGGGTGGCGGCTCCAATGGATTCGACAGGGAGCTGCATCATGACCAACCGCTATTTCGACACCCTCCGCTTCTTCCGCTACCGCCGCCTGCTGCGTGCCACCCTCATCCAGCACGAACCCTGGTTCGCCGCCCGCGACCTTGCCCGCCTGATGGGCATCCACTTCGGCGACAAGGTCCAGGCGCGCCTCGACCCCGACCAATGGCGCCTCGGCCTCATCGCCGCCGGCGACGGTACGGTGGGCGAGGAAATGATGGTCAGCGAATCCGGCGCCTACGCCCTCCTCCAGCGCCACTTCCCCCACCCCGAGAACCGCAACCTGCGGCAATGGCTCACCCAGGAAGTGATCCCGGCGCTGCGCCAGGCACGGGCGATCGCCTGACTCCTCGCATGGGCCATCCCGGGCTGAAGCCCGGGCTACCCGGTGCGTAGGGCCGCCGGAGGCAACGTCCCACCTTCACTGGATCCCCGCGTTCGCGAGGATGACGGGGTTACGCGAACGTACCCGCCCATACGTCACCCCCGCGAAAGCGGGGGCCCACTGAACACAATGCGGACGCAACCAATGTGGGCGGCGGGAAACGGCAGCGGTGGGCTGAAGCGGAGCACCGCCCGGCCCACCCACGCGTTACGTGTGGGTTCAACGCGATTGGGGGCTCCACTTGGTGGATGGGAGAAGCGCCATCCACCCCCGGGTTGGCCTGCGCCGGGGCTCAGCCGCGGAACTGGCTGGGGGGCTGGCCGCTCCAGCGCTGGAAGGCGTGGCGCAGGCTGGCGGTTTCGCTGAAGCCGAGTTCTTCGGCGATGCGGTAGATGGGCAGCTCGCCCTGCTGCAGCAGTTCCTTGGCGCGGGCGAAGCGCAGGTCGTCGAGCAGTTGCTGGTAGCTGGTCTGCTGCTGGGCCAGGTGGCGGCGCAGGCTGCGGGCGGAGCAGTTCATGGCGCGGGCCAGTTCCTCCAGCCCCGGCGGCGAGGCCAGGCGCTGGGCCAGTTGCTCGCGCACACGCTCCAGCCAGGCGCGGCGGGTGGCGAACTCGGCGTTCTGCCGGCGGCACTGTTCGAGCATTTCACGGTGGGTCACAGGGTCTGCCAGGGGCAGCGGGCGCTCCAGCCATTGGCGGGGGAAGCCGAGGCCGCTGCGCGCGCGGCCGAAGCGCGGGGCGCGGTCGAAGGCCTGGCGGTAGAGCGGCGCGGCGCCGGGGGGCTCGGGGTAGTCCAGCTCCAGCGCCGCCACCGGCAGCGGCTGGCCGAGCAGGTCGGCGCAGATCACCCGCAGCGAGCCCAGGCAGAGTTCGGTGTTGAAGGGTTTCAGCGCTTCGCGCTCGCCGTAGCCGCTGGCCAGCAGCCAGGCCAGGTCGCCCTCCTCCACCAGGCGCAGGTGGAAGTAGGTGCCCAGCAGCACCGGGTAGCCGAGGCCGATGCGCAGGGCCTCGCCCAGGGTGGGTGCCGAGAGCAGCGCGTAGCCCAGCAGGCCGTAGGCGGAGATGCGCGTGCGCTGGCCCAGCTCGAGCCCCAGCGCGGGGGTGTCGGCGAGGCGCAGGGCGTTGGCGAACACCTGCTGCTCCTGCCCGGGGTTGATCAGCCGTTGCAGAGCACGCAGGTCGTCCTCGGTGATGCCGCTGCCTTCCAGCAGGCTGGCGGCGTCGATGCCGCGCTCACCGAGGCAGGCCACGGTGAGCGTCGACATGTGCAGCGAGTTGAGCCAGGTGGCCCTGGAGAACAGCGGGTCGCCCATGGCCTTCAGGCCGTCACTGGATGGCGTCCGGGCGTTCCTTGCGCCGGTAGGGGAAGACGTCGATCACCTTGCCGGCGCGGATGGCGTCCTGGAGGCTCTTCCAGTAGTCGGCGTCGTAGAGGTCGCCGTGCAACTGGTTGAACAGCTTGCGCTGGCCGATATCGGCGAACAGGAAGCGCGGGAACTCCTCGGGGAACACGTCGTGCGGGGCCACCGAGTACCAGGGCTCGGAGGACATCTCGTCCTCGGGGTAGCGCGGCGGCGGGATGAAGCGGAAGTTGACCTCGGTGAGGTAGCTGATCTCGTCGTAGTCGTAGAACACCACGCGGCCGTGACGGGTGACGCCGAAGTTCTTCAGCAGCATGTCGCCGGGGAAGATGTTGGCGGCGGCCAGCTGCTTGATGGCCAGGCCGTAGTCGTCCAGCGCCTCGCGCACCTGAGGCTCGCTGGCGCTTTCCAGGTAGATGTTCAGCGGGGTCATGCGGCGCTCGGTCCAGCAGTGGCGGATGAGCACGGTATCGCCTTCCAGTTCGACGGTGGACGGCGCCACCTCCAGCAGCTCGGCCAGGCACTCGGGCTCGAACTTGGCCTTGGGGAAGCGGAAGTCGGCGAACTCCTGGGTATCGGCCATGCGCCCGACGCGGTCGACGCTCTTCACCAAGCGGTACTTCTCGATGACGGTGTTGCGGTCGACGTTCTTCGACGGCGAGAAGCGGTCCTTGATGATCTTGAACACGGTGTTGAAGCCCGGCAGCGTGAACACGCTCATGACCATGCCGCGCACGCCGGGCGCCATGATGAAGCGGTCGTCGGTGTTGGCCAGGTGGTTGATCAAGGCGCGGTAGAACTCGGACTTGCCGTGCTTGTAGAAGCCGATGGAGGTGTACAGCTCGGCGATGTGCTTGCCCGGCAGGATGCGCTTGAGGAAGCCGACGAACTCCGCCGGCACCGGCACGTCCACCATGAAGTAGGAGCGGGTGAAGGAGAAGATGATCGAGACGTCGGCTTCGTCGGTGATCAGTGCGTCCACCTGGATGCCCTTGCCCTCGCGGTGCAGCAGCGGGATGACCAGCGGCCACTGCTCGTCGCGGGTGTAGATGCGGCCCACCAGGTAGGCGCCCTTGTTGCGGTAGAGGGTCGAGGAGAACAGCTCGACGCACAGTTCCGGGTCCTTGATCACCCAGTCCGGCAGGCTGTCGCGCAGCTGGGCGACCAGGCGATCGAGGTCGCGCTCCAGGTCGTCGAAGGGCACGGCGAAGCGGTAGTCGTCGAGGATCTGCAGCAGCGCCGCCTTGAGGTCGCCGCGCGGGTGGTAGCTGCGGGTCTGCGGCGCGCGCTCGTGGGGGCGCAGGGACGGCCGCGTGGTGTGGATGAACATGCAGCCGTCGCTGATCAGGTCATGGCTGAACAGGCCGCAGAAGATCGAGTTGAACCAGGTTTCCGAGAGCTCGTCGTCGAAGCGCAGGTCGATCAGCTTGATGTAGGCGCTCTTGACCAGCGGCCACAGCTGCACGTCCAGCAGCACCTCTTCGTCGAAGGCGGCGCGCAGGCGCTCGCCCACTTCGCTCACCTTCTCCTCGTAGAGGGCGATCCGCGCGGCGGCCGCCTGCTGGATCTCCTGCCACTGCGCCTGCTCGAAGCGGGCGCGGGCGCCGTCGGTGATCTGACGGAAATGCTCACGGTAGTCGTCGAAACCATCGAGGATCAGTCGCGCGATATCTGCGGCCGGCCATTGCTGCGCCATGGGGAACACTCAGCTGGGAATTCGGAAGACGGAGCTTAGCCACAGCCCGGCCCGAAAAAAAGCTCCCCCTGCATCAGCCCCGGCCGGACCGCTCGCGACCGACGGGTCACGGCGCTCAGGCCAGCCCCCGCGCCTCGAGGAAGGCGGCCAGGTAGTCGATGAACGCCAGCACCTTGCCGGTGGCCCGGCGATGGCTGGGGTAGACGGCGAGGATCTGGTCGCCGAAGGCGTCCGGGTCGATCTCGTGGTCGGCCAGCAGGCGCACCAGGCGGCCATCGGCGATATAGGGCGCGGCGCTCCACAGGGGCGTGTGCAACACGCCGACCCCGGCCAGGGCGTTGGCCAGCAGCAGGTCGTAGTTGTCGCTCTCCAGGCGCGGGGCGGCAGGCTGGGCCAGGCGCGTGCGCTGGCCGTCGCATTCCACCCACCAGTACTGCCGGCTCAGCGCCGGGTGGCGGTAGGCGAGCCAGTCGTGGCGGTCGAGATCGGCGAGGGTCGGCACGCCCTTGCGTGCCAGGTAGGCGGGGCTGGCGCACAGGGCCAGGCGGTTGCGCCCGACCACCCGGGCGATCAGCCCCGGCAGGTCGCTCTGCCCCTCGCGCAGGGCCAGGTCGTAGCCCGCCTCCACCAGGTCGACGAAGGCGTCGCACAGATCGACCCGCAGGCTGATCTGCGGGTAGGCGGCGAGAAAGCCCGCGCACACCTCATCGAGGAAGGCGCGGCTGAAGGCCAGCGGCGCGGTCATCCGCAGGCTGCCCTGCAGGCCGTGCTGCAGCTGGCCGATCTCCTCGCCCACATCGTGCAGGCGCTGCAGCAACTGGCGCGCGGTCTCCAGGTAGAGGCGCCCCGCTTCGGTGAGGACGATGCGCCGGGTGCTGCGCTCGAACAGGCGCGCGCCCAGCTCGGCCTCCAGGTGGCTGACGGCCTTGGTCAGCGCCGAGGGGGTCTTGCCCAGTTGCTCGGCGGCACGGCTGAAGCTGCCCTGTTCGGCGGTGGCGACGAACATGGCGATGGCACCGAGCTTGTCCATGGTTTTTCCATTCCGGCAAAAGGGTTTTGCACGCTGCCGGCGTTCTGCCAGCCCCGGGGAGCCGCTAGTCTCGCTGGCAGACCGACAAAAACAAAGGGGGAGCCCGTGAAAAACTTCGTTCCACGACTACTGGCGGCTGCGGTGGCTTTTGCCTCGATGGAAGCCATGGCCGGTGCCGATATGGTGCTGTTCAACGGCAAGGTGTTCACCGCCGACAAGGCCCGCCCCATGGTGCAGGCCATCGCCGTGGAGAACGGCAAGGTGCTGGCGGTGGGCAGCGATGCCGAGATCAAGGCCCTGGCGGACGCTTCCACCCAACGCATCGACCTCGGCGGCAAGGCGCTGATGCCGGGCCTGATCGACACCCACTCCCACGCCATCTTCGGCGGCCTGGAGATGTCCACCGCCAACATGGGTGACGAGCAGGTGAGCCTGGATGAGTTGGAAAAACGCCTGCGCACCTGGCGCGACGATGGCACCGCGCGCCACGGCGACACCCTCTACGTCGGGGGCATGACCTCCGCCTACTGGGCCCAGGCCGAGGCCATGGGCCAGCGCTTCGACCAGGGCGAGTGGGCCGGGGTGCCCATCGTCTTCGTCGGCAGCGACCACCACACCGCCTGGGCCAACGCGGCCATGCGCAAGCGCGCCGGCATCGACGCCAAGCTGGTCGAGTCCCTTCCCGAGGCCGAGCGCGGCACCATCGGCCTGGGCAAGGACGGCGCGCCCAACGGCTTCCTGGTGGACGCCGGCTGGGACCGCGTCGCCGCCGTGCTGCCCCCCATGGACCCGGCCCTGCTGCTGCGCGCCGGCGAGAACGCGGTACGCACCAACAACAGCCTGGGCATCACGGCGTGGATGGACCCGGCCGCCAACGGCGCCCCCGGCGAGCCCTTGTTCGCCCTGAAGCCCACGGAGAAGTCCGTCGGCGTGCTGCCGGTGTACAAGGCGCTGGCCGAGAAAGGCGAGCTGACCGCCCACGTCGCCGCGCTCTTGGTGGCCCACCCGAAAAGCCGCCCCGCCGACCTGGACACGCTGGAGAAGGTGCGCCAGCAGTTCCAGGGCATCGACAACCTGAGCCTGCCGGGGATCAAGATCTTCGCCGACGGCGTGCTGGAGTACCCGGCACAGAGCGCGGCGCTGATCGACCCCTACAGCAACAGCCACAAGCAGGGCGAGCTGCTGATCGACCCGGCGCACTTCGGCGAGCTGGTCAGCGCGGCGGATGCACGCGGCTGGCTGGTGCACATCCACGCCATCGGCGACCGTGCGGTGCGCGAGGCGCTCAACGGCATCGAGCAGGCCCGCCGCGACCGGCAGAGTGGCATCACCCACTCGATCACCCACCTGCAACTGGTGAACCCCAAGGAGTTCGCGCGCTTCAAGCCGCTCGACGTGATCGCCTCCATGCAGCTGCTCTGGGCCGCCGGCGACGACTACACGCTGGACATGGTCAAGCCCTACGTCAGCGCCTTCGCCTTCCGCTACCAGTACCCGGCGCACTCGCTGCTGCAACAGGGCGCGACCATCGCCGGCGCCAGCGACTGGCCGGTGTCCTCGCCCAACCCCTGGGCGGCCATGGCCCAGGCGGTGACCCGCGAAGGCGAGAAAGGCGTGCTCAACGCCGAGGAGCGCCTGGACCGCGACACCATGTTCTACGCCTACACCCTCAACGCCGCGCGGACCATCGGCCAGGAGCAGCACATCGGCTCGCTGGCCGCCGGCAAGCAGGCCGACTTCATCCTCCTCGACCGCGACGTGTTCACCGTGGACGCCAAGGCCCTGGCCGAAACCCAGGTGCTCAAGACCTGGTTCGGCGGCCGCGAGGTCTACACCGCCGCCCGATAACAAGACCGCACCACCGCTGATGCCTGGCCCCGCTGCATGGGGGTCGGGCGAAGCCTTGCCCTTCATCTGCCCATAACAACCACAAGATCGGGAATCCACCATGAAGCGTTCCACCACCCTCCTCCTCGCCGGCCTCGCCCTGGCCCCGCTGTGCAGCCAGGCCGCGTTGCCGATCACCGACGACTTCGCCGTCGCGGTCGACCTCAACCTGGCCAGCGACTACCGCACCCGCGGCATCTCGCAGACCCAGGGCGACCCCGCCATCCAGGCCGGCGCCACGCTGCTGCATGCCAGCGGCCTCTACGCCGGCGCCTGGAACTCCAACGTCGACTTCGGCTTCGGCCTCAAGACGCGCCAGGAGGTGGACTACTACGCCGGCTGGTTCTGGCAGGCCACGGACGACGTAAGCCTCGACCTGGGCGTGATCAAGTACGCCTACCCGAAGGAAAGCCAGTTCAACCAGAGCGAGGTGTACGCCATCCTCAGCGCGTACGGCTTCAAGGCCGCCGCCTATTACTCGGACGATGCGCCGAACATCATCGGCGAGGACCAGGACACCCTCTACACCTGGGTCGGCTACGAGACCCAGCTGCCCCTGGAGGTGGGCCTGGAGCTGCGCTACGGGCGCATGGACTTCAAGGACCCGCTGTTCTGGTCGCGCAACGGCACCGGCAGCGAGTCGTACCGCGAGTGGGAAGCCAAGCTGACCCGCGACTTCCTCGGCGTCACCTGGGGCCTCGCCTACGTCGACACCGACCTCTCGGAAAGCCAGTGCGCCAGCAACTACGGCTTCACCGACACCTGCAGCGCAACGGTGGTGGCAAGCGTGAGCAAGTCGTTCTAACGGACCTGCAGGGGCGAATTCATTCGCCCAAGGCGCGCGCAGCGGGCCCGATAACAGCATGGGTTTCGCTGCGCTCTACCCATCCTACGCGCCGCTATGGCTCTTCTGTGGGAGCGAATTCATTCGCGAAATGGGTCGGCGCAGTTGCGTTGGGCCTCGCTGCGTTCGGCGCCAACCTACGGGCTCGGGAAGGGTGGACCTCGCTTCATCGGTCCACCGTCGGGGCCACCCGCAACTCCGCTGGTGGACGTAAAGAGCGACGTCCACCCTACGCACGGCCTGGCTCTTCGTGGGAGCGAATTCATTCGCGAAATGGGTCGGCGCAGTTGCGTTGGGCCTCGCTGCGCTCGGCGCCAACCTACGGGCTCGGGAAGGGTGGACCGCGCTTCATCGGTCCACCGTCGGGGCCACCCGCAACTTCCAAAGCCAGGACCTTGTAGGGGCGAATTCATTCGCCCAAGGCGCGCGCAGCGGGCCCGATGACAGCATGGGTTTCGCTGCGCTCTACCCATCCTACGGGTGGGAGCGAATTCATTCGCGATGGCCCGGCCATCAAGCGATCCCCTGCTCCTGCATATACGCCTCCAGCATCTCGATGAACGCCCGGACCTTGCGGGTACGGCGGCGGTGGGAGAGGTAGAGCACATGCACCCAGGGGCCGAAGACATCGGGCTCCAGCAGGTACTCGGGCATCACCCGCACCAGCTGGCCGCTGGCCAGGTACGGCTTGGCGCTCCAGCGTGGGAGCGGCTGCAGGCCGTGGCCGCGCAGCAGGCAGGCGAGGAGGAAGTCGTAGTTGTCGCTGGCCAGGTGCGCCACCGGATGGGCCAGGCGGATGCGCTCCTCGCCCAGCCGCAGCCACCAGAAATGCCGGTTGAGCATGGGGTGCTGGAAGATCAGCCAGTCGTGCTGCTGGAAGTTCTCCAGGGTCACCCCCATGCCCTTGCGCTCCAGGTAGCCCGGGGTGCAGCACAGGTAGACGCGGTTATCGGCCAGGGGCCTGGCGATCAGCCCCGGCAGGTCGGTGGGGCCATCGCGCAGGGCCAGGTCGTAGCCGCCGTCGATCAGGTCGACGAAGGCGTCGTTGAGGTCCACTTCCAGGCGCACCTGGGGATGGGCGTCCATATAGCGGCAGCAGACCTCGTTGAGGAAGGCCGGGCCGAAGGACGGCGGCGCGGTGAGGCGCAGGGTGCCACGCAACTCGTGCTGCAGCTGGTCCACTTCCTCGCCGGCCAGTTGCAGTTGCATCAGTGCCTGGCGCGTCCCTTCCAGGTAGATGTGCCCGGCCTCGGTCAGCGCCATGCGCCGGGTGGTGCGCTCGAACAGGCGCACTCCCAGTTCGGATTCCAGGTGGCCCACCGCCTTGGTCAGCGCCGAGGGCGTCTTGCCCAGGTGCTCGGCCGCGCGGCTGAAGCTGCCGTGCTCGGCGGTGGCGATGAACATCGAGAGGGCACTGAGCTTGTCCATCGACCTGTTCCGATTCGGCATAGAAGTTGTGCGCGAACATAGCATTCTGCCGCCGCGCCGGCTTGGTTAGGCTCAGCGCCAGACCAACAAGAACCGGAACCCAGCCGATGAAACGCCTCGCCCTCACCCTCCTGGCCACCGCCCTGATCTGTGCCTCCATGGAAAGCATGGCGGCGGTGGACCTGATCCTGCACAACGCCAAGGTCTACACCGCCGAGCCCGGCCAACCCCTGCAGCAGGCCGTGGCCGTGGAGGACGGCAAGATCCGTGCGGTGGGCAGCGACGCCGACATGCTGCGGCTCAAGGAGGCCGGCACCCGCGTCGTCGACCTGGGCGGCAAGGTGCTGATGCCCGGCTTCGTAGACTCCCATTCCCATGCGGTCATGGGGGGACTGGAGCTGGCGGCAGCCAACATCGACACCCAGCTCCTGCCCATGGACGAGCTGGAGCGGCGCCTGCGCCAGTGGCGCGACGACGGCAAGGCGCGCCAGGGCGACATCCTCAGCGTCGGCGGCCTGCCCTCGGCCTACTGGAGCCAGGTGGCGGAGTTCGAGCGACGCTTCAACCAGGGCGAATGGAAGGACGTGCCCATCGCCTTCATCGGCTGGGACCAGCACACCGGCTGGGTCAACCAGGCCATGCTCAAACGCGCCGGCATCGACGCCGACACGGTGAGGGCCCTCAAGGGCGAACAGCTGGCCACCGTCGGCCACCACGAAGACATGCGCCCCAACGGCTTCCTCGCCGACGCCGGCCTCGACCCGGTGCTGGCGCAATACCCGACGGCGACCCCCGAGCAGTTGCTGGAAGCCGGTCGCGCGGCCCTGCGCTACAACCTCAGCCTGGGCATCACCGCCTGGATGGACCCGGCCGCCAACGCCGCGCCCGGCGAGCCGTTGTTCGACTTCAAGCCCACCGCCCAGACCCTCGGCATCCTGCCGGTGTACAAGGCCATGGCCGAAAAGGGTGAACTGACCGCCCACGTCGCCGCCTTGCTGGTGGCCCACCCGAAGAGCCGCCCGGCCGACCTGGAGACCCTCGAGCAGGTGCGCCGGCAGTTCCAGGGCGTGCCCAACCTGAGCCTGCCGGGGATCAAGATCTTCGCCGACGGCGTGCCCGAGTACCCGGCGCAGACCGCCGCCCTGCTGGAGCCCTACAAGAACTCAAAAAAGTACGGCGAGTTGCTGATCGACCCATCGCACTTCGGCGAGCTGGTCAGCGCGGCGGACGCCCGTGGCTGGCTGGTGCACGTGCACGCCATCGGTGACCGCGCAGTACGCGAATCCCTCAACGGCATCGAGCAGGCACGCCGCGACCGGCACAGCGGCATCCCCCACTCCATCACCCACCTGCAGATGGTCAACCCCAAGGAGTTCGCCCGCTTCAAGCCGCTCGACGTGATCGCCTCCATGCAGCTCTACTGGGCCAGCGCCGACGACGCGACCCTCGACCTGGTGCAGCCCTACATCAGCGCCATGGCCTTCCAGTACCAGTACCCGGCCCGCTCGCTGCTGAAGAACGGCGCCACCCTCGCCGGCGCCAGCGACTGGCCGGTGACCACGCCACAACCCTGGAAGGCGATCTACCAGGCCGTCAGCCGCAAGGGGCCCAAGGGTGTGCTCAACCCGAGCGAGGAAATCGACCGGGAGACCATGTTCCAGGCCTACACCCTCAACGCGGCGCGCACCATCGGCCTGGACCAGCAGATCGGCTCGCTGGCCCCCGGCAAGCAGGCAGACCTGATCCTGCTGGACCGCGACGTCTTCCAGGTGGAGCCCGAGGCCCTGCGCGACACCCGCGTGCTGAAGACCTGGTTCGCCGGACGCGAAGTCTTCGAGGCCGCCCTGTAGCTGCCCCGCCCCGGCGCCCTTGTGGGAGCGGATTCATCCGCGATGCCCCGCCCCACGACGCCGGGTTTCACCCGACCAGGATGAACGCGTGCGCACCTCCGCTCGGTGCTTCCGGTGGGCTCCAGGTGCGCGCAGCACACCCTACATCCGGAATGAGCGGCTGCTGCATGCGCCGAGGTCTGAGAGTGGGCCCCAAAAGCAAAGCCACGCACCACGAACGTGGATGTTCACTCGCCGGCGAACCACCCGCCCCCACAACACCCAGCCCAGACGCCTTGCCGAACTGTGCCGTCGATTTGATCGCAAGGTGTCGATTGCGCCGCTGCCGGGGCGGCGTAAGCTGTGCCGCTCCTGCCTCGGAGCCCCTTCATGAAACCCGCCGATCTCGTCCGCCTGTTGAGCCTCGCCGCCATCTGGGGCGCCAGCTTCCTGTTCATGCGCGTGCTGGTGCCGGTGATCGGCGCGCTGCCGACGGCGTTCTTCCGCGTGGCCATCTCGGCCATCGGCCTGGTGGCGATCCTGGCGCTGTTGCGGGTGACCTGGGACTTCCGCGGCAAGCTGGGCAAGATCCTGCTGATTGGCGTGGTCAGCTCGGGCATTCCCGCCGCCATGTACGCGCTCGCCGCCGAGGTGCTGCCGGCGGGCTACTCGGCCATCTTCAACGCCACCACGCCATTGATGGGCGTGCTGATCGGCGGGTTGTTCTTCGGCGAGAAGCTGACCCTGCCCAAGGCGGCCGGCGTGCTGCTGGGCCTGGCCGGCGTGGCGGTGCTGACCGGCGCCGGGCCGGTGGCCTTCGACGCCGACCTGCTGCGCGGTGCCCTGGCCTGCCTGATGGCGACCACCTGCTACGGCTTCGCCGGGTTCTTCACCAAGCGCTGGATCAACGATGCCGGTGGCCTGGACAGCGGCCTCTCGGCCTTCGGCGCCCAGGCCGGCGCGACGCTGTGCCTGCTGCCGATCTTCCTCGCCAGCAGCCACGCCATGCCCCTGGCGCCCCTGGCCGAGCCGGGCATCTGGCTGGCGCTGGCCGGGCTGGGGCTGCTGTGCACCTCGTTCGCCTACGTCATCTACTTCCGCCTGATTGCCAACGTCGGCCCGGTGAAGACCATGACGGTGACCTTCCTCATCCCGCTGTTCGGGGTGTTCTGGGGCGCGCTGCTGCTGGACGAGTCGCTGTCCTGGGCGCACCTGCAGGGCGGCGTGCTGATCGCCCTGGCGCTGTGGCTGGTGCTGCGCCCGACGGTGGCAGCGGTCGGGGTGGAGCGGGCGTCTTAGGGGTTGCCGGCTGGTCGGTTGGGCGAATGAATTCGCCCCTACGGGGGTTGCCCCGCCCTGCGCATGGCCACAGCTGGCGGTCGGGTCAAACCCGGTTTTGCGGTGCAGCCCGATCGCGAACGAATTCGCTCCCACAAGAAAAACGCCCCGGCAAGCCGGGGCGTTGGTGTTTCAGCGCGGGGTCATTTGCCGGTCTTGACGGTGTTCCAGGTGCGGGTGCGCACGCGGTCGATCTTCAGCGGCATGGATTCCAGGGCGAACAGCTTGGCCATGACGTCGGCCGGCGGGTAGATCGCCGGGTCGGCCTTGATCTCGGCTTCCACCAGCGGTTCGGCGGCGTTGTTGCCGTTGGCGTAGTGCACGTAGTTGCTGACGCCGGCGATCACCTCGGGGCGCAGCAGGTAGTTCATGAAGGCGTAGCCGGCCTTCTCGTCGGGCGCGTCCACCGGCATGGCGATCATGTCGAACCACATCGGCGAGCCTTCCTTGGGCGTGGAGTACTTGATCTCGACGCCGTTGCCGGCCTCCTTGGCGCGGGTGGCGGCCTGGAGGATGTCGCCGGAGAAGCCGACGGCCACGCAGATCTCGCCGTTGGCCAGGTCACCCACGTACTTGGATGAGTGGAAGTAGCGCACGAAGGGGCGGACCTTGAGCAGCGCGGCCTCGGCGGTCTTGTAGTCCTCCGGCTTCTTGCTGTGGTGCGGCAGGCCCAGGTAGTTGAGGGTGATGGGCAGCAGCTCGGGGCCGTTGTCGAGGATGGCGACGCCGCACTTGGCGAGCTTCTCCATGTTCTCGGGCTTGAAGATCAGGTCCCAGGAATCCAGCGGTGCGTTGTCGCCGAGCACTTCCTTGACCTTGGCCGGGTTGTAGCCGATGCCGGTGCTGCCCCAGAGGTAGGGGAAGCCGTGTTCGTTGCCCGGGTCGTTGACCTCCAGGGCCTTGAGCAGCGCCGGGTTGAGGTTCTTCCAGTTGGGCAGCTGGCTCTTGTCGAGCTTCTTCAGCGCACCGGCCTGGATCTGCTTGGCCATGTAGTGGTTGGACGGGACGACGATGTCGTAGCCGGATTTGCCGGTCATCAGCTTGCCGTCGAGGGTCTCGTTGCTGTCGTAGACGTCGTAGGTGGCCTGGATTCCGGTCTCCTTGCTGAACGTGGCGACGGTGTCGGGCGCGATGTAGTCGGTCCAGTTGTAGATCTTCACCGTGTCGGCGGCCTGTGCAGCTCCGGACACGGCGAGGGTCAGGAGCAGAGGCGCGAAGGAACTTCTCATTGTCTTTGTTTCCTGGCTGCGAGTTGGGAATCGGGGCACGGCAAGCGTAGTCGATACCGGCGTTGCGCCAGCTTTACCGCGGTGGCCGGGCGAGACAATCACACCAAAGTCCCAGCGGACCCGCGAGGAAGAACGCCACTGGCGAAAACCGCCGATCCGGCCTTTGCCCGCCGGGGTGGTGTCTACACTTGCGCGGTAACCAGGGACCGGCGCCCATGGCCCGGTCCGGCATCGCAAGGAACCCCGCATGCTCCAGTCCGTATCGCCGAAGAACGACCTGCCGCGCACACCCGAATCCGAGGAGCCGCCCAAGAGCGGCCTGTTCAGCCCCTTCACCATCACCGCGTTCCGCATCATCTGGATCGCCAACCTGTTCGCCAACCTGGGCACCTGGGCGCAGTCGGTGGCCGCCGCCTGGGTGGTGACCGAGGCCCATGCCAGCCCGCCGACGGTGGCGATGATCCAGGTCGCCGCCGCGTTGCCGCTGGTGCTGCTGTCGATCATGTCCGGGGTGCTGGCCGACAACCACGACCGGCGCAAGATCATGATGGCGGGCCTGGCCTTCGAGATGAGCGGCGCGACCTTCCTCACCGCCATGGCCTTCTTCGGCTACCTGGACCCGCTGCTGCTGATCGTCTCGATCCTGTGGATCTCCATCGGCGGCTCCATCACGATCCCGGCCTGGCAGGCGGCGGTGAACGAGCAGGTGCCGGCGAAGATGGTGGGCGATGCGGTGCTGCTCAACAGCGTCAACTACAACGTCGCGCGCGCCGCCGGCCCGGCCATAGGCGGGCTGATGCTCAGCGCGGTGGGGCCGGCCTGGGTCTTTCTGTTCAACTGCCTGTGCTACCTGGGGCTGATCTGGGCCATCTGGCGCTGGCGCCGGGAGCTGCCGGTGCGCAGCCTGCCGCCGGAGCGGCTGATGGAGGGCGTGGTCGCCGCGCTGCGCTTCACCCAGTACTCCAGCGTCACCCGCCTGGTGATGCTGCGCTCGTTCTCCTTCGGCATCTCCGCCTCCGCCGTGTGGGCGCTGCTGCCGCTGCTGGCGCACCGCAACCCGGATGGCGACGCGGCGGTGTACGGCTACATGCTCGGCGCCCTGGGCGTGGGGGCGATCCTCGGCAGCCTGGGGGTGAACCTGGCGCGACGGGGCGTCGGCACCAGTCGCCTGATCAGCTTCGCCGGCCTGCTGCTGGGCCTGGTGCTGCTGGCGCTGGGCTCGCTGGACAGCCTCTGGGTGATCTTCCCGGCGCTGGTGCTGGGCGGCGCCTGCTGGATCGCGGCGGTGGCCAGCTACAACTCGGCGGTGCAGATCCTGGTGCCGGACTGGGTCAAGGCGCGCGCCCTGGCGCTGTACCAGACGGCGCTCTACGGCGGCCTGGCGCTGGGCTCGTTCCTCTGGGGCCACCTGGCGGAAACCATGGGGGTGAAGGGCGCGCTGTTCGCCGCCGGCTGCCTGATGATCGCCTGCGCCTTCCTGCTCTATCAGTCGCGCCTGCCGGAGCTGGACGCCACCAGCATCGCCCATGCGGTGACCACCCTGCCCGGCCAGCCCACCTTCGTCTTCAACCCCGGCCGGGGCTCGGTGCTGGTGACCATCGAATACCGCATCCCGGTGGAGCGCACCCGCGACTTCGTCCGCGCCATGCAGATCCTCCGCCGCCTGCGCCTGCGCAACGGCGCCGACCGCTGGGCGCTGTACCGCGACACCAGCGACCAGGAGAACTGGCAGGAAATCCTCCTGGTGGACAACTGGCTGCAGCACCTGCGCATGCTCGACCGCCTGACCATCGCCGACAAGGCGATCATCGACAACGTGACCATGCTCCACGAAGGCGAGGAGCCGCCACGGGTGAGGCACGGGGTCAGCTATGAGTCGGGGAGTTATGAGGCGAAGGCAGCTGGAAGCTAGAAGTTAGAAGCTAGAAGCGGGAAGCGGGAAGCGGGAAGCGGCTTTGTAGGATGGCGTAGAGCGGAGCGAAGCCCATGCTGCCGGGGACCGCTCCGCGTTCCCGGGCGAATGAATTCGCCCCTACAAGGGAAACCTGGCGGATCGGTGCCAGCCCCATCGCGAATGAATTCGCTCCCACCAAGGAGGACTTGTGCCGGGTGGGATGCGGGTGTGCGCCGGTGGCCTGGCTGGGCGAATGAATTCGCCCCTACAAGGGAAACCTGGTGGATAGGTGCCAGCCCCATCGCGAATGAATTCGCTCCCACCAAGGAGGGTTTGTGCCGGGTGGGATGCGGGTGTGCACCGGTGGCCTGGCTGGGCGAATGAATTCGCCCCTACGCGGGTTGTACCCGCCCTACCGGTTCGGCGTGAAACCCGGCACATCGGCGCCGGGATTTCGCGAATGAATTCGCTCCCACAAGTGCGCATGCCCCCAGCGAGCCGGGGGCATGCTGGCAGGCCTTACTGCTGCAGTTCCTGCTCGGTGAACAGGCCGTCGAAGAGCATGGTGGAGAGGTAGCGCTCGCCGGAGTCGGGGAGGATGACGACGAGGGTCTTGCCCTGCATCTCCGGCTTCTCCGCCAGGCGCACGGCGACGGCCATGGCGGCGCCGCCGGAGATGCCGCAGAGGATGCCTTCCTCGCGCATCAGGCGCAGGGCCATCGCCTTGGACTCGTCGTCGGTGATCTGCTCGACGCGGTCGACGATGGACAGGTCGAGGTTCTTCGGCACGAAGCCCGCGCCTATGCCCTGGATCTTGTGCGGGCTGGGCTTGACCTCTTCGCCGGCCAGGGTCTGGCTGATCACCGGCGAGGTGACCGGCTCGACCGCCACCGAGAGGATCGGCTTGTTGCACTGCTGCTTGATGTAGCGCGACACGCCGGTGATGGTGCCGCCGGTGCCGACGCCCGCCACCAGCACGTCCACCGCGCCGTCGGTGTCGTTCCAGATCTCAGGGCCGGTGGTCTTCTCGTGGATGGCCGGGTTGGCCGGGTTCTCGAACTGTTGCAGCAGCAGGTACTGCTCGGGGTTGCCGGCGGCGATCTCGGCGGCCTTCTCGATGGCCCCTTTCATGCCCTTGGCCGGCTCGGTGAGCACCAGCTCGGCGCCGAGCGCCTTGAGCACCTTGCGACGCTCCAGGCTCATGGAGGACGGCATGGTGAGGATCAGCTTGTAGCCACGAGCGGCGGCGACGAAGGCCAGGCCGATGCCGGTGTTGCCGGAGGTGGGCTCCACCAGGGTCATGCCGGGGCGCAGGCGCCCATGCTCCTCGGCGTCCCAGATCATGTTTGCGCCGATGCGGCACTTCACCGAATAGGCGGGGTTGCGCCCCTCGACCTTGGCGAGGATGGTCACGCCCTTCGGGCCGAGCCGGTTGACCATCACCAGGGGCGTATTGCCGATGGCTTTGGAGTTGTCTGCATAGATACGGGTCATGGGCCTGTCCTTAGAGGTGGCGGGCGGTTGAAAAGCGACCAGCCTATGCCCGCGCGCCAGTGCAGTCCAGCCGAACTCATTGCAGTGGGCGGCAGTCCATGAAAGAGAATCGCCCCCGGCGGATGCCCCCATGAAAAGACGCTACAGCCTGCCCCTCGGGGCGCTCCTCACCCTCGTCCTGCTGCTGGTGGTGGCGCACTTCGCGCTGCCTTGGCTGATCCGCGACTACCTCAACGGCAAGCTCGCCGACATGGGCGAGTACCGCGGTCATATCGCCGATGTCGACCTGGCCTGGTGGCGCGGCGCCTATCGCATCAACGGCCTGTCCATCGTCAAGGCCGACGGCGCGATCCCGGTGCCGCTGCTGGATGCCCCGGGCATCGACCTGGCGGTGAGCTGGCACTCGCTCTGGTACGACCACAGCGTGGTGGCACGGGTGATCTTCGAGGCGCCGGAGGTGAACTTCGTCGACGGCGGCAAGAACAAGCAGGACTCGCAGACCGGTGCCGGCACCGACTGGCGCGACCAGTTGAACAAGCTGCTGCCCATCACCCTCGACGAGGTGCGCGTGGTCAACGGCCGCATCGCCTTCCACAACTTCAGCTCGACGCCCAAGGTGGACATCGACGCCAGCGAGGTGAACGCCAGCCTCTACAACCTGACCAACGTCGCCGACGACAGTGGCGAGCGCGTGGCGCGCTTCGAGGGGCGGGCGCAACTGCTCGGCCACGCGCCGCTGGAGGTGGAGGCACGCTTCGACCCGTTCAAGAACTTCGAGGATTTCGAGCTGCGCCTGCGCGCCCGCGACGTCGACCTGCCCCGGCTCAACGACTTCTCCCGCGCCTACGGCAAGTTCGACTTCAAGGCCGGCAGCGGCGACCTGGTGATCGAGGCCCGTGCCGATAACGCCCAGCTCAGCGGCTACATCAAGCCGCTGCTGCGCAACGTCGATGTCTTCGACTGGGAGCAGGACGTGGAGAACGACGACAAGGGTTTCCTCCGTTCCTTGTGGGAGGTCCTGGTCGGCGGCGGCGAGACGGTGCTGAAGAACCAGCAGCGCGACCAGTTCGCCACCCGCGTGGAACTCAGCGGCAACGTGCATCGCCAGGACATCAGCGCCTTCCAGGCCTTCCTGTCGATCCTGCGCAACGCCTTCATCGAAGCCTTCACCACCCGCTTCGAACGCCCGCCGCCGGAGAAGAACGACTGACGGCCGGCCCCCCTCGCCGATGAATCCGCTCCCAGAGGGCAGGCCAGCCTGTTGCCGAAGGTGACAGCCGCCCACCTGCCAGGCCCGTGCTTGAGCCACCGCCCATCGCAGGTCGGGGTACGCGCCGGGCCGGGAGTGTCTAGGCTGGAAGAAGAGTGACCGCCCATTCAGTGACTGAATGCCCCGTCTGCGTTCACAGTGCGCCGGGCCGCGCGTTATAGTCGGCTTTTCCGTAAATACCGAAGGCCCCGGCCGAGCCGGGCGTTACCGTTCGAGGATTCCCTGATGAAGTTCGAAGGCACCCAGTCCTACGTCGCCACCGACGACCTCAAGCTCGCGGTCAACGCCGCCATCACCCTGCAACGCCCGCTGCTGGTCAAGGGCGAGCCGGGCACCGGCAAGACCATGCTCGCCGAGCAACTGGCCGAATCCTTCGGTGCCCGCCTGATCACCTGGCACATCAAGTCCACCACCAAGGCGCACCAGGGCCTGTATGAGTACGACGCGGTCAGCCGCCTGCGCGACTCGCAGCTGAACTCCGAGAAGGTCCACGACGTTCGCAACTACATCAAGAAAGGCAAGCTGTGGGAGGCGTTCGAGTCCGAGGAGCGCGTGATCCTGCTGATCGACGAGATCGACAAGGCCGACATCGAGTTCCCCAACGACCTGTTGCAGGAACTCGACAAGATGGAGTTCTACGTCTACGAGACCAACGAAACGATCAAGGCCAAGCAGCGCCCGATCATCATCATCACCTCCAACAACGAGAAGGAACTGCCGGACGCCTTCCTGCGCCGCTGCTTCTTCCACTACATCGCCTTCCCGGATCGCGAGACCCTGCAGAAGATCGTCGATGTGCACTACCCCAACATCAAGAAGGACCTGGTCGCCGAGGCGCTGGACGTGTTCTTCGACGTGCGCAAGGTGCCGGGCCTGAAGAAGAAGCCCTCCACCAGCGAGCTGGTCGACTGGCTGAAGCTGCTGATGGCCGACAACATCGGCGAAGCCGTGCTGCGCGAGCGCGACCCCACCAAGGCCATCCCGCCCCTGGCCGGCGCCCTGGTGAAGAACGAGCAGGACGTACAGCTGCTCGAACGCCTGGCGTTCATGAGCCGTCGCGCCAGCCGCTGACCCCGGCCGCCCCTCCTGTCCCGGAGGGGCGCCTCCACCCGTAGCCAGAGGTCAGGATGCATAACGGCAGCTGCCTGTGCGGCGCGGTGAAGTACCAGGTCGACGCGCCCATCGAATCCGCCACCCATTGCCATTGCAGCCAGTGCCGCAAGGGCCATGGCGCCGCGTTCGCCACCTACGGCAACGTGCGCTGGAGCAGCTTCCGCTGGACCGCGGGCGAGGACCTGGTGACCCGTTATCACTCCAGCCCCGGCGTCACCCGCAGCTTCTGCCGGCAGTGCGGCGCCACCCTGCAGTGGTACAGCGACAAGGCCCACCCCAACTGGGTGTCGATCGCCCTGGGCACGCTGGACTCGCCCCTTGGCGAGATCCCGCAGAAACACATCTACCCCGAATCCAAGGCCGACTGGTACGCCATAGCCGACGGCCTGCCCCGGGAACCCCGTTCCTGAGGCCAACCAGCAAGAGGGCGCAGCCATGCTGCTCAACCTGTTCAACGAAATGCGCGCGGCCAAGGTGCCGGTCTCCGTCCGCGAGCTGCTGGACCTGATCAACGCGCTGAAGCACAACGTGGTGTTCGCCGACATGGACGAGTTCTACTTCCTGTCGCGCACCATCCTGGTCAAGGACGAGCGCCATTTCGACAAGTTCGACCGGGCCTTCGGCGCCTACTTCAAGGGCCTGGAAAACCTCAACCAGCACATCGAGGCGTTGATCCCCGAGGAATGGCTGCGCAAGGAGTTCGAGCGCATGCTGACCGACGAGGAGCGCGCGCAGATCCAGTCCCTCGGTGGCCTGGACAAGCTCATCGAAGAGTTCAAGAAGCGCCTGGAAGAACAGAAGGAACGCCACGCCGGCGGCAACAAGTGGATCGGCACCGGTGGCACCAGCCCCTTCGGCTCCGGCGGCTTCAACCCCGAGGGCATCCGCGTCGGCGACGCCGGCAAGCGCCAGGGCAAGGCCGCCAAGGTGTGGGACCAGCGCGAGTACAAGAACCTCGACGACCAGGTGGAGCTGGGCACCCGCAACATCAAGGTCGCCCTGCGCCGCCTGCGCAAGTTCGCCCGCCAGGGCGCCCAGGACGAACTCGACCTGGACGGCACCATCGACCACACCGCACGCGATGCCGGCCTGCTCAACATCCAGATGCGCCCCGAACGCCGCAACAGCGTGAAGCTCCTGCTGCTGCTGGACATCGGCGGCTCCATGGACGCCCACGTGAAGGTCTGCGAGGAACTCTTCTCCGCCTGCAAGACCGAGTTCAAGCACCTCGAGTACTTCTACTTCCACAACTGCGTGTACGAATCGGTGTGGAAGAACAACCTGCGCCGCACCTCCGAACGCACCTCCACCCTGGACCTGCTGCACAAGTACGGCCCGGACTACAAGGTGGTGTTCGTCGGCGACGCCGCCATGGCCCCCTACGAAATCACCCAGGCCGGCGGCAGCGTCGAGCACTGGAACGAGGAGCCGGGCTACGTGTGGATCAAGCGCTTCATGGAGAAGTACAAGAAGCTCATCTGGATCAACCCCTACCCCAAGGACACCTGGAACTACACCGCCTCGACCAACATCATGCGCGAGCTGATCGAGGACCAGATGTACCCGCTGACGTTGAGCGGGCTGGAAGAGGGAATGAAGTTCCTATCTAAGTGACACGAAAACGGGCCCGGAAGGGCCCTTTTTTTTGGAAAAAAAGAACATATCTAGCCATAAACCAGCCCACCCGAATAACGAAGCAAATTGAAGGAGCGTCCATGAAAGGAATTCGACTAGAAAAAATAATAATTGAGAATTTTAAAAAAATAGAAAGACAAACAATATCAGTAAAACCAATTACAGCCATTGTGGGCGGGAACGCAAGTGGCAAAAGCAGCATCCTCCAGGCCGCCCAACTCTATACCGCGATATGCCAAGCCAGTTTTAAGTCTGTCAAGAGAACCGGAACCGTTGACGTATTCAAAACACTAGCCAACGAAGACATTATCTATAGACCGACCGCAACAATATTGGACTTGCGATACAAAGAGCCTGCCAGCCAGACCAAGTCATTTAAATTAGGCTTCGAATGCACGATCACCACAGAAGATGAGAAAGAAAAAACATCACAGTTAAGTGTACATATCAGCCGAGGCAAAAACGCCAACCTCGCCCTAGACCACGAGGGCGACCTCAGTTTAATGCCAGGAATTGGGAATCAAAAAAAACCATTCTCCATACTCACACCAGGGCTATCAGGCATACCAATAAAAGAGGAGTGGAGAACTAAAGGGGCCTTGGATGCAGCGGCCATGCACGGAGATGCAAATCTCTACCTACGCACTCTCCTTGATCACCTATTCACTCAGGATCTTGATGAAAACAACATCGAAAAATGGAACAACGAGTCGATAGACCTAGATGGCCTACCAGAAAAATCCTCATGGAAGTTATTCTCCAAACTACTTGATGAGTGTTATTCGGGGGCACGACTATACATCACACACAACAAGAACAGAGACAGGTACATAAACATAAATGTCTACTATCTTGACAGCTATTTCACGCTGGACATGGCTTCAACCGGAATGCTGCAAGTCATTCAGATTCTTGCCTATGCGTGTTTTTACAACCCACCACTCTTGCTTCTTGATGAGCCGGATGCGCATCTCCATGCAGATAGCCAAACTCGACTCCACTCTGCGCTTAAAGCTCTTACCGACAATACGAACACTAGAATTCTCCTAGCCACACACTCCCCACAGCTAATCCAGTTACTACAGCATGATGAGAATGCTTCGGTCGTTTGGCTAAGCGAAGGAAAAGAAGTAAAAGTCAACCCAGGCCAACAACCAGCAATCCCCATACTTATGGAGCTTGGCGCCCTTAACCTAGGAGCAGAAGCTTTTTATCCTCGAAATAAAATAATCCTTCTTACCGAAGACAAAGACACAAGACTGGTTAAGCTCCTTGCCGCCGCAAACACCAAGGAAAACATTGCAGCAATCTCCTATAACGGCTGCAACAATCTCCAAGGAGCAAGACAACTAGCCTTAATATTAAGAACCTTGCGCCCAGACGCAAAAATAGTAATTCACAGAGATAGAGACTTCAGAACGGACAGCGAAATAAAATTCGAAAAACTTATATTTGACGCATGGTTAAAATCTGAAGAGACTGATTCCATTCACGAAATCTTCACTCACGGCAATGATATAGAGCACTCATTCATAGACCCGAGACATTTGGAAACGGCCCTTAAGAAAATCGCCAATCCGGAGATAATAGAAAAAGCGACGACAGAAGCCCTAGCATTAAGTCGAGATGACATTATTGGAAAAATAAGATCAGCAAGAGCGGTGATAAAAGAACGGCTTTATGATTCAGATAGAATGAAAAACAAAAAATCACTTAGGAAAGGGGCTGGAATTCCTGACATCCCACCCAGCGACAAGCACTTCCTACCGAAAGATGGAAGAACGCCGTTATCCATACAGCAGTGCCACGGAAAATCAGCTTTTAGATCGCTCATGAGCGAGATACACAAGCTAGTTAAAGGTGACAGTAAAGCCATAGAAAAAGCCGTGACATGCAACTCTCCGCACCTGCAGAACAAGGACTGGACAGACGCTTTGAGGCTTTAACCGACCAACCAAGCAACGCGATTAGCATGTTGGTTGCCCTAACAACTCCTTAGCTCTATCCTCCCCCGGCCACGGTCAATCCCGTGGCCGGGTTTGGCGACCCGAAGTTAGTAGGCGCGATAGCGCCGAGGTGCTTGCGAGAACGGCGAATGTTTTTGCAGGCCCCCGCACGCATGCAGTCATGCACTGCTCTGCGTTATGGCAGATCGCGCGGGGAGACCCCCGGGTCTGCCGGTTCCTACTAGCCGGTTCGCCAACCCCGCGTGGTCTGCCACCCTCGTTTGGCGACGCGGGTGGCAGCTCTTGGGTTCTAGTAGGAGTTCCACCATGCACGACGCATACACCCCCATCGTTTTCCAACGCCACAACCTTTTCCTGCGCACCGTTATGATCGACAACCAGCCCTGGCTGGTCGCGATCGATTTCGCCCGCCTCATCGGCGCGCTGCGCCCTAACCGGATGCCACGCCTGGTGGACCCGCACCAGCGCCGTGCCGTCGTGCTGCGGCATGCGAGCGGTGGTAGCGAAGAGGTGATTGCCATCAGCGAGGCCGGTGCGTACCGGCTGCTGTATCGCTTCGCCCATCCGGAACACCGCTGTATCAGCCGCTGGCTCAGCGAGGAAGTCGTACCAGCGCTGTACGACCGCCACCGCGACGCCGAGGCGACGCCACGGAGGGCCCATATGAGCTGGGCCAATCAGCGGATCGGCATTCTGAAATGGCAGGGGGATATCTGGATCGCCCGGCAGGATCTGCCGGTCTTCCTCGCCAGCCGGGACGACCCGGCACTCAGCGATGAGCCGAGCTGGAAGCGGATGCCCTTCACCGACTGGTAGTACAGGCCGAATACCCGTAGGGGCGAATTCATTCGCCTAGGGAGCGCGGAGTGATCCCCCATTGCAGCATGGGTTTCGCTTCGCTCTACCCATCCGAGCGGTGGGAGTGGATTGGGCCGACCACCGGATCACGCAAACGCGCACTGGTTTCACAATGCCTTCAAGGCATTCGGCTAAGGTGCCGCCATCCGCCCCACGGGGCTTAGCCAACAGATCGGACGACAGCATGGACACCCTCCGCGACGGCATCGACGCCTATAACCAGACCTACCTCGAGATCAACGGGGAAGAGGACGAGCTCTACACCGAAGGCCCCGCGTCGGAGGAGGATATCGAGCAGCTGGCCGCCCTCACCGGCCCGCTGCCGGCGGAGCTGCAAGGCTTCTACCGCACCCTCGGCGCACTGAAGAACCAGACCGAGTCCGAGTCCCACTGCTTCTGGATTCCCGCCCCCGCCGAGCTGGCGGACTGGCTGCGTGAGCAAGGCGGCTCGGCCGGGATCATCGACGTGATACGCGCCCATTGGGGTGGGGATCGCCCGGAGTTCGACGCGGGCCGCCACTTCGGCGCGGAGGAGATCGCGGCGCTGAATGAGCGCTTCATCGGCTACGGCTGGTACAGGGTGGCGGACATTCTCGAAGGCGCCCACTTCCTGTTCTTCGACCGCGACGGCCGCTTCGGCAGCCTCTATTACCACCAGGACGATTTCGCCAGCGCCAGTCAGGCGCTCAAGGCCATGCTGCGCGACGGCATCCCGGGCGAGCCGCTGGAGCAGTTGTTGGGCAACGCCCTGGAAGAGGTGCGCGCCAGCATGGAGGAGTTCGGCTGACGCCAGCTCCCCTCCCCGGGTGGGCGTAGGGTGGGCCGGGCAGCGCTCCGCTTCAGCCCACCGCTCCCGCCCGGCCCCTCTCAGGCCATGTCGCTGCCGGCGAACTCTTCGCCGAGGAAGTCGATCAACGAGCGCACCGAGGGCAACAGCCCGCGCCGCGACGGGAAGATGGCGTGGACGATGCCGCACTTGGGCGAGAAGCCCGGCAGCATCTCCACCAGCGTGCCGTTGGCCAGGTCTTCACGCACCGCTACCCGTGGCAGGTGGGCGATGCCGACCCCGCCCAGCACGCCGTTGCGCAGCGCCAGCAGGTCATCGGTGACCATGCGCGGGCGATGCGGGATGGTCAGCCGCGCCCCGTCCGGGCCGAACAGTTCCCACTGGTAGTCCCGCTGCGCCCCCCCCCAGTGCAGGCTCGGCAGGCGGCCCAGCTCCTCCGGCGCGAAGCCTGCCGGCAACCGGGTGAGGAAGTCCGGCCGGCCCACCAGGCACTGGGTGCTGTCGGCGAGCACCTTAATCACCATGTCGGTGTTTTCCAGCGGCGGGAAGCGCACCCGCAGGGCGATGTCGAAGCCTTCGTGGAGCAGGTCCACCCGGCGGTTGGTGCTCTCGATGAACAGCTCCACCAGCGGGTACTTGAGCATGTAGCGGGTGAGCATCGGCCCGACCCAGGAGTTGAGCAGCGTGGTCGGGCAGGCGATGCGCACCAGGCCGCGCGGCTCGCAACGGTTGCGCTCGATCACCTCAGCCGCCCCTTCCGCCTCCACGCGCATGGCCACGCAGCGCTGGTAGTACTCCTGGCCGATTTCGGTGAGCGAGCAGTGCCGGCTGGTGCGGTGGATGAGGCGCACGCCGAGGCGCTCCTCGAGCTGCGCGATGCGCCGGCTGAGCTTGGACTTGGGCATGTCCAGCGCGCGGCCGGCGGGGGCGAAGCCGCCGTGCTCCACCACCTGGGTGAAGTAGTAGAGGGTGTTCAGGTCTTCCACGCTCGTTCTCCATATAGAACGCTAGAGGCAATTTTCGCAGTCTAGCGGATCAAGGGTGCCAAATTTAATCTTTCCTCCATGCAGTCAGCCACTGCAACGAAGCAGAGAACACCCACGCCAAACCGGCACCCCTTATCGAAAAGCGAGGAACGCACCATGACCCACTTCACCTACAACCGTCTCGATAAAGACAACGCCGTCGTCCTGCTGGTCGACCACCAGGCTGGCCTGCTGTCCCTGGTCCGCGACATCGAGCCGGACAAGTTCAAGAACAACGTCCTGGCCCTGGCCGACCTCGCCAAGTTCTTCAAGCTGCCGACCATCCTCACCACCAGCTTCGAAACCGGCCCCAACGGCCCGCTGGTACCGGAACTGAAAGCGCTGTTCCCGGACGTGCCCTACATCGCCCGCCCGGGCCAGATCAACGCCTGGGACAACGAGGACTTCGTCAAGGCGATCAAGGCCACCGGCAAGAAGCAGCTGATCATCGCCGGCGTGGTGACCGAGGTCTGCGTGGCCTTCCCGGCCCTCTCCGCCCTGGAGGAAGGCTTCGAAGTGTTCGTGGTGACCGACGCCTCCGGCACCTTCAACGAAATCACCCGCGACGCGGCGTGGAACCGCATGAGCCAGGCCGGCGCGCAACTGATGAACTGGTTCGGCGTCGCCTGCGAGCTGCACCGCGACTGGCGCAACGACGTGGAAGGCCTGGCGGCCCTGTGCTCCAACCACATCCCGGACTATCGCAACCTGATGACCAGCTACGCGGCGCTGACCGGCAACAAGTGATGGGCTGAAGCGGGGCCTGGAATGAAAAGCGGGAGCCTGGGCTCCCGCTTTTTTCTTCGACGGCCTCTTTCGTGAACGCGGTCATGCCTGTTCATCCAGCGAACGCTACGCTTTCCGGCGGGGTCATAAACACCATGGGCGGCAACGGGCCGGCATGCACGAGGACGCCGGTCAACGGGGGTAGCTTGAGGTCGATACTGTTCATCTTCTGGCTCTGCTGCTGCACGACGCTGCAGGCCGAACAGAGGGAAATCCTGCTCTACAGCTACCAGCAGAAACCGCCCTACGTGGTGGACGCCGGGCGCCGCCAGGGCCTGTATTTCGACCTGGCCGAGCGCCTCGAAGCGCAGATGCCCGACTACCGTTTCACGGTGCAGGAAATCCCGCGTCGGCGCCTGGACCTGTTGCTGCAGCAGGGCCAGCTCGACGGGCTGGTGGTGGGCGTGAGCCCGGACTGGTTCGCCGACGCCTCCCGCTACCGCTGGAGCCACGCCTTCATCGACGACGGCAACCTGCTGGTGTCACGCAGCCAGGGGGAAGTGAGCAGGCTGGGTATCGACGACCTCGCAGGCAAGCGCCTGGGGCTGGTGGGTGGGCACGCCTACCCGGAGCTGCAGGCGGTCCTGGCCAGCGGCAAGACTGAACGGCAGAACGCCAACAGCGAGCTGGCCAACCTGGAGCGGCTGCTGCGTGGCTGGATCGACGCCACGGTGGTGGGCATGCGCACCCTGGACTACCAGGAGCACCAGCAGCCCGGGCTGCGCGAACGAATCCATGTCGCCGAGCCGGTGCTGTACCGCTACCCGCGCCAACTGCTGGTGCCGGCCCGGTACGAGAAGTTGCTGCCGGCGCTGGACAACGCCATCGATGCCCTGCCCAGCGACCCGGTATGGCTGAAGCGGCAGAAACACTACTTCCCCTAGGCGCACGGCACGGCGCTCTGGGTAGAATGCCGCGCCCTCCTCCTCACGAATGCCCGACCATGAACGACGTCACCCTCGAACTGCTGCAGACCGGCCCCGAGCAGGCAGAGCTGATCCGCAACCTGTACCAGTTCTACGCCTACGAGTCCTCGGACTGGGAGGAGGAGGACGTGGAGGCGGACGGGCGTTTCTACATCCACGAGGAGCACCTGGCGCGTTACTGGCAGGAACCGCAATGGAGCGCCAACCTGATCCTGGTGGATGGCTTCATCGCCGGGTTCCTGCTGATCGAACGCAGCGAGTTGCCGGGCATCGACGCCCTGGAGCTGGCGGACCTGTTCATCCTCAAGCGCTACCGCAGGCAGGGCATCGGCCGCCTGCTGGCGACCCAGGTGCTGATGGAGGGCGACCACAATTGGCTGGTGCGCTTCTACCGCGAAGACCAACCCGCCCAGGCCTTCTGGAGCGCGGTGCTGGACGGCTTGCCGAAGCCGGTGCGCACCATCGACCCGGGCGATGACCCGCAGTTGCTGACCTACCTGGTGACCCGGGCGCTGCATTGAGGCCTGCTCTCCCGGGGTGAAGCCCGGGCTACGGGGCGAGTGGGCACATCCACCCAGCACGTCGACCCACCTGCAGCGCGCCGTAGGTTGGTGCCGAGCGCAGCGAGGCTCAACGGTGCGATGTTCGGCCTCGCGACGCTGGGCTTCGTACCTACGGGGTCTCCTGTGTCCCGGCCGGCACCGCTGGTGGATAAAAAAGCGCCATCTACACCCGGATAATCGCCGCGCTGCGAAATGATGGGTTTCGCTTCGCTCGCGGAGCGCCGCCCGACCCATCCGAATGCCGCCCCGCAGGATGGGTAGCGCTCTGTGAAGCTGCACGGAGGACCCGGTGGTGCGTGGCCCCCTCTTGTATCTCGACTAATTACCCCGCATGCCCCTTTGCCGCTCGACCACCCGTCTCGCTTGCGGGGCCATGAGTGAACTAGGCGGGGTCGCGAACTGTCAGTTCGCTGTCGGCCCGAACCGGGTGGATGGCGTGGCCATTCGCCACCCGGAAAGCGGAAGCAGCGCAGGCTCCACCCTCGATGAACGCGATGCTCGCCTGGCCGGCGCTTATCACGCCCGCACTTCGGGTTCCGTTCCATTGCCATGTGAAGATTGCCCCATGCCCCTGACCCGTCATCTGCTCGCCCGTGTTTCCTCGCTCTCCCCCCGCGCCCTCGGTGCCGGCCTGTTCAGTGGCCTGCTGTTGCTCGGCTCGCCCGCGCAGGCCGAGGAGAAGGCCGACACCACGCGCTGGGTCAGCGACAGCCTGAGCACTTACGTGCGCAGCGGCCCGACCGACGGCTACCGCATCGTCGGCACCCTCGTCTCCGGGCAGAAAGTCGAGCTGCTGAGCACCCAGGGCGACTACAGCCAGGTGCGCGGCGAGAACGGCAGCGCGGTGTGGATTCCCACCCGCGACCTGCAGCAGGTCCCTGGCCAGGCCGAGCGCCTGCCGCAACTGGAACAGAAGGTGAGCGAGCTGAGCGCGGAGCTGGAAGGCATCGACCAGACCTGGAAGACCCGCGTGCAAGGCATGCAGGAAACCATGGACTCGCGCAAGGCGCTGATCGACGAAGCCCAGGCCGCCCGCGCGACACTGGACAGCGAACTGAACCAGGCCCGCTCCGAGTTGCGCGAAGTGCAGGCGCAACTGGGCGACGAGAACAAGCAGGTGCTGATGCGCTACATGGTCTATGGCGGCAGCATCGCCGGCGCCGGCCTGCTCCTGGGCCTGATCCTGCCGACCATGCTGCGGGTCAAGCGCAAGCGCAGCGACCAGTGGGTGTGAGGGCCAGCGCCACCCTGCCCGCCCAGTGATTCCCCGCGTTCGCGGGGGTGACGGTGAATGGGAGTATTGCGGTTCACGGAGCCCACGAACGCAGGCCAGTCATAAAGCGGGTGACGCCCGCGCCGGTTCGCGACGAGGGTGACGCTCATGCCCTGCACGCCCCACCTCTCGTCTCCCCCGCGAACGCGGGGGCCCATCAATAGAAGGCCATCTAGGCGAAACGCAAGGTCACACGACGGTTGTGGCGGCTCTTCTTCTCGATCTTGTCGCACACCACCTGGCCGATCTCCTGGGTATTGCGCACATGGGTGCCGCCACAGGGCTGGATGTCCACGCCGGGGATATCGACCACGCGCACCATGCCCTGCAGCACCGGCGGTGCCACGGCCTGGGTGCGGGTGATCTCCAGCACGGTGTTGTACTCGTTGGCCGGCAGCATGTGGGTGCGCACGTCGAGGGCGCCTTCGATCAGTTCGTTCAGCGCGTGGGTCAGGCGCTCCTTGTCCAGGGTCGACTCCGGCAGGTCGAAGTCCAGGCGGCCCTTGTCGGCGGCGATGCTGCAACCGGTGACCGGCGCATCGATGATCGAGCACAGGAGGTGCAGGCAGGTGTGCATCTTCATGTGCTGGTAGCGGCGCTCCCAGTCCAGGCAACCCTGCAGCTCGATACCGGCGGCGACCGGTGCGGCACCCTCCTCCAGCTGGTGCCAGATCATCGAGCGCAACAGGGGGTCGCGCTGGGTGCCGACCACCGCCACCACCGAGCCGTCGGGCAGCAGGAAGTGGCCCTGGTCACCCGGCTGGCCGCCGCCGGTGGGATAGAACAGCGTCTGGTCCAGCGCCACGCCCTGGTCACTCACCGCGAGAACGCGGGCGGTGAAGGTGCGTTGGTAGGGCGCCTCGTCGAACAGGGCGCGGGTGTGCATGGCGAATACGGACATTTCAGCCTCCGATGCTCAGGAAGTAGGGTTGCAGCTGGGAACGCACCAGGGCGCTGAGCCCGGGTGGGTCGAGAAGGGTGATGTCGTGATCGGGGCCGATGATCCGCAGGTGCAGCGGGTAGCGCGGGGCCGGCAGTGCCAGGCCGATGCTGCGCAACCGGTACTGGCGGTGGTTGCGCTCCTGCACCGTGCATTCCAGGGCCATGCAGCCGAAGCGCCGATGCTCGGCGTCCAGCACCAGTACCTCGCCACTCTCGGGCAGCTCGCCCACCAGGTGCACGCGCTCGTTGAGGGCGAAGGCACCGAGGTAGCCGCAGTTGGACGACATCGACGCGCGTTGCATCTGCAACTGGTTGACGATGCTCACCTTGGTGTTGGCCGGCACATCGCGAGTGATCACGCACGCGGGGCTGATGAATACGTTGTCGCCGATGCTGATGGGCCCGAGCAGGCGCGCCCCGGCGCCCACCTCCACCTGGTTGCCCAGGCGGGGATGGCGCTTGCCACCCGGGTTGTCGGCGATGCCCGAGGCGCCGAGGGTGACGCCGCTGAGCAGGTAGCAGTCGTCGCCGATCTCGCAGGTCTCGCCGATCACGGTGCCGAAGCCGTGGTCGAGCACGAAGCGCTTGCCGATGCGGGCAGCCGGGTGGATCTCGGCGCCGGAGAGCAGCTTGCCGGTGCTGGCCAGCTTGTGCGCCATGGCCTCGCGCCCCTCCACCGCGCCACGCATCCATACCTGGTGCGCCAGGCGGTGGAACAGCACCGCCTTGAAGGAGGCGTAGGAGCCGAGCACGAGGTCGATGCGGCCGGCCGTGGCGGGGTCGCGCCGGGCATAGGCCTGGAGGTCCTCGGCCACCTGCTGCACGGCCTCGTCCATGATGCCGTCCAGGTGCGGCATGAGCAGGTCCAGGTCCGCCGGCTTGAGTGCATGCACCAACTGATCGAGCAGCTCGTCATAGAGCCGCAACCTGTCGAGATATCCCCACATCCTGTCGCCCTCCCCAGGCTCGTTATTCGAAATGCGGCAGGTAGCCGTCCACACCGTCGTAGATCAGGGTCAGCACCCGGCTGCCGCGCGGCAGCTCGCCGGCCAGGCTGGCGATGGCCACCAGGTTGGCCGCCGAGGACAGCCCCAGGCTCACCGCATCGCTGCGCATGGTGCGGCGCACGCGCTCCAGGCAATCCGCCTTGGCCACCTTGAGCATGCCGTCGAGCACCTCGAGGTTGAGGATGCTCGGCACCAGGCCGATGGACAGGCCCTGGATCTCGTGCGGCGCATGGCGATCGGCGAGCAGGTCGCACTGCTCCGGCTCGACGCCGAACACCCGCAGCGAGGG